>JANNKM010000228.1:0-11409 GCA_031396305.1 Rhizobacter sp.
GGAACTCGGCTTTGCCGAGCATCGCATCAACATCATCGACACGCCGGGTCACGTCGACTTCACGATCGAAGTCGAGCGCTCGATGCGCGTGCTCGACGGCGCGTGCATGGTGTATTGCGCCGTGGGCGGCGTGCAGCCGCAGTCGGAGACGGTTTGGCGCCAAGCCAACAAGTACAAGGTGCCGCGTCTGGCGTTCGTCAACAAGATGGACCGCACGGGCGCGAACTTCTACAAGGTCTATGAGCAGATGAAGACGCGCCTGAAGGCGAATCCGGTGCCGGTGGTGATTCCCATCGGTTCGGAAGAGAACTTCACCGGCGTGATCGACCTCACCAAGATGAAAGCCATCATCTGGGACGAGGCCTCGCAGGGCATGAAGTTCGACTACCGCGAAATCCCCGCCGAGCTGTTGGCCGACGCCAAGAAGTGGCGCGAGAACATGGTCGAGGCTGCCGCTGAAGCCAGCGAAGAGCTGATGAACAAGTACCTTGAGTCGGGCGAGCTGACCGAGGCCGAGATCAAGCAGGGCCTGCGGCTGCGCACGATTGCCTCCGAAATACAGCCCATGCTGTGCGGTTCGGCGTTCAAGAACAAGGGTGTGCAGCGCATGCTCGACGCGGTGGTCGAGTTCATGCCGTCGCCGATCGACATCCCGCCGGTGCCGGGCATGGACGACGACGACAAGGCCACGTCGCGCAAGGCCGCGGACAGCGAAAAGTTCGCCGCGCTCGCCTTCAAGCTGATGACCGACCCCTACGTCGGCCAGCTGACGTTCGTGCGCGTCTATTCGGGCGTACTGAAGTCGGGAGACTCCGTCTACAACCCGATCCGCGGCAAGAAAGAGCGCATTGGCCGTATCTTGCAGATGCACGCGAATCAGCGCGAAGAGATCAAGGAAATCCTGGCCGGCGACATCGCGGCGTGTGTGGGCTTGAAGGACGTGACGACCGGCGAGACGCTGTGCGATCCGGATTCGATCATCACGCTGGAACGCATGGTCTTCCCCGAGCCCGTGATTTCGCAGGCAGTGGAACCCAAGACCAAGGCCGACCAGGAAAAGATGGGCGTCGCGCTTGGCCGTCTGGCCCAGGAAGATCCGTCCTTCCGGGTGCGCACCGACGAAGAGAGTGGCCAGACCATCATCTCGGGCATGGGCGAGCTGCACCTGGAAATCATTGTCGACCGCATGAAACGCGAGTTTGGCGTCGAGGCCAACGTAGGCAAGCCACAGGTGGCTTATCGCGAGACGATTCGCAAGGCCGTGACCGATATCGAAGGCAAGTTCGTTCGCCAGTCGGGCGGCAAGGGCCAGTACGGCCACGTCGTGTTGAGCCTGGAGCCGCAGACGCCTGGCAAGGGCTTCGAGTTCGTCGACGCGATCAAGGGCGGTGTCGTGCCGCGCGAATTCATTCCCGCCGTCAAGAAGGGCGTGGAAGAGTCGCTGCCCGCCGGTGTGCTGGCCGGCTACCCGGTCGTCGACATCAAGGTCACGCTGACCTTCGGTTCGTACCACGAAGTCGACTCGAACGAAAACGCCTTCAAGATGGCGGCGTCATTCGGCTTCAAGGATGGGTGCCGCAAGGCCAGCCCGGTGATCCTGGAGCCGATGATGGCGGTGGAAGTAGAAACGCCGGAAGACTATGCCGGCTCGGTGATGGGTGACTTGTCGTCGCGCCGCGGCATGGTGCAAGGGATGGACGACATGGCCGGTGGCGGCAAGGTCATCAAGGCAGAAGTCCCGTTGTCGGAGATGTTCGGCTACTCGACGACGCTGCGCTCGATGTCGCAAGGTCGCGCGACGTACACGATGGAGTTCAAGCACTACACCGAGGCCCCGAAGAACGTGGCCGACGCGATCATCACCTCCCGCGGAAAATGAGATAGGAGACAAGCGACATGGCCAAAGGCAAATTCGAACGCAAGAAGCCGCACGTGAACGTGGGCACGATCGGTCACGTTGACCATGGCAAGACCACGCTGACCGCGGCACTGACCAGCGTGCTGGCGGCCAAGTTCGGCGGCGAGGCCAAGGCCTACGACCAGATCGACGCGGCTCCGGAAGAAAAAGCGCGCGGCATCACCATCAACACCGCCCACGTCGAGTACGAAACGTCCAAGCGCCACTACGCGCATGTGGACTGCCCGGGCCACGCCGACTACATCAAGAACATGATCACCGGTGCGGCGCAGATGGACGGGGCCATCCTGGTCGTCTCCGCAGCCGACGGCCCCATGCCCCAGACCCGCGAGCACATCCTGCTCGCGCGCCAGGTCGGCGTGCCCTACATCGTCGTGTTCATGAACAAGTGCGACATGGTGGACGATGCCGAGCTGTTGGAGCTGGTGGAAATGGAAGTGCGCGAGCTGCTCGACAAGTACGAATTCCCCGGCGACAAGACCCCCATCATTCATGGCAGCGCCAAGCTCGCCATGGAAGGCGACAAGGGTGAACTCGGAGAGCTTGCCATCATGAAGCTCGCCGACGCGCTGGACAGCTACATCCCCACGCCCGAGCGGGCCATCGACGGCGCGTTCCTCATGCCCGTCGAAGACGTGTTCTCCATCTCCGGGCGCGGCACCGTCGTGACCGGACGCGTGGAGCGCGGCGTGCTCAAGGTGGGCGAAGAAATCGAGATCGTGGGCATTCGCGCCACCCAAAAGACCGTCTGCACCGGCGTGGAGATGTTCCGCAAGCTGCTCGACCAGGGCCAGGCGGGAGACAACGTCGGCATTTTGCTCAGAGGCACCAAGCGCGAGGATGTGGAGCGCGGCCAGGTGCTGTGCAAGCCGGGCAGTGTGAAGCCCCATACCCACTTCACGGCCGAGATCTACGTGCTGAGCAAGGAAGAGGGCGGGCGCCACACGCCGTTCTTCAGCAACTACCGGCCGCAGTTCTACTTCCGCACGACCGACGTGACCGGTGCGGTGGAGCTGCCCAAGGACAAGGAGATGGTGATGCCGGGCGACAACGTGAGCATCACGGTCAAGCTGATCAACCCCATCGCCATGGAAGAGGGTCTGCGCTTTGCCATCCGCGAGGGCGGCAGAACCGTCGGCGCCGGCGTGGTGGCGAAGATCATCGAGTGAAGCGATCAACAGAGTCAGTGGCAATAGGGGCGTAGCTCAATTGGCAGAGCGCTGGTCTCCAAAACCAGAGGTTGGGGGTTCGATGCCCTCCGCCCCTGCCAGAAAAATGCCCTGATCGGGGCACTGGCAGACGACTGCTACAAAGTGAGGTGGGTGAGAAGTGACCCGCTGATCCGTGACCGGGACTTGTGCCGCAGATCTGCTCGTGGTGCCTGATTGAGTCGAAACGACATGGCTATTCCTGAAGTTCAAACTGTCTCCACCGGGGCAGACAAGGCCAAGCTCGCTGCGGCAGGCGTGTTGGTCATCGCTGCCGTCGTCGTGTTTTACGTCTTGGGCCAGCAAGACCTGTGGCTGCGAATCGTCGCGCTGGCGGCACTGATGGCTCTGGGCGTCGCGCTGTTCTTCACTTCCGAGCCCGGCAAGCAGCTCATCGCCTATGGCCAGGATTCGGCGCGTGAAGTGCGCAAAGTCGTTTGGCCGACACGAAAAGAGTCGATGCAGATGACGGGTTACGTTTTTGCCTTCGTGTTTGTCATGGCCTTGTTTCTCTGGCTCACGGACAAGACTCTCGAGTGGGTCTTGTACGACCTGATCCTGGGCTGGAAGAAATAATGGGGGACGTCGACATGACCGAACAACTGCAGCCCGCGGCCACTGAAGCCGCTGCCGCGCGCACCAACTTGCGTTGGTATGTCGTTCACGCCTATTCCGGAATGGAAAAGGCCGTCGAGCGCAACCTGCGCGAGCGCATCGACCGGTCTGAGCTGCAAAGCAAGTTTGGTCGCATCCTCGTGCCGATGGAAGAAGTTGTCGAGCTGAAAAACGGCAAAAAGTCGGTCTCGGAGCGTCGCTTCTTCCCAGGGTATGTTCTCGTCGAGATGGAGATGGACGACGACACCTGGCACTTGGTGAAGCACACCAACAAAGTGACGGGCTTCGTCGGTGGGGCGAAGAATCGACCGTCGCCAATTTCCGAGGCGGAGGTCATGAAGATCGTGACCCAAATGCAAGAAGGCGTTGAAAAACCGCGCCCGAAAGTGCAATGGGAAATCGGCGAACTGGTGCGCGTCAAGGAAGGCCCGTTCACCGACTTCAATGGCGCCGTCGAAGACGTCAACTACGACAAATCCAAGGTTCGCGTGTCGGTCACGATCTTCGGTCGGGCGACGGGTGTGGAACTCGACTTCTCGCAGGTGGAAAAGGTCTGAGGCCTGCCAGGCGCTCGCAATGGAATCGAGTTGGCTGCACTCGCAAACAAGTGGCCCGTTGCTGCCGATGACGTGATACCGGCAAGAGGAGCGAAGGTAACCAGTCCTTCGCGTTAGAACTCAACAACACCGGCATCCGTGTCGGGTTGCACCAAGAGGTAAAGATGGCCAAGAAAATAGTCGGCTTCATCAAGCTGCAAGTCCCGGCGGGCAAGGCAAACCCGTCACCCCCGATCGGTCCGGCGCTGGGTCAGCGCGGATTGAACATCATGGAGTTCTGCAAGGCATTCAATGCGCAGACTCAAGGCATGGAACCCGGGCTGGTGTTGCCTGTCGTCATCACTGCGTTTGCCGACAAGTCGTTCACGTTCGTTCTGAAGACTCCGCCGGCTACCGTGTTGATCAAGAAGGCCGCCAAGCTGGAAAAGGGATCCGCCAAGCCGCACACCGACAAAGTGGGCAAGCTGACGCGCGCGCAAATCGAGGACATTGCCAAGGCCAAGATGAAAGACTTGACGGCGGCCAATCTCGAAGCGGCGGTACGCACGATTGCCGGTTCAGCCCGATCGATGGGCGTCACCGTGGAAGGGGTTTGAACATGGCCAAGTTGACCAAGCGCCAGAAGGCTCTTGCCGGCAAAGTGGACAGCACCAAGCTGTATCCGCTCGACAGCGCGCTGACCATCGTCAAAGCCTGCGCGATCGCGAAGTTCGATGAGTCGATCGACGTTGCCGTGCAACTCGGCATCGATGCGAAGAAGTCCGACCAGGTGGTGCGCGGCGCCGTGGTGCTGCCCAACGGTACCGGCAAGACCAAGCGGGTCGCCGTTTTCGCACAAGGGGCAAAGGCCGAAGAAGCAAGAGCCGCAGGGGCTGACATCGTCGGCATGGACGACTTGGCCGCTGACATCAAGGCAGGCAACCTCAACTTCGATGTGGTGATCGCCTCCCCAGACACGATGCGCGTTGTCGGCACCTTGGGCCAGATTCTCGGCCCGCGTGGCCTGATGCCGAATCCGAAAGTCGGCACGGTCACCGCTGACGTGGCGACTGCGGTGCGCAACGCCAAGGCGGGTCAGGTGCAGTTCCGGGTCGACAAAGGCGGCATCGTGCACGCATCGATTGGCCGTCGTTCATTCGACGCCGACAAGCTTGGTGGCAACTTGCGTGCGTTGATCGACGCCTTGAACAAGGCAAAGCCGGCGTCGAGCAAGGGCATCTACCTTCGCAAAGTGGCAGTGTCTTCAACCATGGGTGTCGGAGCGCGGGTCGATGTTGCATCGCTCGTCAGCGCTGGCTCCCAGACCTGACAGAGAAATCAACAGGCGGGCGTCCGATGAGGCGTCTGTCTCGGCAAGTTGGTGGGCAGGCCCTCCCGGGCTTGGCCGTCCAAGACCGCTGGTGCGACTCGAAAGGTCGCTTAATGGCCAGCGCAGATGGCGGTCCCGCTGAAATGGAATTTCGATTCCTGCTCAGAAGGTCGCTGAGTTGTGGCGTGGCAATGGGCTGGTGACGGCCCGGCGACACATGATGTGAGGAGTAGACCTTGAGTCTGAATCGCAACGAGAAAGCAGCCGTGGTCACGGATGTAGCCGCCCAAGTGGCGCGCTCACAGACGTTGGCGCTGGCCGAATACCGTGGCATGACCGTGGATCACTTGAACGTGCTGCGCAAGCAGGCGCGCGAGCGAGGTGTGTATCTTCACGTGTTGAAGAACTCGCTGGCTCGCCGGGCCGTGATTGGCACGCCGTTTGAGGTGGCTGCGGCGAGCATGGTCGGCCCGCTGATCTACGGTTTTTCGAAGGACGCAGTGGCTGCGGCAAAGGTCATGTCCGACTTTGCCAAGACGAACGACAAGCTGATCGTCAAGGCCGGAGCCCATGCCGGCAAAGCGCTCGATGCCGCCGGAGTGAAAGCCCTGGCCGACATTCCGAGCAAGGAAGTGCTGCTGTCCCAGCTGCTCGGCCTGATGCAATCGCCCATTTCGCGCCTGGCGCGAGTCATTGCGGCGATTTCAGAAAAGCGCGCCGAGCCTGCGGCGGACGCAACACCCGAAGCCGCGGCGGCAGCCGTGGCCTGAGCCCGACATCCAACCAATCTTGAAATATTAGGAGCCAAACATGGCATTCGACAAAGACGCATTTTTGACCGCACTCGACGGCATGTCGGTGATGGACCTCAACAGCCTGGTCAAGGCCATCGAAGAGAAATTCGGCGTGTCCGCCGCGGCGATGGCCGCACCGGGCGGCGGCGGTGGCGGTGGTGCCGCGGCGGCGGTGGTCGAGGAGCAGACTGAATTCACCGTGATGCTGCTCGAGATCGGTGCGAACAAGGTCTCCGTCATCAAGGTGGTGCGCGAGCTGACAGGTCTGGGGCTGAAGGAGGCCAAGGACTTGGTGGATGGCGCACCGAAGCCCGTCAAGGAAGGCATTTCCAAGGCCGATGCCGAAGCCGCCAAGAAGAAGCTGGAAGATGCCGGCGCCAAGGCCGGCCTCAAGTAAATCGGCGCGGAGCTGCTGCGCGCCCCGATGTCGCGACTGCCGAACTTGGCAAGCGCATCGCCGTACCCAAGTACGGCTGCGTCCGTCGTCGCAACCTCGTGCCGCTCGCGACGCTCCCGCTCGATTTATGGCGGCGCTTGACGCGTCGCCAACGAGAACAGCGCAAAGCGCCTCGCGCGTTTTGCAGTGTTCTTTGATCCGACTGCAGAGAACGGGTTTGGTCGGGCTTCGGTGCAATGCCGGAGTTGTCCGCCAGCGGCTGGTAGTGGCCAGCCACCAAGCTTCGAGCCGCCGGCTCGAAAGACAGTCGCCTTCGGGAGCGGGGCTTGAGCCCAGCCGCGCTTCCTGAGACGGAGTGAGAAACCACTTATGGCGCAGCAAACTACCCCGTACAGCTATACCGAACGCAAACGCATTCGCAAGAGCTTTGGCAAACGCGAAAGCGTTCTCAACGTACCCTACCTGCTGACGATGCAGAAGGATTCCTACGTTGCCTTCTTGCAGAAAGACGTACCGCCGCAAAAGCGCAAGACCGAAGGCCTGCAGGCTGCATTCGTCGCCGCGTTCCCGATCGTTTCGCACAACGGTTTCGTGGAGATGAAGTTCATCGAATTCAACATGGCCAAGCCGACGTTCGACACGCGCGAGTGTCAACAGCGCGGCCTGACCTACGCCGCCGCGGTGCGCGCCAAGTTGCAGATGATCATCTACGACCGGGAGTCACCGCAGCCCAAGACCGTCAAGGAAATCAAGGAGCAAGAGGTCTACATGGGCGAAGTCCCGTTGATGACTGAATACGGCTCGTTCATCGTCAACGGCACCGAGCGCGTCATCGTCTCGCAGCTCCATCGTTCGCCCGGGGTGTTCTTCGAGCACGACAAGGGCAAGACGCATTCCAGCGGCAAGCTGCTGTTCTCGGCGCGCATCATTCCGTATCGCGGCTCGTGGCTCGACTTCGAATTCGACCCGAAAGACTTGCTGTACTTCCGCGTCGATCGTCGGCGCAAGATGCCGGTGACGATTCTGCTCAAGGCGATCGGCCTGAACCCGGAAGCGATCCTGGCGCACTTCTTCGTCTTCGACAACTTCCGCTTGATGGACTCAGGCGCGCAGATGGAATTCGTCGCCGACCGCCTGCGCGGGGAGATTGCTCGTTTCGACATCACCGACAAGGCTGGCAACGTCGTCATCGAGAAAGACAAGCGCATCACGGCGCGCCACACGCGCACGCTGGAGCAAACCGGGACCAATTACATCAGCGTTCCGGAAGACTACCTGCTGGGTCGAATGCTGGCACGCAACGTTGTTGACGCAGAAAGCGGCGAAATTCTCGCCAAGGCGAACGACGAGCTCACCGACACGCTGCTGAAGAAACTGCGGCTCGCGCGCGTCCAGGAAATTCCTTGCCTGTACACGAACGAACTCGACGAAGGCAACTACATCTCGCAGACGCTGGCGGCAGACGAAACCGCTGACCAGCTCGCCGCACGTGTGGCCATCTACCGCATGATGCGCCCCGGCGAGCCGCCGACGGAAGACGCGGTCGAGGCGCTGTTCCATCGGCTGTTCTACAACGCTGACACCTATGATCTCTCGCGCGTCGGACGCATGAAGTTCAATGCGAGGGTCGGACGCGACGTCCCCGAAGGCTCGATGACGCTGTCCAACGACGACATCCTGGACGTCGTGAAGATCCTGGTGGAGTTGCGCAACGGCCGCGGTGAAGTCGACGACATCGATCACTTGGGCAATCGCCGCGTGCGCTGTGTCGGCGAACTCGCCGAGAACCAGTACCGCTCAGGCCTGGCAAGAATTGAGAAGGCGGTGAAAGAGCGTCTCGGTCAGGCCGAGACTGAAGCGCTGATGCCGCACGACCTGATCAACTCCAAGCCGATTTCCGCGGCGTTGAAGGAGTTCTTCGGGGCGAGCCAGCTCTCGCAGTTCATGGACCAGACCAATCCGCTGTCGGAGATCACACACAAGCGGCGCGTCTCGGCCCTCGGCCCGGGCGGCTTGACGCGCGAACGCGCCGGTTTCGAAGTGCGCGACGTGCACCCCACGCACTATGGGCGCGTGTGCCCGATCGAAACGCCGGAGGGCCCGAACATCGGCCTGATCAATTCGCTGGCTCTGTACGCGCAGCTCAACGAATACGGTTTCCTGGAAACACCGTATCGCCGGGTTGCCGACGGCAAGGTGACGAATCAGATCGACTACCTGTCCGCGATCGAAGAAGGCAAGTATGTGATCGCTCAGGCCAGCGCGACGCTGGACAAGGACGGCAAACTGATTGATGAACTGGTGAGCGCGCGCGACAACGGCGAATCGATCCTGACTTCCGCTGAGCGCATCCAGTACATGGATGTGGCGCCCACCCAGATCGTCTCGGTTGCGGCCTCCCTCGTGCCGTTCCTGGAGCACGACGACGCAAACCGCGCGTTGATGGGCGCGAACATGCAGCGCCAGGCGGTGCCGATACTGCGCCCCGAGAAGGCGCTCGTCGGTACCGGTGTGGAACGAGTTGCCGCCAAGGACTCGGGTACCGTGGTCGCCGCGCGACGCGGAGGCGTGGTCGACTATGTGGACACGAACCGCATCGTGATTCGCGTCAACGACCAGGAAACCGTGGCAGGCGAGGTGGGCGTAGACATCTACAACCTCATCAAGTACCACCGCTCGAACCAGAACACGAGCATTCATCAGCGCCCGATCGTCAAGCGCGGTGACAGTGTGCAGGCCGAAGACGTGATCGCCGACGGTGCTTCCACTGACCTGGGCGAGCTCGCGCTCGGTCAGAACATGCTCGTCGCGTTCATGCCGTGGAACGGCTACAACTTCGAAGATTCGATCCTGATCTCGGAGCGTGTCGTCGCCGAAGACCGCTACACGTCGATCCACATCGAAGAACTGGTCGTGATGGCGCGCGATACGAAGCTCGGCGCCGAGGAAATCACACGCGACATTCCCAACCTGTCAGAGCAGCAGCTTGCGCGACTCGATGAGTCGGGAATCGTCTACGTCGGCGCGGAAGTGAACCCCGGCGATACGCTGGTGGGCAAGGTCACGCCCAAGGGCGAAACGACACTGACGCCGGAAGAGAAGCTGCTGCGCGCGATCTTCGGCGAAAAGGCGTCCGATGTGAAAGACACGTCGCTGCGCGTCAGCCAGGGAACCAACGGCACGGTGATTGACGTGCAGGTGTTCACCCGCGAAGGCATCGTGCGCGACAAGCGCGCCCAGCAGATCATCGACGACGAGCTGAAGCGCTATCGGCTGGACTTGAACGACCAGTTGCGCATCGTCGAAGCCGACGCGTTCGACCGGATCGAGAAGCTGCTGGTCGGCAAGCCTGCCAACGGCGGGCCGCAGCGCATCGCCAAAGGCGCCATCATCGACAAGGAGTATTTGACCAGCGTCGAAAAGTATCACTGGTTCGACATTCGCCCAGCTGACGAAGACGTTGCCGGCCAACTGGAGAGCATCAAGAATTCACTCGACCAGACGCGCCACAGCTTCGATCTCGCCTTCGAAGAGAAGCGCAAGAAGCTGACTCAGGGCGACGAACTGCCCGCTGGCGTATTGAAGATGGTCAAGGTCTATCTTGCCGTCAAGCGGCGCCTGCAGCCGGGCGACAAGATGGCTGGCCGTCACGGCAACAAGGGTGTCGTATCGAAAATCGTTCCGGTCGAAGACATGCCGTACATGGCCGACGGCACGCCTTGCGACATCGTGCTCAACCCGCTCGGCGTGCCTTCGCGCATGAACGTGGGTCAGGTTCTCGAAGTGCACCTGGGCTGGGCCGGCAAGGGTATCGGCCAGCGCATCAACGACATGCTGGCGCAAGAGACCAAGGTTCAGGATTTGCGTGTGTTCCTGGACGAGCTGTACAACAAGAGCGGCGGCAAGACGGAGCGGCTCGATCACCTGAGCGACGCCGAAATCCTGGAAATGGCGGGCAATCTGACGCGCGGCGTGCCGTTCGCGACACCGGTGTTCGACGGCGCCGCGGAAGAGGAAATCCGCAGCATGCTGAAGTTGGCGTACCCGGATGACATCGCGAAGGCGAAAGGGCTCACCGCCACGCGCACCCAGGCCACGCTGCACGACGGCCGCACGGGCGATGCCTTCGAGCGCCCCGTCACGGTGGGCTACATGCACGTGTTGAAACTGCACCACTTGGTGGACGACAAGATGCACGCGCGCTCGACGGGGCCGTACAGCCTCGTGACCCAGCAGCCGCTGGGCGGCAAGGCGCAGTTCGGCGGCCAGCGCTTCGGCGAGATGGAGGTCTGGGCACTCGAAGCCTATGGCGCCTCGTACATCCTGCAGGAGATGCTCACCGTCAAGTCCGACGACGTGAACGGCCGCACCAAGGTGTACGAGTCCATCGTCAAGGGCGAGCATTCGATCGAAGCCGGCATGCCGGAGTCTTTCAACGTGCTGGTCAAGGAAATTCGGTCGCTCGGTATCGACATCGATCTGGAGAGGTTCTGATGAAAGCGCTACTTGAACTCTTCAAGCAGGTCCAGCAGGACGAGGAGTTCGATGCGATCAAGATCGGGCTCGCTTCGCCCGAGAAGATCCGCTCGTGGTCCTACGGCGAAGTGAAGA
>JANNKM010000229.1:0-11657 GCA_031396305.1 Rhizobacter sp.
GCCCTTGATGTTGTCGACGCCGTTCAGGTCGGTGATGATGTCGTCACCGTCGCCGCCGATCAGGAAGTCGTTGCCGTCGCCGCCTTCGAGCCTGTCGTTGCCCGCGTCGCCGTGCAGCGTGTCGTCGCCTTCGCTGGCTTGCATGATGTCATTGCCGGCCGTGCCGCCCATCACGATGTGCTGGTCGCCGGTGTAGCGGATTCCGCCGTTCGCCATGCGCACGAAGGCAGGCGCGCCGAGGTGGTTCAGCATCGTCGCTTCGTCCTGGAGCGGCGTCGTGGGATCGTCCAGGATCGCCCCGGTGGTGCCCATGTTGCCGAGTTCGACGGTGAACGCCGGCGTCGAAAACACGTCACCGGGCAAGTGCGTCACGCCCAGGTTGCGTTCGATGATCGACGCGAACGAGTTGCCTTCGAGTTCGGTGAGGAAATTCAAGCCGGCCGTGCGCGCCAGGTAGTAGAAGCGGTCACCGTCCTGCAGCCTCTCCATCTGGGTCTCGAACACGAAGTTGAATGTCGAGCCGAGCAGGCCGCCGAACACGAGCTGCTTCTCGGCCAGGCCACCGAGCCAGAAGTCGACGTTATTCAGGCCGGACGTCGCGGCGCTGCTGGTCATGAATGCCACGCCGGCGGGATTCAACGGGTCCACCAGCGCGGTCGCGGCGGCACGCTTGGCGGCCATTCCTACCGCACCGACGATCGTCGCGTGTGTGCCATACGCGGCAATGAAGTTGACCAGCGACTCGCTGTGCTTCAGGTTCAGGCCGAAGTCGGCCCAGTTGTCATACGGCCTCAAAGCGGAGTTGCCGGTGTCGGCAAAGAACATGCGGCGCGCCTCATTCAGTCCGGGAATGCCAGTCTCGCGGCCGCGCGCCATGTTGATCGCCGCCAGGTCGAGCGGCAACCCGACGAGGTTGTTGCGCAGCGCGCCGGTGACGAACTCGTCGAGTTCATTGCCAACCTGCTTGGCCATGCCGCGCGCGATGACAGCGGCATCTTGAAGTGCGTTTCCAGGACTGCTCGCCTCGAACTCCACCGGGTTGAGGAACGCTTCGATCAGACCGATCGGCGTGGAGACGCCGTTCACGTCGATGCGATCGACCGTCTCCGTTAACATCGAGTGGCCGAAGCGATACACGACGTGCGCGAATTCGGCCATGATCGCCGGATTGATGCTGGTCGAGTAGCCGGCAAAGATGTTGACTTCAGGCTGAACCTTGCGCGCGAACTCCTCGAACGCCAAGTGCTGGTACTGCATTTCCGTGCCGAAGCGTGCCGCCTGGAACAGGCGCGCGCCGTCCCAACTGGTCGCCGCAATGGCAGCCGCAGTGGCCGGCACGGTGCCGACGTCGGTGACCAGCCACTCGTTCAGGAACGCCACTGCCTGGGCCTGCGTTGCGCCGCTGGCGAGCAGCGCTTGCGCGTCGGCGACGGCCACATCCTTGATGTGCTGCACGAGCCGGTTGTGCTCGGCGTGGAAGATCGTGTGCACGGTCGTCAGGCCGATGTTCTCATTGCCGCGGCCGTCGCCGGTGATGAAGTGGCGGTCGAGAAGTTCGTTGTCGTACCTGCCGGCCTCAGGCGCGCTGTTGGGCAAGAGGTCGGTATCGGGCAGCAGGCCGGCGCGTGGCACCGCATTGTGCGCAATGTCGTCGAGGAAAGCGTGGCCGGTCTTCAGCGAGCCGGTCGTGGCCACCGGCGCTGCGGGCGTGCCCGAGACCACGAGGCCGCCCGGCATCATCAGCAAGGCCATGCCGGTCGTCGGGTGCGGGATGAAATTGCCGTAGGCATCGGTCATGACCATCGGTACATTGCCGATGTCGGCGTCGGTCAGCAGGATCCCGAGCATCAGCGCCTGCGTCTTGACCTCGGCCCAGTTGCCGATGCCACCCGTGGCGCCGTCGATCAGGTTGCCGGTCGACACCGGCCTGCCGGCCGTGTTGTTGATGTACTCGCGCAGGAACACCTGGTGCGAGGGATGCGAGGTGTAGGTCTGGTTCTGGTCGATGAACGGCGTCGTCTGGTTGACGCTGTCACGCACGTCGTCGCGGGTGCCCAATAAGCCGTCGACACCGGGATGCGTTGCCACCACGCTCGTGCGGCTCAGCATCATGAAGTCATTGACGCCGGGAATCACCTGGTCGGGTGTCAACGGATCGCCGTCGGGACCGACGGTGCGCAAGGGGTCGTCGGCGTCGAGGTGCATCACCACGGTTCCGCTGCCGCCCTTGTTGACGAGGTCCAGGCCATGGTCGAAGAACTGGCCGAACAGCGTGAACCAGGAGTTGTACGGTGCCGACAGGCCGGTGTCGGGTGCGACGTTGGGGATGAAGAAGGAATTGGAAGCCTCGGGCACTGCGCCCGGACCCGCGGCTGCAACGGCGGCGGGATTGTTGGGCGATTGGTCGACGACCAGGTTGCTCGCCAGGCGCGGTTGCGTGTCGAAGACGAATCCGCTGGTTTGCAGATAGTCCGTCGCACTGCCGATTGCCTGGACATCCGGCGCCGGGCCATTCAGGTCCATCGTCACCGGTGTACCGACGCGCAGGTTCGGCGTCAACAGCCGCGGAAATACCTGGTCAGCCGCGCCGAAATTCTGCTGCCCGGGCAACAGGTTGTTGAACGTGCCGTCGACGCGCCGTATGCCGTGCGGCAACAGCGGGTCGGCAACCAGGCTATTGAGCGGCACGCCCAGGGCGTCTTGCTCCGCAATGCGGATCCCTGCAAGGATGAAGTCAAGGTCGGATCGGATCAGTGTGGTCATTGTGTAGCTCCCGTAAGTTGAATGATTCGCACGCCGCGTGACGCGCTCTGGACGATGGCGGCGCATACCCTACGCCGGTGGTCGCTTGAACCGAGACCCCGTTTTCGGGCCCCGTACGTAAGGATTGCCATTGCGCTGCTCCTGGTTCCTGCAATCTCTGGCGATTCACGAGTTCGTGAAGAAAATCATGAATTGCCGGAGTGGACTTTCGGTCAGAAGGTGCACTTAAGCTATCCCAAGTACTTGGGGGGTGACTACCCGCCTTGCCGGTCGGCAGGTCAGATCGAATGCAATACAAATGACATTAAAAAAGCGGGCGAACCGGTTCGACAAATACCTATGGAGAATGCCAGAAATGAAACCATGCATATGGATCAGTTGATGTACATGTGGAACGCATGCAGTCGTCCGATGGAGAGGGTTTGACGTACCCCTGCTTAGGGGGTAGTTTCATTGCCGGTTAAGCGTGGCTGAGGGTTTGCCGGGTCACGCCCGAGACGGCAGTGCAGGCCCAGGCCGAGACCGACGCCAGCGCCTTCGTGGCAAGCGAAGCGGCGCGCTCGCAACGCGCCGCAGGCCGACACCGTGCTCGCTACGTGAGCGCGCGCGCCATGCGGACTGGGGTCGCTGCGCGTGGTTGGCGCAAGGTGCGCGACGCGGGCGTCACGGCGATGAGCCGTGGGGAGCAACTGTCATCCCGGCGAACGCCGGGACCCAGGACAGTGAGTCGAGGGTGGATCCCGGCGTGCGCCGGGATGACATACAAGGGGCCAGCAGCACGCTGCGCCCCGGGGTGGGTGAAGGGCTTGGTGCCACTTCAGCCAGGCGCTGGGCCGCCGCAGGCTGCCGTGTTCAGGGCGTGCGTCTCGCCGACGTGATCAAGACGTTCGGCGCCGGGGCGCACTCGGAGACAGCGTTGCTCGAGCAAGTGGCGTTGGCGATGGCTGTCACAACGTCGCTGCCGGAACTGATGTGGCCGAACACGGAATAGCCGGCGCTCGTGGGGCTCGGGTCGAGGTGCGGGTTGTCGACCATGTTGACGTAGAACTGTGCTGTTGCAGAGTTCGGCGCCGGCCCACGGGCCATCGCAACCGTCCATTGTTTGTTCAACAGACCCTTGTTGACTTCGAGTTCGATGGGTCGCCGGGTGGTAATTTTTTCGGTGGGAAAGACGCCGGTAGAGAACGGTACGTAGCCACCGCCTTGCACCACGAAGTTGGGGAACACCCTGTGGAATACCGTGCCGTCGTAGTGCAGGTTGTCGACGTAGGCGAGGAAGTTCCTGGCCGTCTCGGGTGTGAGCGACGCATCGTCGGCGAGCGTCACGACGAAGCTGCCGCTGATTCCCGCTCCGTCGGTGACGGTGAGCGTGACCTGCGGGGACAAGCCGACCGTGAAGTTTGCACTGCCCAGCGTCGTGCCGTCGCTTGCACGCTGCACCGTCACCTGGCTCGCGCCGACAGCGGCACCGCTGCACCGGTAGTACGCGGTCGTCGAAGTGCTTGCCAGAGGCGCCGCGGTGCTGCGGGTCAGGGTGGCACAAGCGGGAGTGCTGACGGTCACGCCCTGATCGAGGTTGGTTCCATTGAGCGTGACCGTCACACTCTGGGTGTACTTGACGACGCTGACGCTCGTCGAAGTGACGCTGATATCCGAGGCCGGTGGGGTGCCGCCACCGCCGCCACCGCCGCCGCCGCACGCCGCCAGCCCGCAAACGGTGGCCCATCGGATGAGCCAATGCGAGGTGGCTCGAAGCGCCTGGGTTCGCGAGGGCAGTCGAGGCGTCGATGGAGTCATGTGGAAACCTGCAGGAAGAGTTGCGGGGCCCGGGCACCTTCGCCACGGCTTAACCGCAATCTAATTTGGAAACCTGCCGCGCACACTCCCGTACGTGTGGGTCATGCTGCGGGCTAGCCACGCGAACCACGCGGATGAGGGGTCTGCGGCGCACTGAGTCGAGTCTCCCAAGCAAGATCGAATGCCAAATCTCATAGGCACGCCGGTCGGCGGCGTCGCTCGGATCGGTTGTAACGGCGACGTGCGGCCCCCTAGAAGTGAAGTCAGCATTGATGCGTCGGCGCTTGCTCTCGGCACCACTCGGCGGATAAGCTTCAAGGCGAGCCTTAAGCCCTGGCGCTGCACGCGTCTAGTCTGGCTAGGGCAAAAACAGGGAGAAAAGAAGATGAAACGGTTCAGGCCTTGGGTGGCTGGGGTGGGGTTGTGTGCGGCGGTAATTGACGCCGCGGCAATCCCCACTATTACGTTTGAGGCGACGCCGCCGCTCAGTCACTTGGATGTCACGCCGATCGGCGAGGCATTCAATCCTTTGTCAACGTTCTACAGCAGCAGTGTTGGCGTTACCTTTGCTGGTGCCCAAGCTTGGCGAGACGGGTTCAGCCCAGACGCAGCATACTTCGATCAGAACGTGGACCTGGCCGTTCCAAAGCCGACCAATGAATCAGGCCTCGTGCACGACCCCACGGATGGCACCGTGATGGTGTTCAGCCTGGCGGCTCCGCTGGGAGTGAACAAAAACGCCGCAGGAGTTTTCGAGTTCCAGTCGCCGCTCCTCGACATTTCATTCAGCTACTCCTCGTCGGTCGACTTCCAATTTCGGGCGTTCAATAGCCAAGGGGCTGTTGGCGGACTTGAATCCCTCGTGCTGAACAATGCGTTGGACGGCACACCAGAGTGCAGTGACTACGTGACCGGCAAGTACTGCAACTGGACAACAACTCGGACGTTTGCCTTCTCCTCCGGTGACAACGTGACGTCGCTGGAGTTCTACACGACTGGTCCAGCGGCCACGACCCTCATTGACGACGTCACGATCAATATGGCCACGAGCGTTCCCGAGCCCTCCACCTACATCCTGATGGCGCTGGGCCTGCTCGGCATAGCGTTGACTTCGCGGCGCCGCGGAGTCACGAGCGCTGTCCCGCATTGAGACTCCCCGCGCAGGGGCGCGGGATGTCTGGGTGTGGGAATCGTCAGACTCGCGCGCCGCGCAACGCATCGAGGCACGAAGCGTACAGCCCGCCGAGCGCTTGCGCACCCGGCGGGCTGTAGATTGCCCGGAAGGCGAGCCTCGCTCTACCTTTCGCGGAACGCGCTCTCGCGCACAGCGATCACCGGCTTGAGCAAGTACGAAAGCACAGTCTTCGCACCGGTGATGATGTCCACCTGCGCCTGCATGCCCGACATGATGGGCAGCTTCTTGTCGAGGTTTTCGAACATCGCGCGATCCGTCTGCACGCGCACCAGGAAGAACGACTCGCCCCTTTCGTTGGTGATCGCGTCGGGGCTGATCTGCACCACCTTGCCCGGCATCGCGCCGAACAACGAATAGTCATAGGCGGTGAGCTTGACGCGTGCCGTCTGGCCGACGAGCACGAAGCCGATGTCCTTGGGGTTGATCATCGCTTCGACGATCAATGGGTCGTCCGCGGGAACGAGTTCCACCAGCGGGTCTCCCGGCTTGGCGACGCCGCCCACGGTATTGACGAAGACGCGGTTCACGATGCCACGCACCGGTGCCTTGAGTTCGGTGCGGTCGACGCGGTCTTCCAGCGCGGGCATGCCTTGCTCCATCGCACGCAAGTCGGCGGTGGCGCGGTTCAGTTCTTCACGCGCCTGCGTGCGGAACTGCTTCTGCGTGCTGTCGGCGCGGGCGCGGGCTTCGATGATGGCTTGCCGGGCGCGTGGAATCACCGCCTTGGCTGAAGCAGCCCGGCCTTCGGCCTCGGAAATCGATCGATCCAGGCGCACGAGTTCAATGCGCGGCTCCAGGCCCTGCGCGACGAGTTTTTCCATGATCAGGCGCTCTTCACCCGCGCCGACCAGGGAGCGTTCGGCGGTGGTCAGTGCGATCTGAGCTTCTTCCACTTCCTTGGTGCGCTGCTCGATCTGCGCATCGAACATCACCGCCTGCATGCCCTGTTCGGCTTGCCGGCCCTCGAATGACGCGAGCTCGACTCTCACGAACTCAGGGCTCTCCAATCGCAGCTCGGCGGGGAACTTCGGCTCGGTGCCCTCGGCCTCGGCTTGCAGGCGCACGCGGCGCGCCTGAAGCGCCAGCGTCTGCTGACGCCGCGTTTCGTACTCGCCGCCGGCTTGCGTGGGGCTCAACGAGACGAGCAAGGTTCCGGCTTCGACTGCCTGGCCCTGTACGACGTGAATGCCGCGCACCAGGCCGCCTTCCAGGCTTTGCATCAACTGCACGCGTGCCGAAGGAATCACCTTGCCTAGCGCCTGCGCCACAGTGTCGACTTCCGACACACCCGCCCACACCACCAACGCGGTGAACGTTGCGCCGATGGAGAACAACAACAAGCTCGATGCACGATTGATCTCACCCATGCGCGAGGCTTGCGAAATGCTCTCGAAGGCGCGTGGTTTCCTGGCCGGCCTGGTCGGCGGCGTCGTGGCCGCGGGCTGCGGCGTCGGTGTCGTGCTCATGATGGCTCCTTTGGGGCTGCGGCGGGTGTGCCGGCGACAGCCGCGACCCGCATGACCTTGTCTTTCGGACCTTGCGCAACGATCTTGCCGCGATCGAGCACGATGACTTTGTCCACCAACTCGAGCATCGACGGCTTGTGTGTGATCAGCACCAGCGTCTTGCCCTGCGTCGCCAACTTCAGTTGCGCGAGCAACTGGCGCTCGGCTGCCGGATCCATCGCGCTGGTGGGCTCATCCAGCACCAGCATCGGTGCGTCGCCGATCAGCGCGCGTGCGATCGCCACGGCCTGGCGCTGGCCTCCGGACAAACCTTCACCGTGCTCGCCCACCTTCAATTGGTAGCCCTCGGGGTGCAGGCTCGCAAACTCCTGGACACCTGCGATTTCCGCGACACGCATCACTTGCGCATCGGTGGGCCGGTTCGCGCCGAGCGCGATGTTCTGGCGCAGCGTGCCGCTCATCAACCAGATGTCTTGCAGCACCGAGCCGATGTTGCGGCGCAGGTCGGCCGGGTCGATCTGGCGGATGTCGTGGCCACCGACGAGCAGCTTGCCTTCGTCGGGCGGATACATGCCGAGCAGCAGTTTCGTCAGCGTCGACTTGCCCGAGCCGACACGCCCGATGATGGCGACACGCTCGCCCGGTTCGATGCGCAGCGTCACCTTGTCGAGTATCGGCATCTGCTGGCCGGGGTAGCGAAAACTCACCTCGCTGAGTTCGATCGAGCCGCGCAGCCGGTCGTACGCCAGACGCGGCTGACCCGGCACGTGCTCGCGCGGCAGGCCCATCACCTGGCACAGCGCCTTATAACTGGCGAGCGACTGGTTCATGCGGATCATCAATTGCGACAACTGCGACAGCGGCTGGATCGCGCGCCCGCAGAGAATCGAGCCAGCGATGATCGCGCCCGCGCCGAGCTTGCCCTCCATGGCGAGGAACACACCGATCGTCACGGTGGCGACTTGCGACACCATGAACACCATGTTCGCCCAGTTGGCGGCAAGAGTCGCAAGAAAGCGCGTTTGCATTCCGACCCGCGCCTGATGCGCCACCGACTCCTGCCAACGCCTGCGCATCACCGCGCCCGCGCCGAGTGCCTTGATCGTTTCCAGCCCGTACAGGGTTTCGACGAGCACGGCCTGTTTCGTCTGACTGTCTTCCTGGCTCGTTTGCGACTGGCGCTTCATCGAGGGCTGCAAGAGCAGGCCGCCGATGAACATCAGCGCAATCGCCACCACCGGCACCCAGGCCATCGGCCCGCCGATAAAGTACAGGACGACGATGAAAAGCAGGGCGAACGGGATGTCGATCAAAGTCGTCAACGTGGCCGACGTGAAGAAATCGCGCAGCGTCTCGTACTCCTTCAGCACATTCGCCAGCGAGCCGGTGGGCCCGCGGCGCGAGCGCATGTCGAGATCCAGCACATGGTCGAATACGGCGTCGGCAATCTCGGTGTCGGCGCGGCTTCCTGCCACGTCGAGAAAGTAGGAGCGCAGCGTGCGGATCACGAAGTCGCTGAGGAAGACGATTCCGACGCCGAACAGCAGCGCGTAGAGCGAACCGAGAGCATTGTTCGGGATCACGCGGTCGTAGACGATCATCGAGAAGATCGACGACGCGAGCGCGAACACGCTGGTCAGCACCGCTGCCAGGCCCGCACGCAGGTACAGCGGCCGGCCCACACTGATGGGACCCCAGAACCAGTGGCCTCTGCGCCCGCGCGGCACGCCGGCCTCCGAACTCGGCACGCGCATTGGCGGATGCACCCGCAGGCAGGAGCCGGCGTATTGCTTCAGCAGTTCGTCGTACCGCAGGCGCACGGTGTGGCCCTGTTCCGGTACGAAGACTTCGTAGTCGTCCGGCCCGTCGCGTGACAGCAAGACGACCGCATGGCCGTCGTGCCGCAGCACCAGCAGCGGCTCGTTGGGTGCGGGCGAGGGAGGTTCGGCAACGCGCACGGTCTGGGTCGAGAAGCCCAGGCTTTCGATCGCGTCGACGAAGTTCTCGAGCCGCCACGCTTCCTCGGGCCGTGCCACGCCGGCCCGCAGCGCGGCCAGGGACATCGGCTTGCCATAGTGGTCCAGCAGGAACAACAGGCACGCTTCCAGTGGTTCCGCGGCGGTGTCCTGCGGCGGACCGACCGGTTCTGCGCCAGAGCTGGGCAGCACGACAGGAAGTTTTTCAACGGATGCGAGCATGATGAGGCCGGTGGGGGATGGAGGGTGCGAGACGAAGCGTCGTGACAGCTGCGGGTCAGCGTGAAACGGGGGTGGCCACGGCGAGCGGCCAGTAGCTTGTGCTGTAGTAAAGAACCTGCCAGCGGGCCAGGGCTGCGTCGATTTCCGCTTCAGACAGACCCACGCCGGCGGCGTGCAGCACGTCCTGGGCGTTCAGCAGGTCGAGCAGGCTGCCGCGGCGGTTTGCGAACTGTTCGCGCACCGCGCGTAGCGCCTGCACCGCGAGAGTCACGCCGTCGCGGCGCGCCGCCAGCGTCGTCGCGGCGTTGTCTTCGGTGGCGATCGCCTGGGCCAGCGCCCGATCGACCTGCACCGTGATGCTGCGCACTTGTTCGGTCGCCTCGACGGCGCGAAACGCCGCCTGCGCGGCGCGCGCCCGGTCGGCACCTCCGGAGTAGAAGCTGTAGCGCAGCACCAGCGAGGCACTCACGTCGTTGCCGGGTGCGCCGCGTCCGACCAGGTCGCGCCGTTGCGCGCTGACCTCGAGTCCGACGGTGGGCCGTTCGCGGCGCAAGGTGAGGTCGAGTTCCTGTTCGGCAGCACGGCGGCTCGCTTCGGCGCTGCGCACCGCCGGGTAGTCGCGTACCAGGTCGGCGGCGCCGGTGGCAATCGCCTGTCGGTCCACGTTGGGCAGCACCGGCAAGTCGAGCGCGCCGGGAGCGGCGTCGAACACCTCTCGGTAGCTTGCCTCGGCGTTGCGCACACGCGTCTGCGCGCTGGCCATCGATGCGCGTGCGTCCGCCAGGCGCGCTTGGGCACGCCACACGTCACTGATCGGGCCCCCGCCCAAGTCGTAGCGCCGCGTCAGGTAGCCGACCATGTTCTCCAGCGATTGCTGGTTGAGTTGCAATTGCGCGAGCAGGCGGCGCGAGCGGATCACGTCGTGCCAGGTCTGTACCGCGCGAAGTGCGAGTTCATCCCGACGGCCATCGAGCCGGGCCTGCACTGCGGCGTAGCGCTCCTGGCCGACGAGCACCGAGCTGTCGATCACGCCGAAGTCGTAGATGTGCTGCGCCAGCGTCAATCCGGCGCTTGCCGTCTCATACTCGCGCTTGGGCACGCCGGTGATCGTGCTGCGATCGGATCGGTGGCTCGCCACATCGGCACGCGCCGACACCTGCGGCAACCGCGCCGCTTCAAGTTCGCGCGTCGACTCACGTGTACTGGCGAGGCTGGCGCGAAGCGCCAGAACGTCCGGGTGGACGACAACCGCGCCCAGAACGCGCTCGCGGAAAATATCCAGCGGCAGGCCGCGGCCCGGCTGTTGCGTTTCTTGCGCCAGCTTCAGCAGGAATTCAATCTGCGCTTCGCCAAGGTTCGAGGTTTGCAGCGCCGCGCTGGCAGCAAGTGTGCCTTCACGCCCCGCCGCAGAGGGCGACGGCGAGATTGGGCTTGGCAGTGCCTGCGCACCGGCGGACTGGGCAAGCGTACCGAGTGCGATTGCGAGTGCGGTTGGAAACGCGATCGCGAAGCCTGACAGCGCCGTCCGCACGCGAACGCGACTGCACTGGCTCGCGCCGCGTGACGTCGTGTCGATAGTCGCAATACTGCCCTTGATCATGGAATCCGTTTCTTGCCGCCGCGCAAGAAACGCCGCGCAGCGAAAATGAGTGAAGACAAAGGTTGGCGCTGATCGAGGGCGATCTTATGCAGCGGCGCGGCGCTGTGCCGGTGTGACCCCACGATTGCGGGCCTGGCGTGCAAGGTGGCGCCGTGAAGTCCGTCGCGCTTTGTCGCGCGTCCACATCACGGCAAAGAATAGGGTCAAGTCGATGCGCGATCGGCGTGCACGTCAGAGATGAGCCACGAAGCGTGTCCCCTTGAGAGTTGGGTTGTGCATGGCGATCGGTATAAGTCAGACTTGTCGTGACAGGGCATGCGATTGGTTCGCACCTTCGCTGGCTGTCCGCAATGGTGCTGTACTGCGACCCGGACGAGGGTGGTCTTTGGGTCAGCGATCTCGCCGCCGATACGGTCTCCGACGCACTGCGCGTCGCGCGCGAGGAGGAGTCACTGCCGGCGTTTGCCCAGTGACCAGATTCGCGACTTACCTGCGGAACAGCCGATCGACTGCGCCCACATCAGCGGGCTGAAGCTGCCCCGACGCCTGACGCAATTTCAGGCTGTTCAAGACGACGTCGTAGCGCGCCTTCGCGAGGTCGCGCTTGGTCGTGAACAACTGCGTCTGCGCGTTCAGCA
>JANNKM010000240.1:0-6183 GCA_031396305.1 Rhizobacter sp.
CGGGGCGCACCGCCACGGGGTGCGTGACGGCGCGCAGCAACGGCAGGTCACTCGCCGAATCGGAATAGAACCACGACTCGTCGAAGCCCGCCAGCTCGCGTGGCCCCGTGGGGCGCGCCGCGAGCCAGGCCTGCACCCGGGTGAGCTTGTGTTCGCGGTAGCACGGCAGGCCGTCGATCGCTCCGGTGGGAACGCCGTCGCGCTGTTGGCTTTCCGTGGCCAGCAGGTGCTCGACGCAAAAACCGCGTGCAAAGGGCTCGGCGACGAGGCGACAGGTCGCCGTGACGATGGCGCAAAGATCGCCGCGGTCGCGGTGCGCCGCCACCAGCTCCAACATGTCGGGCAGCAGCGCGGGCCGAATCGCCGCTTCGAACTCGGCCTGCCAGCGCTGCAACTGCGCGGCGGAAAACGCCGCCAGCGGCGCCATGCTGGCGTGGTGCATGGCGTGGATGTCGAGCGTGCCGGCCAGGTACTGGCGGCAATAGCCGAGGTAGCGCTCCTGCGCATCGGCGTGCAGCACCCCCTGGCGCACCAGATGGCGTGTCCACGCCATGCCGCTGTCGAACGGGATCAGCGTGTGGTCGAGGTCGAACAGCGCCAGTTTCATGTCGGGTTCCGCGGCTGCGTGCGCGCGCCCGGACCTACCTGCGATGCTCAGGACCAATCGTCCATGTCGTGCTAGATCTTGTGCCGGTTCGCGATCAACTCTTCGACCGAAGGCTCGTTGTTCAGGGCGCGCCGGATCGCGAGCTTGGTCGCCTCGTAGTTCGTGCGGTACATGTCCTTTTTGTCGAGGTTCGGGTCCTTCGCGCAGCGTGGGTCGATCCACACCAGCGCGACGATGCACAACTGGTTCGCCAGCGTCTTCGGGATCACGCCTTCGATGAGGCAGTCGACCACCGCGTCGGCGGTCGCGCTTTGCACGACGCCGCCGAACAGCTCGATGTTCGCGCTGTCCTTGAGCGTGACCTTGGGCACGAGCATCGTCGCCGGGCGCACCAGCTGGTTGCAGGCGCGGATCGCGAACATCGACGTGTGGCCCTTGCTCTGCGCCATCAGGTTGGCGAAGGCCTGGCCTACCGGGCCGTCGGTGCGGCCGATCAGGATTTCGGGCATCGCGTCGGTGAACTGGCCGTCGCGGGCGAATACGGTGGCCTCGCCGGCATGGAAAAGAAAGGCGTCGCTCATGGGTTTCCTCGTTGCAATGAATGTGCAGTGACAGTGGATCGATTCATTCGGCGAGGATCAGCTCGCCCTTGCCGCCGGCCGCCAGGTCACCGAGCCAACGCGACATCGGCCGCGCCGCCAGATCGGTGAACGCGCCGCCGTGCCGCGCCAGATCGCGCGCCAGCAGTTGCCAGAACACGGGAGTTTCAGCGATTCCCTGAACGAAGGTCTGCGCCACCGACGGCGCGGCGCCGGCGAACACGACGCTGCCGCGGCGCATGCCGTAGCCGCAATGCGCCGCGCAACGGCCACCCAGCGCCACCGTACCAGCGACCATGCGCGAACCCAGAAAGTCGCCGGCATCGCCGTGCACGACCACCGTGCCGCGCCGCATCCGGTCAGCGCAGCGTGCGCCGGCATGGCCGTTGACGACGAGCGTGCCGCCGCGCATGCCGTCCATGCTGCCGGGCAAGGTGCTGGCGGCGAAGTCGCCCACGTTGGCGTGGATGTGCAATGTGCCGCCGGTCATCTCGCAGGCCGCGAGGTCGCGCGCCGAACCCTGTACCGACATGTCGCCGCCGCTCATGCACGCGCCTGCATAGTCGCCGACGCCGCCCTCGACGACCAGAGTCCCGCCCTCCATCTGCCAGCCGACGCGGTCGCAGCGCGTCAGGTCGGCGGCGAAGCGCAGCGTCCCGTCCGGCCCCGGCGCCACGTGAAAGAACTCGGCCAGCGCGACGAGGGCGTTGCCGTAACCCACCGGCACACGTTCGACCTCGGCCTGCGTCAGCGCTGCCAGCGCGAGCGGCGTGATTGCGCGCATGTCGAGCCGCAGCGCCGCAACCTGCCTGGCACGAAGCGTCCAGCCGGTCATTGCAGCCCCCAGCACGTCGAGTACGACGCGCACCCTCCCGGGCCACGAAGGGGCCCCTTCGTGGCCCGTGCCGGCCCCGCCAAGCGGGAAAGAGCCCCTGCGGGCGGCCGGGCGGGGCTCATGCTGCGCCGTCCTCAAGCAGCTTGTGCAGGTGGAAGTGAAACGGCCCGAGCTTGCCGCCATAGTTGCCGGCCGAAATGCGCAACAGGCCGCCGGCCGCGCCGAGGGCGATGCCGGCTTCGATGCCGACGCGCATCGCAGCGGCGACATCGACTTCGGTCAGGCCGTCGATCACGATCTCCAGAACGCAGCGGGTCTGCGGCGTGAGTTCGCTGCGCGCGCCCAGGCCATGCAGGCTCGGGCAAAATGCGTCGTTGGTCGATGCGCCAAGGCCCGCGTACTTGGAACCGACTTTTGAGCCCGAACGCACCACGCCGCCGGGAAACGGCATGATGACATTGCGCAACTTCTTCATTGCGGCGACCGCGCTTTGCGCCGCGGCGAGCGCGCCATCGGTGTCGCGCGCGAGCAGCAACAGGTTGCCGCCGCCGACGCCCTTCACCACTGCGGTGGTTTCCTGCGCGACGAACTCGCCGTCCATGACAGGCACGCGCCAGTAACGCTTGCCGGCGATCATCTTCGAGATTTGCCAGCCGTCGCCGAAGAAACGCAAGTTCTTGCCGAGCGCGACGGCTTCGCCGTCGTCGATTCCTGCGTAGACGGCGGTCGTCGGGCAGGTCAAGACACATTGCCCGACGCGCCGCTCGAGTTGTTTGGCAAGCTCCTTGCCCGACATCGCGAACAACAGCACGGCAATGCCGGGGCGGCCGTCGGGGGTCTCGTGCGCGCCGAGTTCACGTTCAATGCCGGCCTCGCAGCCGCAGGCGATCACCGAGGTGGCGAAGCCGGTCGCCGACGCGGCGGCGTGGCGCGCCCACTCCGGCGTGTGCGCGGTGATGACGATTCGCGTCGCCTTCATCGGAAACGCCTCGGCGAAGCCATCGTCGATGGTCACACCGTTGCGAACCAGCGTCGTGCTCATGCGGCAGGTACAAAACACGCTGTCGGCAACAGACGCCCGCCGTTGCAGCACGTGCACAGCTCGTCGTTGCCGATGGCGACGTGGTCGAAATTGATCGCCGCGTGATCTTGCCAATGGCGGCGCAGTCGCTTCTCGATCGCGCTGTCATAGCCAGGCTCGACGAAGTGCGTGCCGCCGACCGGCAGTGCCGTGATCTTGCCGGCGCGCGCGACACACAAGCCGTCCTTGAACACGAACTCGGGCGTCGTGAACATCGCCTCGCGGTTCGGCTCGTCACGATAGACCGCGATGTCCGCCGCGGCGCCCACGCCGAGCTGGCCGCGGCTGCGCAAGCCCAGCAGCCGGGCAGGCGCGGCGCGCGTCATCACGGCGATTTCCTCCAGCGTCAGCTCGCGCGGGATCGAGCGCAGCGCGCAGTTCGCCGCGACGTCGGGATGGATGCGCGCGAGCTGTTCTTCGCGAAAACTTCGGTCCATCAGCAGGCGGATCAGGTGCGGATAGCTCGTGAACGGGCCGCCGTTCGGATGGTCGGTGGTGAGCACCACTTGCCAGGGGTTGCGCACCAGCAGGAAGATCTCCAGGCCGATCGCCCATTGCAGCGCGTTCACGTAGCTCTGCTCGCGGTAGCGAAACGGCACGACGCCGCAGCCCGCCATGGCTTCGATGTCGGCGCCGACCCACTTGCGCGGGTTCGCCAGGCCGGCATTCGCGTGCTGGCGCATCGTGTCACCCGAGGCCGTGACAGTCTGGCCGAACATGATCTGGCCGACGTCGATGCTGATCTCGGGGTGCGCGTTCACCGCGTCGGCGAGCTGCAGCGCGGCCGACGAAAACTTCTTCGCGCCCTCGTTGCCGTACGCGTGGAACTGCACGTGCGTGAGGTGCGCGGGCAGACCTTCCAGCGCGTCGATCGTCTCCAGCGTCGATGCGATGTTGCCCGCCACGCCGAGGTTGGAGCCATGAATGTGCAACGGGTGCGGGACGCCCAATTCGTGCAGCGCGCGCGCCAGCGTGTGCAGCACCTGGCGTGGCGTGACTTGCCAATGCGCGTGGGGCTCGTTGACGTCGAGCTTGCGCTGGTTGAACTTGAACGCTGAGATGCCGCCCGGGTTCACGACCTTCACGCCCATCGCTTTGCTGGCGTTGATCGTCCAGGCGGTGTAGTCGCGCAGTTGCGCGAAGTTGCGGTTGTCGCGCCCTCCTTCGGCGAGCATTTGCAGGAACAGCTCGTCGTTGCCGAGCATCACATAGGCTCCGTGGTCAAGCACCGGCACGTCGCCCATTTCCATATGCGCGTGGCGCGCGTTGCTCGCCACCATCGCCGGCTCGAAAGCCGCCGTGTAGCCCATCTCGACGTAGCGATAGCCGGTGGCCAGCGTTCCCGGCGTGCATGTGCCGCATGAGGCCAGCTCCAGTGCATTCGTGGGCAAGGCGATCGGCTCAGGCCCAGCGCGGTGGTCTTGCGCCATCAGCATGCGCGCCAGATTCACCTTGCCCCCGCCGATGTGGGTGTGCAGATCGATGCCGCCGGCCATGATCACGCAGCCACTCGCGTCGACCACCTCGTCATGGTGCGCACCGGGAATGGGTTCGACGACGCGGCCGTCGCGCACGGCCAGGTCGCGCTGCTGTGGTGCCGCAGGATTCGCCGGGTCGATGACGCGCCCGCCGCGCAGGAGCATGCTGGTCACTTTGCCCGCTCCTCGTTCAGGGCGTCGAGGATTCGCGTTGCCACGTCGGCCACCGTGGGCAAAGCGCCCTCCTGCAACGCGCGCAGCGGCATCAGCACCGTGCCGTCGGTGCGAAACACATGGCCTCGGCTGTCGACGCCGGGAGTGGCGACTGATATGAACACGCTGCCGGGGCGCCCGCAGGTCAGTGCGAGCGCCGGCGGACCGAGCACGACGAGCGGCAGATCCGTAGCAGGGGGTGCGCCCGACGCCACGTCTGAGTCGAAACTCGAGACCCACAGCAACGCGTCGGCAGCGCCGTCGTCCAGCACCCGCTGCGCGCCGAACGCCACCGGCTCGTGCTCCAGGCCGCGCGGGCCGGCGCGCGAACGCAACGGCAGGCCCGACAGCCAGGTGAACACCTGGTTCACTGTCGCGGCGCCGTTGCCGCCGCCGACCCACAGCGCAGCGGCGCGCGTTTTGCGATTCAACTGGTCCACCACCGCGTTCACCGTCTCGACGATCAATGCGCCATGGGTCGGTAGACGTGCCGGGGTGCCCACCAGCACGGCGTAGCGCGCCGCCCGCAAACGCTGTGCAAGTGCGCGCAACGCCTCGGGCGGGTCGCGCACGGTGCGTTGCGCGACAAGTGCGGCGAGCACGGCAACGCTGCTGAACAGGTCGCCCGACAGGGGGATCGAATCGATCGTCACGCCCGGCGCGGCGAGTTGCGCCAACTCCGACACTTGCCGTGCATCGTCCGCGCCTGGGCCGAGCAGCACCACGTGGCGCCGCGCGACTTGCGCGTCGCCGATGCCGCAGCGCAACGCCGTCAGCGGCGCCAGCGCTCCCGGCAGGCCGCCGACGAAAACCACCACGTCGGCTCGGGTGCGCACTTCGGCGAAGGTCGTCGTGAACTGGCCGCGGTCTTGCAACGCGCGCAGGCCATGCATCAAGGCGTCGCCATCGGCAGCATCGCAGACTGCTCCCGTCGCGCAGGCGAGTCGGTACAGGGCGCGGGCCCCGGCCACGTCGGCGCCCAGGCCGGCAAACAGCGGCTGGCGGCTTTTCGCCAGCAGCCGCGCCGCCGCGGCGACCGCCATGGCCGTGTCGCAGGGCTGAGCGTCGACCTGCGCCGGCGTGGCGGCAGCGCCGGGAAACGGCGCGGCGCAGCGCCGCAGCGCCAGGCTCGCGCGTTCGCACACGCCGCCGGTCAGCGTCGGCGCCTCGCCCAGTCCTCTCAGCCGCACGCCAAGGTGATCGCAGGCGAGCGGGCAGAACGGGCAGGTCCAGGGGTGGGCGTCAGCCACATCAGCCACATCCGCCGCGTTGGCCGCTTCAGAAGGCGTCATTGGCGCGATTTCACGCAAGCCATGTGCCAATCGCGATTCGCCCGCGCCGCGCCCTAGGAGCCTGTCGGACTTTGGGGC
>JANNKM010000259.1:0-4318 GCA_031396305.1 Rhizobacter sp.
CCGGCGTAGCCCCGGCGCTTGGCATGCGCCAGCGCGGTGACGCCGTCGCGGTCGGGAATGTTGACGTTGGCGCCGGCCTCGACCAGCAAGCGGACGATCTCGGTGTGCGCCGCTCCGCCGTCGCCCAGCGTCACCGCCTCCATCAACGCGGTCCAGCCGAGATTGTTGACGTGATCCTTGTCGATCTTGGCGGCGAGCAGCAACTTCACCGCCTCGACGTGGCCGCGATGGCTGGCAGGGATCAGCGCGGTGCCGCCGTAGCGGTTCGTGCTCTTCAGATCGGCGCCGGCGTTCAGGGTCAGCAGCAGAATTTCCAGCCGGCCTTGCGCACCGGCGTAGAGGAAGGGCGAGTCGTGAATGTCGTCTTTCGCGTTGACATCGGCGCCGCGCTCGATCAGCAGTCGCGCCGCATCAACGCGGTTCGTGTGGGTGGCTGCGAGCAACGCGGTGCGGCGCCGTGCGTCGCGCGCATCCACCGGCGTGCCGGCGTCAAGCAGGCGGCGCAACAACGCCATGTCGCCGGCCTGCGCCGCGGCGATGAGTGCATCGCCTGTGGCCGCCGCTCGCTGCGCGAAACCGCCGCCGAGCATCGCCAGCGCGGCAGCCAGGCACGGGCGGCGCATCATCGTGTGGACCTTGGCGCGGGCGTGGCCGCGGGTTTGGGCAGCACCATGCCGCGCAGCGCCAGCGCCAGTTCCTCTGCGCGCCAGATCGCGATGCGGTGCTGCGCGGCAAAGGGCCGCGCGGTGTCGGTCAGTTCGCCCAGGCCGATGTACAGCGCGTCGGGAACGCCGATGTCCTCACGCGCGGTTTGCAGCGCGCGCAGGGCTTCGAGGCCGGTGCGCGCGGACTTCCAACGTCGCGCGCAGACCAGCATTCTTCGGCCCTGGCGTTCGATCTCGAAGTCCACCGCGTCGCGCGTGCCGCGCTGCACCGAATAACCGTCGCGGGCAAACGCCTGCTCCAGCAATTTCGCGAAGTCCGCCCACGCCATCGCGCTCACCGCCTGTTGCGTCGCCAGCACGCGCGCCGGGCTCGGCAGGCGCGCCTGGCGCCACGCCGCAATCGCCGCGATCACGATGAACGGCAGCGCCGACAGCACGCCGACGGGGCGATACGGATCGGGCACGAGCGCGGCAGCGGCCAGTGCCAGCGCGGTGCCGAGACCTAAGCTGATCCACCAGGGTGAACGCAGCAGCACCGCGAACAGCGAGTTCTTGGCCATCTGGAATTTCAAGTGCGCGGCTCCGCTGCGTTTGCGATAGTGCAGTGTAGGAGCCACACACCTGCCAGGCCCTGCCGGCGCGATCGCGACTCCGACGACGCAACCAAGCGACATCGCGGCGTGGCCCTCGACAGCCGTGCGTTCCCGTGCGGGTTCGCACGTACGGATTCAGTGCACCGCGCCGACGATCGGCGCCAGCGCGGCGTTGATGCGGGCGCCGTGCTCGGCGTTGATCATCGAGCCGAGCACCTCGAGGAAGCGCGGGTCCTGCACGCCGCTCACGATGTACTGCCAGCGGTAGGCCTCCAGCATCGCCTTGTGGATCACCTGCGCCTGCGCTGCGTCGAAAGCACGGCCGGCCGCTTGGGCAAAGTACTCGGCGTCGGCCTTGGCCTGCATCTGCACGATACCGTCGACCGCGCCCACCAGGCCGATCAGCTCGCCCACGGCCTGATCGCGCTGCGCCGCGTCGAGTTTTTCATTCTCACGCAGCCATTCCATCTCGTCGAGGATCGCGTGCTGCGACTCTTCCTTCCAGTGGAACAGGAACACGTCTTTCCAGAGCGGGTCGATCCGCGTCTCCGGTTCGATGCTGCTGCGGTAGTGCGCCTGCGAGAAGAGCTCGATGTCGCAGACCAGCGCGAGGACGGCCCAGGTGGACGCCGCCAATACGGCGTCGGCCACGTCGTTCGGCTGCGGCAGGAAACGGTAGCCCGCGGGCATGCATGGCGTCATCATCGTCTCCAGGCGGCGGAACATCTCCTGGTGCTTGAGTTCCTCGTCGGTCAAGCGCACCAGCGCTTCGAGCGCCACCTGGTCGCCGAGCCAGTGGGTGCGGCTGATCTCCAGCACCTTGGCACCGATGAAGCGCTCGACGAGCGCGAACATGTTGGCGTAGGTGCGGCCCTGCACCTGCGAGTACAGGCGCTTCTCGTCGGCGCTGAGGAAAGGCAGCTGGGCGACCTTTGACAGGCCGTCGGGCAGGAAGGCCTTGCTGAAGTCGAACTGACGGCCGCGGATCACGTCGCGGTCGGTGTCCCAGCGGATGCGCTTGGACACCTCGACGCACTTGGCGTAGCGGGTGGTGTCGATCGAGTGTTGGGTGACGTGTGACATGGTGGTTGCTCCTTCAAGCTGGGGTTGAACGGCTGGAGGCGCCAACAATCGGTGGACGCCTGAGGCACACTCTGCCCATCGGCGGGCGGCGCGTCCTCAAGCGCGGATCAAAGGTTTTCAAACAGCGCGCGTCAACGACCGCCGAGACTCTGGGAGTCGCCCTTGCCACCCTCCAGTGCCGTACCACCGCTGCGCTTCAGCCACTTCGAGCTGCACCCGGCCGAGCGCATGCTGCGTGTGCGTGGCGAGCCCGTGGCCCTGGGCAGCCGCGCCTTCGATCTGCTGCTCGCACTGGCCGAGCGCCACGAGCGGTTGGTCACCAAGCAGGAGCTGCTCGACCGCGTCTGGCCAGGCCTGGTGGTCGAAGAGCACAACATCGCCACGCAGATCAGCACACTGCGCAAGCTGCTGGGAGCGGGCACCATCACGACACTGCCAGGCTACGGTTACCGGCTGACGGTGGTGCGCCTTGCGCCGCCGGTTGTACCCGCGCAATGCCCGGCGCCCTCCGCGGCCCCGCCACCGCGCCACAACCTGCCGGACCCGCGCACGCGCTTCATCGGCCGCGAGGCGGCGCTGGTGGATCTCGCGCGCCTGCTGCCAACGACCCGGCTGCTGACGCTCACCGGTATCGGCGGCTGTGGGAAGACGCGCCTGGCGGTGCAGTTCGCGCAGCAACATCTGGCGGCGTTTGGCGGCGGGGTGTGGTTCGTCGACTTGGCGCCGCTGAAGGATGGCGAGCGCGTGGCCGCCACGTGCGCGGCGGTGCTCGACATTCGCGAAGAGGGCGACACGCCGCTGATGGAGCGGCTGCTCGAGCACCTGGCCGCGCGCCGCACGCTGCTCGTGTTGGACAACTGCGAGCACGTGATCGACGGGGTGGTCGCTCTGGCGGATGAGCTGCTGGCCGGCACCGGCGGCACAACGCTGCTGGCGACCAGCCGCGAAGGCCTGGGCGTCAGCGGCGAACAGATCTATCCGGTGCGCTCGCTGTCGCTGCCGGCGACCGCGGATCTGCAGGCGGTGCAGGGCGCCGAGTCGGTGCGCGTCTTCGTCGACCGCGCGCGCCTGGCCTTGCCCGACTTCGAGGTCGACACCGACAACGCCGCGTCGATCACGGAGATCTGCCGGCGCCTGGACGGCATTGCGCTGGCGATCGAACTGGCGGCCGCGCGCGTCACGATGCTCCCGGTGGCCGAGATCGCCGCTCGGCTTGACGACCGCTTTCGCCTGCTCACCGGCGGCAACCGTGCCTTGCCGCGCCACCAGACGCTGCACGCGGCGATGCAGTGGAGCTACGAGCAACTGACAGCGACGGAGCAGCGCCTGCTGCGCCAGATGTCGGTGTTCGCTGGCGGCTGGACGCTGCAGGCCGCGGCCGACGTCGCCCAGACCACCGACGAGTACGAGGCGCTGGCCCTGTTGACCGCGCTGCACGACAAGTCGCTGCTCGATGTCGATCGCGAGGTGTCGGGTGGCCGCCCGCGTTACCGCATGCTGGAGACGGTGCGCCAATATGCCCTGGACCGCCTGAACGAGTGCGGCGAAGGCGAAGCGACGCGCGGCCGGCATGTGGCGCACTACCTTGCGATGTCCGAAGAGGCCGAGCCGCACGTGCGCGGGCCCGAGCAGGACCTGTGGGTGAGCCGCTTCAAGCTCGAACACGAGAACCTCGTGGCGGCCCTCACCTGGTGCTGCGAGGGGCCGGTCGATGCGCAAGCGGGCTTGCGGCTGGCGGCCGCCACCGGTTTCTACTGGGGCTGGAACAGTGTCGAACTGGGCTACCGCCTGACGCGCGCGGCGCTGGAGCACGACGAGGCCGCGGCGAACACGCCCGCGCGCCAAGACACGCTGCGCCTGTTGGCCCGGATGAGCAACTTCCGCGAACGCTACGCGGAGGCGCTGGACTTCGGGCAGCAGGCGCTGGCGGCGGCGCGGCAACTCGGGGGGCCACGCGAGCTGGCCTGGGCGCTCAAC
>JANNKM010000395.1:0-2599 GCA_031396305.1 Rhizobacter sp.
CTCGATGGGCAGCAGGTTCTCCGGCGCGCAGAAGCGCTCCATCGTGCCGCCGGGGACGTACTCCATCACGATGTAGCCGGAATCCTCGCCGACGCCGGCGTCGTAGATCTGCGCGATGTGCGGGTGCTCGAGCTTGCCGGCGAGCGAGGCCTCGGTGAAAAAAAGTTTGCGGAACAGGCGCCCGCGCGTCGGGTCGCGCAGCGTCTCGGGGAAGATGCGCTTGACCGCCACCTCGCGGCCGCGGAACGGGTCCTGGCACAGGAACACCTCCGAGGTCGCGCCTTCGCCGAGCTTCCTCAGGACCGGATAGTTCGCGATCTGTTCCAACGCCTGCGCCGCCTTCCTACACGCCCGACAGGCGCAGGTTGGCCATCGACAGCCGCTCGACCAGGATCTCCATGAACGCGCGGTCGAACTTGTGGCGGCAGGCGTCGGAGGCCTGCGCCAGCATGCCGGTGGGCACCGAGATGATGTCGGCGTCGGTCATCACCGTCACGTCGGCGCCGCGCACCGGCTCGTGCTTGGAGAGGTAGGCCATCTCGCCGAAGGGCTCGCCCGCACGCAGCAGGTTGAGCAGCTTGCCCTTCTTGGTGACCTTCACCTGGCCGCCGGCGAGCAGGCAGAAGAAGTCGCCGGTCTCGCCCTCGCGCATCAGGTGCTCGCCGGCGCCGGCGCGGCGCCAGGTGGAGATGCGCGCCACCTCCCACAGCTCCGCGTCGGAGAAGTGCTGGAAGAAGGGCAGCCTGCGCAGCGTCTCGAACTTGTCGGTGTCGGCGAACTCCTGCGCCTTGTGCGCGTGCAGGCGCTCGTCGCGGAAGGCCTCGGCCAGGTCGGCCGAGAACTCCTCCCACAGCCGGTAGCGGCTCGACAGGTCCTTCGCCATGGCGTGCTGCACGATGGCGTCGATCGTCGGCGGGATCTCGGGGCGGTACGCGGAGGGCGGCTCGGGATCGACGTTGGTGATCTGGTAGATCAGGCTGAAGTTGTTGAGCCCCTGGAACGGCAGCCGGCCGGTGAGCAGGTGGTACATCACCACGCCCATCGAGTAGATGTCGGTCTGGTGGTCGAGCGTGTGCTCCTTGACCTGCTCGGGCGACATGTAGGCGGGCGAGCCGATGGCGCTCACCTGGGTGGTGTCGCGCGAAGTGGCGATCAGCGCGGCGCCGAAGTCGGTGATCTTCACGTCGGTGCCCTCCATGTAGAGGATGTTCGCCGGCTTGATGTCGCGGTGCGTGACGCCGAGCTTGTGCGCGAACTCGAGCGCGCGGGAGCACTTGAACACCATCTCGACCACCTGGTCGACCGGCAGCAGCGCCTCGGGCCGCGCGAAGCGCTCGAGCGTGCCGCCGCCGATGTGCTCCATCACGATGTAGGACAGCTTCTCGTCGGCCACCGCGTCGAAGATCTGGCAGATGTGCGGGTGGGCGAGCTTGCCGGCGAGGGAGGCCTCGGTGAGGAACAGCTTGCGGTAGAGCCTGCCGCGCTCGGGGTCGTCGAAGCTGCCCTGGAAGGCGACCTTGATGGCGACGTCGCGCGCGTTGAACGGGTCGTTGCAGAGGTAGACCTCGGAGGTCGCTCCTTCGCCGAGCTTGCGCAGGACCGGATACTTGCCGATCTGCGTCAGGCCGCCGCGCTCCATCAGCGCGCGAGGCGCTTGCGCGCCCGTGCCACGGCCGCGCGCACCTGCGCCGGCGCGGTGCCGCCGATGTGGGTGCGCGCAGCGACCGAGCCTTCCAGGGTCAGGAAGCGCGTGACATCGCGGCCGATCTTTGAAGAGAATTTCTGCAACTTCGACAAAGGCATTCTCGCCAGATCTACTCCGGTCCGCTCCGCCTCGCGCACGGCGCGCGCAACGATCTCGTGCGCGTCGCGGAAGGCGACGCCCTTGCGCACCAGATAGTCGGCGAGGTCGGTCGCGGTGGCATGACCCTCCAGCGCCGCGGCACGCATCGCGCGCGGCACCGGCTCGAGGCCCGCCACCAGCCCGGCGCACACCGACAGGCAGTCCTTGAGCGTGTCGACGGTGTCGAACAGCGGCTCCTTGTCCTCCTGGTTGTCCTTGTTGTAGGCGAGCGGCTGGCCTTTCATCAGCGCGAGCAGTCCCACCAGGTGGCCGAAGACGCGGCCGCTCTTGCCGCGCACCAGCTCCGGCACGTCCGGATTCTTCTTCTGCGGCATGATCGAGCTGCCGGTGCAGAAGCGGTCCGGGATCCGCACGAAGCCATAGCGCGGGCTCACCCAGAGGATCAGCTCCTCGGCGAAGCGCGACAGGTGCACCATGATGAGCGCCGCGCAGGCGGCAAACTCGATCGCGAAGTCGCGGTCGGAGACCGCGTCGAGCGAGTTGGCCGCAATGTCCTCGAATCCCAGTTCGCGCGCGACCTGGGCGCGGTCGATCGGGAACGTGGTGCCCGCGAGCGCTGCCGCACCGAGCGGCAGCACGTTGACGCGCCGGCGGCAGTCGGCCAGCCGCCCCCGGTCGCGATCGAACATGGCCGCATAGGCGAGCAGGTGGTGGCCGAAGGTGACGGGCTGCGCGACCTGCAGGTGCGTGAAGCCGGGCATCACCAGCCCGGCGTGGCGCGCCGCCTGCGCGAGC
>JANNKM010000299.1:0-10055 GCA_031396305.1 Rhizobacter sp.
GGTCGCTCGAGGCGCTGCGCAAGTACTCCCAGTCGCTCCGGCTGCAGTCCGCGGGTGATGCCCCCGGCGCCGTCGCCACGGCACCACCGGCCTGTCGTGGTGGCCGTCGAACGGGCCGTTGTACAGGCGCTTGGGCTCAAGAAAAATCACCGGGTCGTCGTTTTCGATCGACGCGATCAACAGGCCTTTGGCGTCGTACGGGTTGCTCGGCATCACGGTGCGCAGGCCGCAGACGTGCGTGAACAGCGCCTCCGGGCTCTGGCTGTGCGTCTGCCCGCCGTAAATGCCGCCGCCGCACGGCATGCGAATCGTGATCGGCGCGGTGAAGTCGCCCGCCGAGCGGTAGCGCAACCGCGCCGCCTCGGAAACGATCTGGTCCGACGCCGGATAGAAGTAGTCGGCAAACTGAACCTCGACCACCGGGCGCAAGCCGTACGCGGCCATGCCGATCGCGGTGCCGACGATTCCGCCTTCGGAGATCGGCGCGTCGAACACGCGCGTTCGGCCGTGCTTCGCCTGCAGGCCTTCAGTGCAGCGGAACACGCCGCCGAAGTAGCCGACGTCCTGCCCGTAGACGATGACGTTGGCGTCGCGTTCGAGCATCACGTCCATCGCCGAACGCAGCGCCTGGATCATCGTCATCGTCGGCATGGTGAGCTAATGCCAATGTAAAAAGAGTCTAAGCGCGGGCCTGGCGCCACTGTTCGCGCAGGTGCGCGGGCATGTCTTTGTAGACGTCTTCGAACATCGTCGCCAGCGGCGGAATCGCGCCGTCGAGCAGCGTGCCGTGACGCTCGGCCTCCTTCAGCGCGGCGCTGACCTGGGCGTCAAAATCCTTGCGCATCGCTTCGTGCTCTTGCTCGGACCACGCGCCGATGCCGATCAGGTGTTGCTTCAGCCGTGCCACCGGGTCGCCGAGCGGAAAGCGCTTCGCATCGTCGGCCGGGCGGTAGCGCGACGGGTCGTCGGACGTCGAATGCGCGCCGGCGCGATACGTGACCCACTCGATCAGCGTCGGCCCGAGGTTGCTGCGCGCACGCTCGGCAGCCCATGCCGACGCTGCGTAGACGGCGAGGAAGTCGTTGCCGTCGACGCGCAGCGACGCGATGCCGCAGCCTACCCCACGCGCCGCGAAAGTCGTCGCCTCACCGCCGGCGATCGACTGGAAGGTCGAGATCGCCCATTGGTTGTTCACGACGTTGAGGATGACCGGCGCCCGGTACACATGGGCGAACGTCAGCGCCGTGTGGAAGTCGGCCTCGGCGGTCGCGCCGTCACCGATCCACGCCGAGGCGATTTTGCTGTCGCCCTTGATCGCCGAGGCCATCGCCCAGCCGACGGCCTGGATGAACTGCGTCGCCAGGTTTCCCGAGATCGTGAAGAACCCGGCACGCTTGTACGAATACATCACCGGCAGCTGGCGGCCCTTCAGCGGATCGCGCTGGTTGCTCATCAGCTGGCAGATCATCTCGACCATGTCGACGTCGTCGCGCGCCAGCAGCAGACCCTGCTGGCGGTAGGTCGGAAAACACAAGTCGCCGCCTTGCAGCGCCAGCGCGTGCGCGGTCGCGATCGCCTCTTCGCCCAGGCACTGCATGTAGAACGAAATCTTCTTCTGGCGCTGCGCGATCAGCATGCGCGCGTCGTAGGCGCGCGTCTTCAGCATCGCCAGCAGGCCGTGCTTGAGTTGCTCGACTTCGAGCTGCCCCGCCCACGGCCCGACGGCGCGGCCGTCGTCGTCGAGAACGCGCACCAGCGTGTTCGCGAGGTCGCCGGTATCGGCAGGCGCCACGTCGATGGGCGGCCGGCGCACCTGCCCGGCGCGGGCCAGCCGCACGTAGGAGAAGTCGGTCTCCTGGCCCGGGCGGGCGCTCGGCTCGGGAACGTGCAGGCGCAGCGGGCCGGAGGTCATCGTTGCACGCCGCGCGGGCTACTGAAGGGCAATCTCGCCGTCGAAGCTGACGTCCAGACCGAGCGAGCCGATCTTCAGCGTCATCGTCACCGCCAGCGCCTCGGTTCCTCGGATCGCTCCTGCCGCGATGGCCTTCGCGACCGCTTGTTCGATCTCACGCTGCGAACTGACGCCCACTGTCTTGAGGAACTTGCGAATGCCGAGGTTGAACGTGTCCTGATCCATGAGCGTCTCCTGGGTGCATCGCCGCACCGCCGAATTGCGCGTGCCGCGCGATGCGCAGTGTGCACCGGGCAGCGCCGCAGCGCCAGCCCAGTTCCGTTCCAACGAGGCCGAGGCTCCGGGACGCCACTGAACAAGCAAGCCTGCGCGCCGCCTCGGCTCGGCGTAGTATGTCGTGTCGGCGCGTCTCTCGGAAGGCGACATGAGCGAAACGGAATTCACCGCGAGGCGTCGGGGCGACGTTTCGCCGCAATGACACGGGCAAAGGTTGCTTGCAAGCGTGCAACGGGTTGAAGTTCTGAGGCGTACATGCCGAATCGCCTCGCCCACGAGACCAGCCCCTACCTGAAGCAACACGTCGACAACCCGGTCGACTGGTACCCCTGGGGCGCCGAGGCGCTGGCACTCGCGCGCCAGGGCGATCGCCCGATCCTGCTTTCAGTGGGCTATTCGGCCTGCCACTGGTGCCACGTGATGGCGCACGAATGTTTCGAGGACGCGCAGACCGCTGCGCTGATGAATCGGTACTTCGTCTGCGTCAAGGTCGATCGCGAAGAGCGCCCCGACATCGACCAGATCTACCAGACGGCGCACCAGTTGCTCGCGCGCCGCCCCGGCGGCTGGCCGCTGACGATGTTCCTCACCCCCGACGCCAAGCCGTTCTATGGCGGAACCTACTTCCCGAAGCGCTCGCGCTACAACCTGATCGGCTTTGACGACTTGCTGCAGCGCGTGGCACAGGCCTGGCAGGCGCAACGCGAGCAGGTGATCGCGCAGGGCAACGAGCTGGTACGTGCGCTGGCCGCCACCACACCGGCGCTTGATCGCGGCGCCACAGGCGCCGACCCGGGCGCTCCCGCCGACCCCGACGGCGCACTGGCCGCCGCCGCACCGCACGCCGCTGGCGGACTGCGCGATGCCATGATGCTCGAGTTCGACTCCGCCCACGGCGGCTTCGGCGCCGCACCGAAGTTCCCGCAGCCCTCGAGCCTCGACGCGTTGCTGCGCCACGCCGTCGCGACACGCGACACCGCGGCGCGCGACGCCGTGCTGCTCACCTTGCGCCGCATGGCCGAAGGCGGCCTGTATGACCATCTGGGTGGGGGCTTCTTTCGCTACAGCACCGACGCACGCTGGATGATTCCGCACTTCGAGAAGATGCTGTACGACAACGGCTCGCTGCTGCGCTTGTTCGCGCAGGCCTGGCAGCTCACCCGCGAACCGCTGTTTCGCGAGGTCTGCGAAGCCACAGCAGCGTGGCTGATGCGCGAGATGCAGGCGCGGGATGCGAGCGGCGGCGGCTACTTCTCCAGCCTCGACGCCGACTCCGAAGGCGTCGAGGGGCGTTTCTACGTGTGGCAGCGCGACGCGGTCGCGAAAGCGCTCGAACCTGCCGAATTCGCCGTGTTCGCGGCACGCTACGGCCTGGACGCGGCGCCCAACTTCGAGGGCCACGCGTGGCACCTGCACGCTGCCGCGCCGCTGGCCGAGGTGGCGGCAAAGCTCGGTCGCACCCAGGCCGACTGCGAGACGCTGCTCGCGAACGCTCGCGAGCGGCTGTTCGCGCAACGCGAAGGGCGCGCGCGGCCAGGGCGCGACGACAAGGTGTTGACCGCATGGAACGCGTTGGCGATCGAGGGCATGGCTTGCGCCGCACGCGTATTCAGCGAACCGCGCTGGGCGGAATCGGCGCGGCGCGCGCTGGATTTCATCGTGGGTTCGCCGTGGCGCGACGGCCGACTGCTGGCCACTGCCAAAGACGGTCGCTCGCACCTGAATGCGTACCTCGACGATCATGCTTTTCTGCTCGCGGCGCTGCTCGAACTGATGCAAGGCAAGTTGCAGGCCGGCGACCTGCAACTTGCCCGCGCGTTGGCCGACGCCCTGCTCGAGCATTTCGAGGATGCGCACGACGGCGGCTTCTTCTTCACCCGTCACGACCATGAAACGCTGGTGCTGCGCCCGAAGTCCGGCCACGACGCTGCCACGCCGTCAGGCAACGGCATGGCCGCGCTGCACCTGCAGCGTTTCGGCCACCTGCTCGGCGAGCCGCGCTATCTGGATGCAGCGCGGCGCACGCTGGTGTTGTTTGCCGCCGAGGCGCAGCGCGTGCCGCACGGCTTCGCCACGCTCATCAGTGCGCTGACCGAATACGCTGCGCCGCCGACGCTGGTGGTGCTAACCGGGCCGGCCGACGCGTGCGCGGCGTGGCGCGCCGAACTCGACCGCGCATACCTGCCTTCCACGCTCTTGCTGCAACCGTCCGACGCCGACGCTGGCGCCGCCTTGCCCGCCTCGCTGGCGAAACCGTTCGGCGCGGTCGCGCAAGCCTGGGTCTGCCGCGGGCCGCAGTGCCTGCCTCCGATCACCGACATCGAGTCGCTGCTCGACACGACTTCCGGCCCTGCGGGCGGGGCCGCTGAAGAAGTCCGGGTCGCCGAATGAAATGTGCGTCGCCCGAACGGCTCGAGCGCGTCCATCGCGCGATTCAGGGTCCGGTGCACGCGCCGTTGCGCCTTACTTCTGCAGCGGCGGGGTGTAGCCGGCAGCGACGTCGGCTCCGCTGCCGAAGAAATACTTGTCCATCTGCTGTACCAGATAGTCGCGTGCCTGCCTGTCAGCGAGGTTGAGCTGGTTCTCATTGACCAGCATCTTCTGGTGCTCGAGCCACTGCTTCCACGCCTGCTTCGACACGTTGTCGAAGACTCGCTTGCCGAGTTCGCCGGGGTACGGCAGGGAGTCGAGCCCTTCGGCGTCGTGCCCAAGCTTGATGCATTTGACCATGCGTGCCATGTAAGAACTCCAGGCCCGTCGCAGCGCCGTGGCAGCAGTATAGGCAGGCAAATGCCCCTGCTGGGAACAGACTACCGTGAGGCGACGCAGCGGCTTGGCGCGCCGATTTGCGCGCCGCGGTCGCCGCGACGGCCGGCGATTCGCGCGGGAACAGCCCGCAAGCCTTGATCTTCGCCCGCCAAAGGCGCAAATTCACGCTTGGAACGGTGCGCCATGCCTACGCCACGCCCTTCCTTCGTCGCGATGACCGGCACCAATCCGAATCAAACGGAGCGCAGCAGCGTCAGCTGCAACGCGATGCCGGCTTCGTTCGCCGAGCCATCGAGCCAGCCACTCTGGAGCGCGGAGACATCGACATGACCACCGCAGCGGACATCCTGAAGTCCAAGGCCGACACGGCTGTCTACACGATCGGGCCCGCAGCCTCGGTGGCCGACGCCGTCACGCTGATGGCGCAGATGAACATCGGCGCGCTGCTGGTCGTTGAGCGCGAACAGATCGTCGGCATCGTCACCGAACGCGATGTTGCGCGCAGCGTCGTCCTGATGCCACGCTCAGCGAAAGAAACGCCGCTGCGCGACATCATGGCGACCTCGGTCATGGTCGTGCCGCCGCAGCACACCAGCGAAGAATGCATGGCGCTGATGACCGAGCATCGCGTGCGCCATCTGCCGGTGATGGACGGCAGCCGACTGATCGGCGTCGTCTCGATCGGCGACCTGGTCAAGGGCATCATCTCCGAGCAGCAGTTCATCATCGAGCAGTTCGAACACTACATCTCCGGACAACGAGGTTGAGTTTGTCTGTCCCAGCACCACTGAGACCGGGATGAAGGCCGCGGCGGTCTACCGGTACCGAATAAGTTCGACGCGCGCGCCAGTGTCGGGCTTCACCGTCAGAATCGGGCCGACTCCGCGCGCATAGTACTTGTGCTCGCTCACGCCGGGTTCGAGCGGGCTCGATTCCTTGGTGATCAAACAGCTGCTGTTGCACGACACGGCAGGCACTGTGGCAGAACCCCTCACGCTCAGCACTTCTGCCAGGTCTTCGGCGTTGCCGAGCGAGAACTCCTGTCGATACACGTCACCCACTGCAGGACGAGCCTTCATGATGAGGCCCGCCTTGGCGCTGTCCCTGCCCGCTGTCCACGAACCGTCGATGTCGACGAGCTCGCCCTCTTCGTAGTTCAGCGAAATCTCGCCGAAATACCAGACGTTGCCGTCCCTGTCCTGGGCGTAGTAGTCCTTCGTATCCTCGATCAGCGTGCCGTCTCCTGTCACCACGTCGCGGACGACGGCACATTTGACACCGAGAATCGTGCGCGTTTCGTTCGTCACTGTGACGGTGATCGATTCGGCGCCTCCCTTCTCCTGGTAAGTCCAGACTCTGCCGCGCTTGAGTGGGAAGTAGGGGTTCTCCGCGAACTGCCCGCCGATCTGCGCCGGATCGACAAACGAAGCCGGGTCGATCTTCGGGTCGTACGGCGCCTCTCCGAGCGCGACGCAAACCTCGGATCGCGCGTCGCGCTGCTCGCCGCACGTCGCCGTTTCTTCCTTCAAGGTCGAACTCGCTTCGCGTTTGCACGTGGCGCGCGCTCTAGAGTCGGCCAGGTTTTCGCAGTTCGCATTGGCGAGCCAGAAGTTGTCCAGCACATCGTGCTGGCAGGCCGTGAAAGCGGCCTTGGTGGTTCGTGTGCAAGCACCGTCGCTGCTTCCCGCGGGGAAGGCCGCGCCAATGGCAAGGAACGTCAGTGCAATCGATACGGCCGACCGGCCGACGATCGTGAACGATCCTGAGTCGCCTCCACGCGACTGGGCTTGTGTTGATTGATGTTTCGTATCCACGTCGTACCCTTCTCGGTGAGTTGAAATGTCCGACCTCGGGTCATCACGTGCGTGACCTCTGGCAGTCCGCCTGCGGCGTCTACATCGTGTGGGGGTCAAGCCAAACCTCTGCTTCGAATCGAAGGGAGGCTGCCGACCGACGCAACGCGCAACGCCTCCGCCCAGCCTAGACGCTGAATCGACACCGGGTCTGTTCGGCAACGAACACATTGGCCTGGCTCAGCGCTGCCTGCCGGCCACGCCTCAGAGCAGATCTTCCGAAACGAAGAACGAAAGCAAGCCCAGGCGAACCCGCGGTAGCCAATCGGTGTGCGGCCCGGCAGCGTGAACCAGCTCGCCGTCATCCGCGGCGGCGATCCATGCAATGCGGTCGCTGCCGTTGCCGATGCGCAACCGGTAGTTGCTCGAGACCCAGAGCTGTTCGATCAGGCTTGCAGCCTCCGCGGCGAGTTCGGGGCAGTCGATCGCCAGGCCGAGTTCGGTATTGCTGCGCGACGAGCGCAGGTCCATGTTCATCGAGCTAAGCCAGGGTGCTCTGCATCGCGGGCCGCCCTTGCCGGCAGCGGGTCCGGCGGCGTCGCCCGCGCCCGCGGCTTTGGCGGGAACATCGGCGTACACCTGCACCTCGGCGAACGTGAGGTCGAGGCGTCGCGCCTTCAGCTGTTCTTCGATGCGCGACCCGCTGCCGGGGAATGCGGAACTGGCGCTTGCGACGAGTGCGTCGAAGCGATCCCTGGCTGCGCCGAGTGCGAGGTCGGTTGCGCCGAGAACGCCGATCGGAAACGCGAGTTCGTTGTTCCAGAAACGCGAGTTCGTTGTTCCAGAAACTGTCGAACACGCTCGACAGTTCGCGCACCACGGGTCCGGCCGACAGCACGTCCATGTCGATGAAATTTGCAGCGCTGCCGCGCATGAAGTATTCGTCGGCAACGTTGCGTCCGCCCGTCACGGCAAAGGTGTTGTCGGCGATGAAGAGTTTGTTGTGCATGCGCCGGTTGATGCGCTCGAATTGATGCAACGACAACAGCACACGCGTCGTGCGCGAACCGGAACGCACCGGAAGCGGATTGAACAGCCGCACTTGCACGTTCGGATGCGCTGCCAGACCGATAAACAACTCATCGTGCGCGTCGGCGTGCGGGTCGTCCACCAGCAGACGCACGCGTACGCCGCGTTGCGCGGCGTCGCGCAAATCGCGCAAGAACTGGTGACCCGCTGGCTGATACCGGCGATGCGATCGTCAGTGCAAGGCCGGTCCCGCGCAGAACATCAAGTGGCCGGGGCCGGCAGTTCACGATGAAGGTATTTCGCGCGCCGGCGGTTGCGCCACGATGTCGATGATTCGCCGGTGCGTTACGCTTGAAATCGCGCACCGACAGCGCGTAATATCGCGCGGCCGTCACGACGACGGCCGGACCGGCATCAATGGTCCCGTCGCCGGCCCGCACCCGCAAAGGAGCAAGAGCCATGACGAAGTCGCACACCGATCAATACCTCGGCAACAACGAGAAGTACGCCAGGGGTGCCGCACTGCACCAGGCCGTCCACCCTGGGAAACAGCCGATCCAGCCGTCCAAGCGCGTCGCTGTCGTCGCGTGCATGGACGCGCGCCTGGACGTCGAGGACTTGCTGGGCCTGCAAACCGGCGAAGCGCACATCATCCGCAACGCCGGCGGCGTGGTCACCGACGATGCGATCCGCTGCCTGATCATTTCGCACCACCTGCTCAACACCAACGAAATCATCCTGATCCACCACACGCGCTGCGGCATGCTCGCGTTCACCGACGACCTGCTCAAGGCCGGCCTGGAGGGCGACCCGGCGGCCGAAAAACTGCTTGGCCAGGCGACGAACCGCAAGTTCGTCAGCTGCAAGAAGCACGCGGCAACGCCGTCGGCATTCCACGCGTTCCGTGGCCAGATCGAGCCGCTGGACGCGCCGCCCGACGCGAAGAACCGCGAGCGCCTCGCATGGGACGTGCGCCGCGGCATGTCGGCGATCCTGAACCACCCGTGGATTCCGACGAGCGGCCCGGACGCGATGACGGTGCGCGGATTCATCTACGACGTCGACACCGGCAAGCTCGACGAAGTGAGCTACCCGGGGACAATGGGTTCGTTCGGTTGACGCAAGTGCGCCCCCGCGAAACGCGCAGTGACCGGTAGCCCTCTCCGGTTTACTTTGGGCGCGGTTTCACCGACGATTCGAACGTGGACATGAACTGGCGGCATCGGGCGTTTCGCTGCGGCGTGTTCTGGTTCGCGCTCGGCGCGGGCGTCGCCGGCAGCGCGACACCGGCTGAATCAACGCCGGCCGAGCTGACGCAACGCATCGTCGCGCATGGCCCGTGGCCGGTGCCGCTGACGCGCGACCCGGCCAATCGTGCGTCCGGCAACCCGGTAGCGCTGGAGTTCGGCTACCGCATGTTCCGCGAGCCGCGATTCTCGACAAACGGCTATATCGCGTGCATCTCGTGCCACCAGACCGACCGGGCGTTTACCGATGCGATCGCGCGCGCGCAAGGGTTGGCCCCGGTGGGGCGCAATACGCCCACGCTCGCGAATCTGCGCCTATTGCGTTGGTACGGATGGGATGGCGCCAGCGACAGCCTGTGGATGGCCAGCCTGCGGCCGCTGCTCGACACGCGCGAGTTCGGCGGCGACGCGGCACGCGTGGCGCACGTGGTTCGGATCGGTGATGGTCATGCATGTCGCTACCGCCGCAGTTTCGGCGCAGCGCCGATGGCGCACGACGATCTGATCGTGATGGTCAATGTCGCGAAGGCGATCGCCGCATTTGTCGAAACGTTGACGACGGGGCGCACGACGTTCGACGACTTCCGCGATGCGCTGGCACGCGGCGACGCCGCGGCGGCGGCGAACTACCCGGCAGCCGCGCGGCGCGGCGCCGAACTGTTCGTCGGCAAGGGGCAGTGCGCCGCGTGCCACGCCGGGGCGAACTTCAGCGACGGCGGCTTTCACCACACGGGGCCGGTGCGCGCGCGTCCTGGACGAGCCGTCGATGCCGGCCGCGAAGCCGGTATCGCGCAGTGGCGGCTCAGCCCCTTCAACCGGTTCGGCCGGTTCAGCGAGGGGCGCACCGGCGCGCCGCGCGGTGAGCCGGCCGGGCTGGGCGACACCGCACTGCGCGGCCAGTTTCGCACCCCTTCATTGCGCAACGTGGCGGTCACCCCACCCTTCATGCACGACGGCGGCGTCGACACCCTGGCCGATGCCGCAGCACACCATACGCTGAGTCTGCTGACGGGTTCCGTTGACGCCGGC
>JANNKM010000315.1:0-14135 GCA_031396305.1 Rhizobacter sp.
GCAGGGTCTGCCAGTGCAGCGCGACGTGGTCGCGCAGCCCCGGGACGATGAGGACGGTCGGCTCGTTCATCGGACGCCCTCAGCCTCTCACGCGGCCTTGCGCAGGAAACCCTGCTGGCGGCCCTTGGCGTTGGGGGCGAAACCGTTGGCGGCCAGCGTCTCTTCCACCGTGTCGTAGAACACGCCGATCTTGCAGATCTCGCGCGCTTGCTTGCCGGTGGCGACCTCGCGGCCGAATTCGCGGGCGATGCGCACCAGCTGCTCGATCTGCTCGACCGTGCTCATCTTGGCCGTGCGCGACTGGTTCCAGAGGTTGTCCTCGATGCCGCAGCGCACGTGCAGGCCCATCGCAATGCCCATCATGTTGATCGGCAGCACGTTGCGCATGCTGCTTTCGACGGTCAGCACGGAACCGTCGGGGATGGCGCGCAGGAAGTGGGCCAGGCTGTAGATCGTGGGCTGGTCCATGCCGCCGCCGATGGCGACCCAGTTCATCACCAGCGGGCCCCTGTAGACGCCGCGGCGGATCATGCGCTCCACCGTCTCGTAGCTGTTGATGTTGTAGAACTGGAAGGCGCTCTGGATGCCGGCGGCGCTCAGGCGGCGCACATGCTCCTCCACCCAGCCCGGGCTGGAGGGAACGATCATTTCGCGATAGGCCTCATAGTTCTGCGGATCGGCCAAGGACGTGCCGGCGATGTCGTCGATTTCCATCTGCTCGACCACATTCATCTGCGTGGTGTTGACGGTGACGGTGACCTGGTCCGGCTTGGGATCGAGCTCGGCCAGCATGTGGCGCGTGTCGTCGGACAGCCACTTCGCGTGGGACCCTTCAGTCTCGGGCGCGAAGGAGATCGAGCCGCCGACCTGGATGATCATGTCCGGCACGGCCTTGCGCACGCCGGCGATCAGCTGGTTGAACATGGACAGGCGTTTGCTGCCCTTGCCGTCGAGTTCGCGCACGTGCAGGTGCAGCACGGTGGCGCCGGCGTTGTAGCAGTCCACCGCCTTTTGGACCTGCGCTTCCATCGTCACGGGGATGTCCTGCGGAAAGTCCGAAGGAATCCACTCGGGGCCGTAGGGCGCGGCGGTGATGACGAGCTTGTCCTGGTTCTCGGGGAAGAGCGATCCGTCCTGGAAATTCATGGTGTGTCCTCGGGGCAAAAAAAGAAGGGTGAGATCAGTACGGCGCGTCGCCGATGATTCCGGCGCGTTCCATCTTGCGGTGGCAGGGTGCGTAGTCCATCACCGCGTAGTGCTGAGTGCTGCGGTTGTCCCACATCGCGATGCTGTTGCGCTGCCAGCGCCAGCGCACCTGGTATTCGGGGATCTGCGCCTGGCTGATCAGGTACTGCAGCAACTGCGCCGCGCCGGGCACGGCGTCCTGGCCGACGCGAACGCGGGCCGGCGTATGGAAGTTGGTGAAGTGGGTGGCGAAGGCGTTGACGAACAGGATCTTCTCGCCCGTCTCGGGATGCGTGCGCACCACCGGGTGCTCGGCGTCGGGGAACTGGGCGTGCAGCGCCAGGCGTTTCTCGATCGGCATCGCCGCGCCGAAACTGGCTTCGATGCTGTGGCGCGCGCGCAGGCCGGCGATTTGCGTCTTGATGTGCTCGGGCAACTTCGCGTAGGCCAGCACCATGTTGGCCCACATGGTGTCGCCACCCACCGGTGGGCATTCGACGCAGCGCAGCACGCAACCGAAGGGCGGCTTCTCGCGCCAGGTGGCGTCGGTGTGCCAGGCGTTTTCGTAGCGGTCGTTCGGCGTGTCGGGTGACTTGTAGATGCGCACCAGGCCCGGGTGCTCCGGGTCGCTGCCGGCTACGGGATGGTCTTCCAGTTCGCCGAAGTGACGTGCGAAGGCCACGTGCTCGGCGCGCGTGATGTCCTGGTCGCGGAAGAACAGCACGCAGTGCTGGAGAAGCAGCTGGCGGATCTCGGCCACCAGCGCCGGGTCGCGCGAGGCGACACCGAGGTTGACGTTCGACAGCTCGGCGCCAATGGCGCAGGTGAGTGGCTCGACCTTGATCGAGTCGGGCAGCGACGCTGCGCGGACGACGGCGGGTGCGGTGGCGGTGGTCATCGATGGGTCTCCGGTGCCAGGCCACCTCGGGGCGGCCTTTCTTGGCGACAAGGTTAGGGCCTGGCATCCCCGTTTTTCCCCCCATCGTGGAGGGGGGCGAGGCCGGACGCGTGGCCGTGCCTGCGCACGGACCGCCGCCTGGCGAACCGCCGCCGCATGCAGGCGGCGGCGCGGACCGGTCCCCTCAGCGCTCGGTTTCGAGCAGCCCCAGAATCCTGGCGCGCTGCACGACCTGCTTGCGCGTGCCGGCGTCCAGCTTGGCGAAGAGGTTTTTCATGTGCCACTTGATCGTTTGTTCACCGACTTGCATCGCCAGGCCGATCTCCTTGTTGGAGAGGTTGCGCGCGGTCAGTTCCAGCACTTCGCGCTCCTTCGGTGTGAGCGCCATGCTGGGGGTGGCACGTGCCTGCGAGTGCACCGGCACCGCCATGGGTGCACCGAGCGGTGCGGCCAGCGGGCCCGGGCCGATCGGTGGCGGGCCTGACCCGAATGACGCGCCGGGCAAGGCCTGGCGGACCCAGTCGCCCAAGGCCGGGTGCGCATCGTCGAAGACGCGCAACAGGCCATACGTCGCGGCCAGATCGGAGGCTTCGCGCAACAGCGCAAGCGACGACTTTTCACCGCAACGGTCCAGCGCCCAGGCGCGCAGACCCAGCAACTCGATGTGCAGGCGGCCGAGCTTCACGCCCTGTGCCATCGCGTCGGCGCGCGACAGCCTTTGCGCCGCCTGGCGCCAGTCCTGCATTGCGATGGCGGCGTGTGCCTGCGCGACCTCCCGCAACAGCATCACATTGCGCCGCCAGAGCCGCCCTTGCGGCGCAGCCGGCTCGGCCAGCCGCGCGTCGATCTGCGCACAAAGTTCACGGCAGGTTTCCGGGCGGAATCGGCGCGCATGCAGGCGCACCTGATCAGCCAGGCTGGCGATGCGCAGGCGCGGCAGCCGGCGCGTCACGCCGACAGCGTCCATCGCGCCCAGCAGTTCCAGCGCGCGGTGCTCGGCGCCTTCGGCGGCCGCGATGCGCGCCATCGTTCGGTAGCCCAGCAGCACCGCCTCGGGCAGGGTGCTGCGCTCCAGCACGTCCAGCCGATTCGCGAGCAGTGCGCCGGCCTCGTCGGGACAGTTCCGCTCCCAACACGCGGCCGCGAGCACGGCCGCGAGCATGCAGGTGAAGGGGCTGCGCCGGCCGAGGTCGCCTTCGGCGCGTGCCAGCGTCGGGCGCAGCAGCTTTTCGGCCAGCAGCACCTGGCCTTCCCACAGATAAGACAGGCCCAGGATAAAGTCGCCCCAGCGACCCAGGTAGCCCTGAGCCGGGCCGTGCTCGCCACGCGGCGCCTGCTGCTGGCGCATTCGCGCGAGCGCAGGCTCGCCCTCGAGCAGCGTGCGGAACGCCGAACGGTTGGCATGGACCTGCAGCAACAGGGGATCGGTCAGCGGTGGGTCCTGAGCCCAGGGGTCGTGCAGCTCGGCAAAGCGGTCGGGGTCGTCGGCATAGACTGCTGCACCGCTCTGGATCAGCGCGCACTCGCAGCGCACCGCGGCACCGGCGGCGGGCTGGGCAAGGATGCGCTCGATGAAGTGACTGGCCTGCTCATGGCGTTCGCTCAAGCCCAGCGACCAGGCCACCGCCAACAGCAGGCGTGGCCGGCGGTTCACCTCCTCGGCGGGCAAGCGGCTCAGCCACTCCAGCACCGTGCCCTGGTGCCCACGCGCCATCAGCGATTCGTAAAGGCTGCGCTCGGCCAGGTCGTAGGCGGTCTCGCGCTGGCCGGCCGCCAGCGCGTGCAGCGCGGCGGATTCAATCAGGCCCTGCGCCGCCAGGCCCGCGGCAGCGCGTGCGTGCAGCGCCGCCTGCTCTTCGGCCGGCAGCAGCGCAAAGCGGCGCCGCAGTTCGTCGCGCGCCAGCGTGTGCATGCGCAGCCAGTCGCTCGCCTCGCCGGCGGCAAAGACAGGGGTATCGCGCGCCAGCCTTGCCAGACGCTCGCCGGCGTCCGCCGACTGCGCGACGGTGCGGCACAGCTCGGGATGCAGGTGGTCGAGCACGGCGATGCGGGTCAGGAACGCCACGTCGACAGGGTCCAGATTCGCCAGCAGCAGGCTGACGAACTGGTCACGCAAGGCGCCGCCCTGCGCGGCCATCATCGAGATCTCCGCCTGCGGGTCGCTGCCGGCGGCCATGACGGACAGCGCGAGCTGCAGGCCCAGCGGCCAGCCCTCGGCCAGTTCGTGCAGCCGTGCCGCGGTGTCGCGATCGACTCGCGTGCCAAAGCGTCCCCGCACCAACTCGATCGTTTCGTCGAGTTGGAAGCGCAGTTGCGCCGGCCCGACGACCGTGGCGATGCCGTAGCTGACCAGGTCGTCGATCCCGAGCTGGCAGTCGGCGCGCGCAGCGACCACGGCGCGCAGGTTGGCAGGGGCATTGCGCAGCAGGTAGGCGAGCGCTTCGCGCGTGCCCTCGGGCAGGCGCTCGGCCTCGTCGACGAACAGCACGATGTCCAGGGCCGATTGCGCCACCTCGGCCAGCCAGATGGTCACGCCCTCGAGGCCAGCCGGCGTTGCGGCCTCCAGCAGCGTGTGGCCGAAGGTGGGGCGGCCGGCGCCGGCGCGAATGGCCAGCGCCAAGCCTTGCACGAAGCGCGGCACGTCGTCCTGCGGCTGCGCCGTCAGCCACGCCACCACCCTGCCCTGGGCCAGATGCTCGCGTCTCCACTGCGCCAGCAACGAGGTCTTGCCGTAGCCGCTGGGCGCCTGCACCAGGATCACCGGGCAGTCCCGCAGGCGCTCGTGGTCGGCCTGCAGGCGCGGGCGGGTGAGCTGCTGGCGTGGCACGCGCGGCGGCGTGACTTTCAGCAGCAGGTCGTCGGGGGCACCAGCGAGGGTGCGGGGAGGTGGATTTGCCACGGGTATTCGAGGACAACGACGCCGACGGCGGCGGATCCGCCCCGGCGTCGTCGGCACAGCCCGAGGGGATGGTAACGGCCAACAGTGCGGGCCAACGTCCGTGCTTACCCCCCGCTAGGAGGAGGGAGCCGATCCCGTCTGCTGCCTAGCATCGGACCCACTTGCATCACCAGGGGTCCGTCATGTACCGCCATCTGCTCGTTCCCGTCGACGACACCGACCTTTCGGTCGAGGTGGTCGGCAACGCTGTCGCGCTGGCGCGCCCGCTCGGCGCGCGCATCACCTTCTTCCACGCGGTCGCCGATGCGGCAGGCTCGCTGCGCGGTGACGCCGAGGTGCTGCGCCTGACCGCGCGCAACGAATACGAGTACGCGTATCTCGGCAAGGCGCGCGAACTGCTGACCAAGGCCGAGGCCGCGGCGCGCGCGCTGGGCGTGCCCTGCGAGTCGCGCCATGCCGTGAGCGACAAGCCGGCGCAAGCCATCGTCGAGGCGGCGCGCGCGGGCGGTTGCGACCTCATTTTCATGGCCTCGCATGGCGGACGCGGCAAGCTGGGTATGGCCTTCGCGTCCGAGACGTTGGCGGTGCTGATGAATGCCGGCCTGCCTGTGCTGGTGTCATCCACGGGCGAACCCACGGCACCGGCACGGGCGATCGGCATCATCCGCGACGAGCACCGTTCACTGGCTGCAGTGATGCATGCCTGGATGCACGCGCTGGCCGCAGCGCGCGAAGCAGGGACCGCGGCCGATGTGGCGCTGATGCGCGCGATCGTGCACTACGTGCAGCAGTTCCCGGTCAAACTTCACCACCCCAAAGAAGAGGAGCACCTGTTCCGGCGCCTGCGCGAACGCACCACCAGCTGCAACGCCGAGCTCGATGAACTCCAGCGTCAGCACGAGCGTGACGACAAGCTCGTCGCGGCGCTGGCGCAGCAGGTCGAGGCACTGGCCGCGGCCGATGCCGAAGGCCAGCGCAGCGCGACACGTGCGCTCGAAGACGAGGTCGCGCACTACGCCGCCTTCTTGTGGGACCACATGGGCCGCGAGGAGGGGGTGATCCTGCCGGCGGCACAGCGCCACCTGCTGCCCGAAGATTGGGCGGCGATCGACGCCGCTTTCACCGAGAACCGCGACCCGGACTTCCGCGGCGAAACCGACAAGGAGTATCGACAGCTCTTCTCGCGCATCGTCACTTTGTAAGCCAGGTAGGGCGTGCCGAGCGCAAGAGGGAGCGCTGAAAATTGCCCGTTTTCGTCCTACTGCCGCGCAAATCAAAACGGGTCAGCCCCTTGTGAGAGCTGACCCGTCGATCTTATTGGTGCGGCTGGCAGGATTCGAACCCACGACCCCTTGGTTCGTAGCCAAGTACTCTATCCAACTGAGCTACAGCCGCGTGGGCCGGGCAGTATAGCAGCGGGCATGCTGCGGCTATTCGCCCAGGCGCGCCGCGGATTCGAAGCACTCGGCGACACGCTGCGCGTCGTCTTCGTCGCGGGCGATCTGTGCCAGGCGCAGCCACGCTTCGCGGCGCCAGCGCACCCGAAGCGCGGTGTCGCGCGCGGCGAGCTCAAGCATCTGCCGTGCCTTGCCCCAGAGCTGCCGCTCGGCCAGAGCGGCGCCGACCGCGAGCGCGATCGCACCGTCGCGCGGGAACGCCGCCGCCGCGGCCTCCAATCGTGCCAGCCACTCCGGCCCGATTCCGGCAACGGCCTTGGACAAGGCTTGCGCGACCACGCCGCGCTCGTCGGCGGGCAGCTCGCCCAGGCGTTCCCAGAAGGGGCGCAGCCAGCCGCGCGCTTCTTCGGCAACCCCAAACTCGGCGGCGCGCTGCGCCGCGCGCGCCGCAACGAACGGATCGCGGCGATCGGCGTTTTCGAACTGTTGCCACTGGCGCCGCAACTGGTCGGCCTCGCGCGCGCTGTCGAGGGCTTCATTGGCCAGGGAGCGCAAGATCCCCTCGGCCGCCGGTTTGGAAAACGCTTGGTGCTTGGCGAGCAGGCGCGCCGTTTTCAGTGCCTCCTGCGGCTGGCGCGCCAGGCGCGCGGCTTGCAGCTTCAAGCGCAGCGCCTGGGTGCGCCGCGCCACGCCGATGGGCAGCTCGGAGATCCATTGCAGGGCGCGGTCGGCGTCACGGTCGTCCAGCGCCCATTCGGCGGCGAGCAGGCGCGCGCCCTCCTGCGCCGGCCCGGAGGAAAGCCTGTGGCGCGTCAGCTCGAAGGCGTCGCGCAGCGAAGCATCACGCACCGCCCGGTCTTGCAGGCGGTGTGCGCTACCCGCGGCGAGCACGTGGGCGAGCACGGTGAATTGCTCGTCGCGCTCGAACCCGATCGTGTCGCGCTGAATCGCCAGCGCGCGCTGCGCCGATCTTTGCGCACGCGTATAGCGCCCGCCGAAGTAGAACGCGAGGGCCTCGCGCAATGCCTGCTGCGCGCTGCGTTCGCGCCGCGCAGTGCGCCACTCCTGCGCGCGCTGCGGCAATTCGAACAGCAGCGCCAACGTGCGCATCGCCATCACCAAGGCCGCGCAGGTCGCCACGAGCAACATCAGGAACAGGTTCAGCGACAGGTCGACGCGCGTACCGCGCCAGTAAAACGACGCCAGGCAGTCGTTGACGCCAAGAGTCGCCGCGGCGATGACGGCCACCACGAAGAGCAACAACAACCACAGCACGGTGCGCATGGCCACGGGAGTGCGAATGCCGCTCGGCTTGCCTGAGCGTCAGCCTGCGAGGCCGGGACGGTGCGGGACGCACCGCCTCTTCGGCAGGCATTCGCCAAGACGCAGGTCTTGTCTCATGTCCAGCCTCAGCGCCCCGCGCCGGCTGCGGCCAGCGCGGCGAGCGTGTCGTCGGGCCGTGGCACGCTGCTCTGGCGCGCCTGAGCCGCGACCTGGCGAACCAGGTCCAGCGCGAGCACGGCGCGCTTGGAGCCGCGATCGAAAAAGCGCTCCAGCGACACGCGCGCACCCGCCAGGTCGGACTGCGCGGTTTCGAACTGCCGACTCAGCAGCGCCAGCCGGGCGTTGAGCAGGCGCAGCTTGAGGTTTTCCTTCAAGAAGAAAGCCTGCTCTGGTGCGACCATCATCGCGTCGGGGTGTTCAATGTTCGTGACGCGCACCAGCGAACGCGCCTCGAACCAGATGCGCTGCCATGCGGCGTCCCAGGCCTGAACCCACCCCTGCAGCCACCCGGTGCGGCCGGCCGCACCGCCCGAAGCCGGCGCCGCCGATGCCGCTGCCTTGGCCGCGTCGGGCGCTCGTGCCGGCGCCCGGCGTGATTCAACCGACACGAGCAGCGGCAACTCGTCGACCAGGCGCATCGCCTCGTCGAGCTTGATCGCCAGGCTCGACACGTCGGCCACCGCGGCGGCACGTACCCGGTCGGTGTCGCGCGCGATGGCGCGGCGCACGCGCTCGAACTTCGGCTGGGCGTGGCGCGCCAGGCGTTCGTCGCTCTGTTTGAGCGCGGCGAGCAGGGGCTCGGCGCTGCCGGTGATGGCGTTCTGCTGCATGGCCACTCGAATCTCGGCTTCGATGTCGACGATCAGGTTCTCGTCGCGCGAGCGCGTCAGCGATTGCAACAACTCTTCGAGTTGGCCACGCTGCACCGTCACTTCGGCCAGACGCGCTTCCAGGAGCGCGACCTTGGCGGCGCCTTCGAGCATGCCTTCTTGCGCCTGTTTCGCGAGCAGGCGCGCCGCGTCAGCCTGGCTGGAGATCGTCTGCTGGCGCAGCACCAGTTCGCGCTCGAGCGCGCCATGGCGTTCATGCACATTCCACGCCATCAGCAGCGCCGCCACGCCGAGCAGCAGCGCGATGCCCGTGCCGAGCGTAGGCCAGCGCCATGCGACGCGGCGCCGCTCGCGTGCCTCTTGAGCCAATGTGGCTTTGCCACTTTGCTCAACCCCCTCGGGGGGCGGCGGCAACGCCGCCTGGGGGCGCTCATGAGCAAATGTGGCTTTGCTACTTTGCTCATCCCCCCCCGGGGGGCGCTCTCTAGCCGGCGTGTCGGGTGCGGGCTCGCGGGTTGCCGGGGCGGGCGCCGTGGCGGCACCGGGCGCGGAGGGATCGCTGGGGTTCACGATGCGTTTCCGACGGCGCTGTCCGCGGTCAGCTTGATGCACGCGGCGACGGCAGCGATCGACGGGCGCGTCTTGACGACGTTGCCGAAGCCGACCTCCTGGGCCCGCGCGGCGATTCGAGGGTGCGTGGCAACGGCCCAGGCGCGCGACAGGTCGACGTTGCTCAACGCATCCGCCAGATGCGACACCGCTTCGGAACTGCTGAACAGCCACAGGTGGGTCTGCGGCTCGGCCAAGGCGTACGCCAGCAACGCCATCTGCGGCGCGGTGAACGACGGCGCAGTGCGGTGATAAGCGCTCACCGTGGTGACCTTCGCGCCGCGGCTTCGCAATTGCTCGGCCAGCCACTCGCGACCCCCGTCGCCGCGAACAATCAGCACTTTCGCGTCACGCCAGTCGCTGCCCTGCAGGCGCTCCCACAGCGACTCGGAGTCGAACTGCGCCGAGTCGGCAGCGGGTTCGGCGATGCGCAACGCCGGCACGCCCTGCTCCAGCAAGGCGCGTGTCGTTCCGGGTCCGGTGGAAGCGACACCCAGGCCCTGCGGCCAGCGCAAGCCGGCCGGCTTCAACGAAAAAAAGTGCTCGACAGCGTTCGGGCTGACAAAAACCACCAGCCGCAACTGGTTGATGCGCGACCACGCCAGCACCACGGACACCGGCTCGGCGACGGGCTGGATGTCGATCAGCGGCAAGGCCACGGCGTCGATGTCCATGCCGCGCAGGCGTTCTACCCATTGGGCAGCCTGGTCGGCCGGGCGTGTGATCAGGACCTTCACGTCAGGCGATTCCAGAACAGGGCGGACCCGGGTCTAGACCGCGGCAAGGTAAGCGTCGGCACCCTGGTCGCGCAGGCGCCGTGCCACGGCGCTGCCCATGGCCAACGCGCCCGCGTCGTCGGTGACGGTGCCACGCACCTCGCCGCGCAACAACGGTGCGCGTGGATCTTGCGCATGGCCAAGCACGGCGCGCAACTCCAGCGTGCCGGCCGACCATGTGGCGTGGGCCGCGAGCGGCACGCTGCAACTGCCGCCCAGGACCCGCGAGACAGCGCGTTCGGCCTGCACGGCGAGCCACGTCGGGCGGTGCGTCAACTCTGCCAACTGCGCGCCCAGGGCGGCGGCATCGCTGCGCCGCTCCAGGCCGAGCGCGCCTTGGCCCGCACACGGCAGCATCTGCCCGGTCTCGAAGCAGGCGCGGATGCGGCTCGCCAGGCCGAGGCGCTTCAAACCCGCCGCGGCCAGGACGATGGCGTCGTACTCGCCAGCGTCGAGCTTTTTCAGGCGAGTGTCGAGGTTGCCGCGCAGCGGCTGCACATTCAGGTCGGGGCGCAGCGCGCCGAGCTGCACCACGCGGCGCAGGCTCGACGTTCCCACGACTGCCCCCTGCGGCAGCGCGTCGAGGTTCGGATAATGGTTCGACACAAACGCATCGCGCGGGTCTTCGCGCTCCAGCACCGCTGCCAGTTCGAAGCCGGCGGGCAGGTCCATCGGCACGTCTTTCAGCGAATGCACGGCGAGCTGCGCCTGCCCTGCTTCAAGCGCGGCTTCGAGCTCCTTCACGAACAGGCCCTTGCCGCCCACCTTGGACAGGCTGCGATCGAGGATCTGGTCGCCGCGCGTCGTCATGCCCAGCAGCTGCGCACGCAGGCCCAGCCGCGCCAGCAGCAGATCGCGCACATGCGCGGCCTGCCACAGCGCAAGCCGGCTCTCGCGCGTGGCAATCACGATGGGAGGGACCATGGCGCAATGCTAGCAGGCGAATTGACGGCGCCGCCTCTGGGCGAGCCGCCGGTGAACGCGTCACTCCCGCTGCGCTCAGGCATCGGCAAGGAAGTTGCTAGCATCCTCGGCGGCTTGCGCCGTGCAGGCCCTCTTCAACTCTCCTTGAGCATCCCATTGACCACCCGTCCCACCACGCGCACCGTGCGAGCCCGCCGCGACGACACCAGCGCGGCACGCCAGAAGAACCAGCCGCTCGTCGATGACATCCGCCTGCTCGGCCGGGTGCTGGGCGAGGTGATCCGCGAACAGGAGGGAAGCGCGGCGTTCGAGCTGATCGAGCGCGTGCGCAAGCTGTCAGTGGCGTATCGATTGAAGCGCGACGCGTCCGCGGGCCGCGCGCTGGACCGCCTGCTGAAGAATCTGTCGGGCGACCAGACGGTGAGCGTGATACGCGCCTTCAGCTATTTTTCGCACCTGGCCAACATCGCCGAAGACCGGCACCACGTGCGGCGCCGCGAGCACCATGAGCGCCAGGGCGACATTCAGGAGGGCTCGCTGGCGTTTGCGTTCGAGCGGCTGGCGCGGCGCGGCGTGGGCGCGGCGCAGATCGCCGCCGTGCTCGACCACGCCTACATCTCGCCGGTGCTGACGGCCCACCCCACTGAAGTGCAGCGCAAGAGCATTCTCGACGCCGAGCGCGCGATCTCCCAGCTCGTCGAGCAGCGCGAGCGCGCCCTCACCGAGCACGAGCGGTCCGCCAACGATGCGCTGCTGCGCGCGCGCATCACCCAGCTCTGGCAGACGCGCATGCTGCGCACGGCGCGGCTGAGCGTGGCCGACGAGATCGAAAACGCACTGAGCTATTACCACTCGACGTTCCTGAGCCAGATTCCGCGCCTGTACGCCGAGATCGAACAGGCGCTGCCCGGGTGGCCCGTGGCCAGCTTCTTTCGCATGGGCCACTGGATCGGCGGAGACCGCGACGGCAACCCCTTCGTCACCGCCGAAACCCTGCGCGCGGCAATGTCCCGGCAAAGCGAAACCGCACTGCGCCATTACCTGGTGCAGGTGCACGAGCTCGGTGCCGAACTGTCGATTTCGGGGACGCTTTGCGCCGTCACACCGCAATTGCAGGCGCTCGCCGAACGCTCCACCGACCACAACCCACACCGCCAGGACGAGCCCTACCGGCGTGCGCTGATCGGCGTGTATGCACGCCTGGCCGCGACCCTGCAGCAACTCACCGGCACCGAGGCGCTGCGCCATGCGGTCGCGCCGCAAGACCCGTATGAGAACGCGCAGCAGTTGCTCGCCGACCTGCGCGTCATCGACGAATCGCTGCGCTCGCACCACGCGCAGGCGCTGGCCGCGGTGCGCCTGCACCCGCTGCTGCGAGCCGTGCAGGTGTTCGGCTTTCACCTGGCCACGCTCGACCTGCGCCAGAGTTCCGACAAGCACGAAGCGGTGCTGGCCGAGTTGCTGCGCGTCGCGCGCATCGAGCCCGACTACAGCGCACTGGATGAGGCCGCGCGCCGCACGCTGTTGCTGCGCGAGCTGAACGACGCCCGGCCGCTGCGCGTGGTCTCAGTGAACTACAGCGAACAGACGCGCGGCGAGCTCGCCGTGTTCGAGGCCGCGCGCGAACTCCTGCAGCGCTACGGCCGCGAAGCGTTGCGCCACTACATCATTTCGCACACCGAGCAGGTGAGTGACCTGCTGGAGGTGCTGCTGCTGTTCAAGGAAGTCGGCTTGCTGCGCGGCCGCCTGGAAGGCGGCGCCGCAGACCCGGATGGCGCGGGCGCCGTGTCCGACCTGATCGTCTCGCCGCTGTTCGAAACGATCGGCGACCTGCAACGTGCCAGCCAGATCATGCGTGAGTTCTATGCGCTGCCCGGCATCGCCACGATGGTTCACGCCTCGGGCGGCGAGCAGGACATCATGCTCGGCTACAGCGACAGCAACAAAGACGGCGGCATGTTCACCAGCAACTGGGAGCTGTACCGCGCCGAAATCTCGCTGGTGCAACTGTTCGGCGAACTCGCATCGGCGCACGGCATCTCGCTGCGCCTGTTCCATGGCCGCGGCGGCACGGTCGGGCGCGGCGGTGGCCCGAGCTACCAGGCGATCCTGGCGCAGCCGCCGGGCACGGTGAACGGCCAGATCCGCCTGACCGAACAAGGCGAAGTGATCGCGTCGAAATACGCCCACCCCGAGATCGGCCGGCGCAACCTGGAAACACTCGTGGCCGCCACGCTCGAGGCGACGCTGCTGCACCCGACGAAAAGCGCACCGAAGAGTTTTCACGCGGCGGCGCAGGAAATCAGCGCCGCCAGCCAGGCCGCTTACCGCGAGCTCGTCTACGGAACCGCGGACTTCACCGACTACTTCTTCAGCGCGACGCCGATCCGCGAAATCACCGAACTCAACATCGGCTCGCGGCCCGCGGCACGCCACGCCAAGGCGCGCCCGGCCATCGAAGACCTGCGCGCGATACCGTGGAGCTTCAGCTGGGGCCAGTGCCGCGTGGCGCTGCCCGGCTGGTATGGCTTCGGCGCCGCGATCGAGGCCTTTCTCGGCGCTTCGCCCAGCGGGCGCGCGCAGCGCCTGGCGCTGCTGCGGCGCATGCACAAGTCGTGGCCGTTCTTTCGCACCCTGTTGTCGAACCTGGACATGGTGCTCGCCAAGTGCGACCTTGGCATCGCCGCGCGCTATGTCGATCTTGTCGAAGACCGGCGCCTGGGCAAGCGCATCTTCGGGCACATCCAGACCGAGTGGCAGCGCACCCAGGATGCGCTCGCCGCGATCACCGGCGAGCGGCAGCGCCTCGCGTCCAATCCGGCGCTGGCGCGCTCCATCGAACACCGCTTTCCCTACCTCGACCCGCTGAATCACCTGCAAGTCGAGTTGATGCGGCGCAGGCGGCACACGGGCACGGCGGATTCAGACCGGGAACGCGTCGGGCGCGGCATCCACATTTCGATCAACGGCATCGCTGCCGGGCTGCGCAATACGGGGTAGGGCTCCCCGGGGACAGCGCCTGACTTTCGCCATGAACAAACCCCCACATGACGTGCCGCAGGCGATGTCCCGAACTCTGTTGAACGCTGACGGATGACGGTTCCGATTGGGTAGTGCCACGCGGCCTTGCTTTGCGCTGCTGTGGTGACGGCCGCACCGGGTTTGAATCACGCACTTGGCCAGGTCGACTCCAACGCGAACGGCTTCACCTCGCGCTGCACTTCGTGTAATCTGCTCCACGGACTTCCCCTTTCTTAGGCTTCAGATTGATGACTTCAAACACCACCAATCTTGGCGTACCGTCGCCGTTGCCCGAAGGTGGGAAGTCCCTTC
>JANNKM010000328.1:0-7990 GCA_031396305.1 Rhizobacter sp.
AGCTCTTTCTGGGCGTCCATCGCGTTTCCTTGTGTTACCGGGATTCTAGGTGGCCGGGGCTGACCGGCCGGGGCGGGATTTCCACCCATTTGGGGGAGTGCCCGCGTGCGGTGAGCCAGTCGGCCAGTGCGTAGCCGGTCCCGGCCCGCCAGCACCGCACGGTGTCGGGAGTGACCAGGCGGTACTCGGCGAGTTCGGGTGACAGCACGATCTGCCCGCGCGCCAGCGCGTGGTAGGCGATGATCACCTGGTTCATGCGCTGAAAGTCGTAAACACCGATCAAGGCGAGCGACTCGGCCTTCAGCGATGTCTCTTCGGCCACCTCACGGCCGATGCCTTCCTGTGGTGTCTCGCCGGCCTCCATGAACCCGGTGATCAGGCCGAACATCTTGCCCGACCAGGCAGCGTTGCGCGCGAGCAGCAACTGGCCGTCGCGATCGGCCAGTTCAATCACCGCGGCGAGCACCGGTGTCGGATTGTTCCAGTGCGTCCAGGAACAACTCGGGCAGCGCAGGCGCGTCTTCAGGCCGCCATCTTCCTCGGCGCTGAGTGGCGCCAGCCGTGTCGCACAGCGCGGACAGAAGACAAATGCCTCGGACATCGCGGCAACGCCCAACCTGCGGTTCAGGCCGGAAAGACGCCGGTAGACAGGTAGCGATCGCCGCGATCGCAGACAACGAAGACGACGGTCGCGTTGTCGAGCGACTGCGCCAATTGAAGTGCGACCCAGCAGGCCCCTGCGGCGGAGATGCCGCCAAACAGCCCTTCTTCGCGGGCCAGGCGGCGCGCCATTTCTTCGGCATCAAGCTGGCTCACGCCGATGGTTTCGTCTATCCACGTCGGGTCGTAGATCTTGGGCAGGTACGCCTGCGGCCACTTGCGAATCCCGGGAATGCGCGAGCCTTCGAGCGGCTGGGCGCCGACGATGCGTATCTTCGGGTTTTGCTCCTTCAGGAAGCGCGACGTCCCGGTGATCGTGCCTGTGGTTCCCATCGCGCTGACGAAATGCGTGATGCGACCAGCGGTATCGCGCCAGATTTCCGGACCGGTGGTCTCATAGTGGATACGCGGGTTGTCGGCATTGGCGAACTGGTCGAGCACGAAGCCCTTGCCTTCCTTTTGCATCTGCTCGGCAAGGTCGCGGGCGTATTCCATGCCACCCGAGCGCGGCGTGAGAATGAGTTCGGCGCCGAACGCCTTCATCGTCTGGGCACGCTCGATGCTCAGGTCTTCCGGCATGATCAGCACCATCCTGTAGCCGCGGATCGCCGCGGCCATCGCCAGCGCGATTCCGGTATTGCCCGAAGTCGCTTCGATCAGGGTGTCGCCGGGCCGGATGTCGCCACGTTCTTCGGCCCGCCGAATCATGCTGATCGCCGGCCGGTCCTTGACCGATCCTGCCGGGTTGTTGCCCTCCAGCTTGCCGAGCAGCACATTGCCGCGCGCATCAAACTCACGCCCGGGAACGCGCACGAGGCGCACCAGCGGAGTGTTGCCAATGACGTCTTCGAGCGTGTTGTAGCGATCCATGTTCTACCTGCGTTGCAATCGTCCGGAATCGTTTGCATTGTGGCAGGGCAGCTCGCTGATGTGCCACGCAAGCAATGCACTGATTGGCGTCGCGAGCGGCGCAAGGTGCGCGGGAGGAGCGCAGCCGTACTGGCGTACGGCGAGCACCGCAGCGCGCAGATTGCGTCGCGCAGCAGCCGAGCAGGGCGTTGCTGGTGCCGGAGGCCGGAATCGAACCGGCATGGTGTTTCCACCGGCAGATTTTGAGTCTGCTGCGTCTACCAATTTCGCCACTCCGGCCGAAGTGGGGGCGCGTGCGAGCGCCTTCGAAGGGTGCGGATTATGGCATGGGCCCTTTGCGTCGGGCGCTGCTCCGCGGCACGTCCACGCAGCGGGTTCTTCTCGCGCAGCTCGGTGCCTCGACCGGGCGCATCAGGTGCCAGCACGTAAACTGTCCACCCCTGCCCGATGGACCGCCCGCATGCCTTCCCTGCCCCCCATCACTCAAGCGCTGCTGCTCGTCAACGTGGCGGCGTTTTGCCTTGATATCTTTCTCGGGCCGTGGTTCACGCGAGCGTTCGCGCTCTGGCCGATCGGCAACGGCTTCCTGCCCTGGCAGGTGCTGTCGTACTCCTTCTTGCACGGCAGTTTTGGCCACTTGTTCTTCAACATGCTGGGCATCTGGATGTTCGGCGCGGAGCTCGAGCGCGTCTGGGGCCAGAAGCGATTCACGCACTTCTACTTTGCCAGCGTGCTGGCCGCCGCGGCAACGCAGTTGCTGGTCAATGCCATGCTGGGTTCAGGCAACCCGACGGTCGGCGCTTCAGGTGGCTTGTTCGGCCTGCTGCTGGCATTCGGCATGATGTTCCCGAACCGAACCGTCATGCTGCTGATCCCGCCGATTCCCATGAAGGCCAAGGTGCTGGTGTTCGCTTACGGTGCGATTGAACTGGTGCTCGGCGTGATGGATCCGCAAGGCGGCGTCGCGCACTTCGCGCACCTGGGCGGCATGCTGGGCGGCTGGCTGATGATGCGCTATTGGCGAGGCCAGTCTCCGTTCGGGCGGCGTTGAAACGATCAGGCGCGCGCCCCCGCGAGCGCGCGAGGGACACGCCAGCATCGCGGCATAAGGCCTGGCACGGGCAAGTTTTTTCGCTTGGGCGGGCGCGCCGCATCTTTTCATTTCACCTGGCTTGCCGCATGCTTGCGGAGCGGAACACGCGGCTGGAGGCAATGATGGATGGGAGAACTTTTCCGAGCTTGGGTGTGAACCTGGCCCGGCGCATGCGCCGGCGGCACGCTGCCCTTGCATTCGCCTTGAGCCTCTCCTGCACCGTCTGCGTGGCGCAGTCCACGCCCGACGCGCCTTCGCAGACTGAATCGGCCGAACTGCAGGCGCGCGTGCGCGCCCTGCGCGAAGCGAATGCCGCCGTCGTGGGTGTCAAGTCCGTCGCCGTAGAAGACGCCCGCTCCATTGACACCCTGGGTCGCAAACGTCAGGGCTCGGGCGTCGTGATCGACGCCGAGGGTCTGATTCTGACGATCGGCTATCTGATCCTTGAGGCGGAACAGGTCGACCTCGTGCTCGAAGGCGAGCGTCAGGTACCCGCGCGCGTCGTCGCCTACGACCTGGCGTCTGGCTTCGGCCTGCTGCAGGCGCTGGCGCCGGTGAAGGTGGCGCCAGCCAGGCTCGGGGCGTCGGCCGAGGTATCGAACACGGAGCCGTTGATGATCGCCAGCGGTGGCGAAGACGGCGGGCGCAGCCTGGCGCAGATGGTGTCGCGCCGGGCCTTTTCGGGCTACTGGGAATACCACATCGACGGCGCCCTGTTCACCACGCCACCGCGCAGCGACCACAGCGGCGCCGGCCTGTTCAACGCCAATGGCGAACTGCTGGGCATCGGCTCGCTCGTCGTGGGCAATGCGCTCGGCGACGACCATCCGCGTTTGCCCGGCAACATGTTCGTTCCCATCGATCTGCTCAAGCCCATCCTCGGCGAAATGCGCCGCGAAGGAGCATCGCGCGGCAGCTCGCGCGCCTGGCTGGGGATGAACTGCGTGGAGCATGACGGCGCCGTGCGCGTGATCCGGGTCAACCGCGACAGCCCCGCCGAAGATGCCGGCCTGTTGCCGGGCGACCGCATCGTGAGCATCGACGGCGTCGCCGTCAGCCAGCTCGAAACGCTCTACAAGACGCTGTGGCGCAGCGCCGTGCAGCGCGACGTCGTGCTCGAAATCCGCCGCCTGGGGCAATTGCAGACGGTGCATGTCCACAGCGTCGACCGCACCAAGCTCTTGAGCAAACCGAAGGGAATCTGAACCGGCGGCGGCGCTTTCGCGCCAGCCGGATCAGGCGAGCAAACCCTGCTTGACGGTCGGGTAACGCAGGCGCAAGCGCAGTTCCGTCTTCAGGCGCTGGTTCACGAGCCGTCTGGACTCGCTCATGAAACTCAGCTGCATTGGCGGCAGGCTCACCAAAGCCTGCGCACGGTCGATGCGCGGCGGACGCGGCAGGCCGCACAGGTCAGCGGCGACATCGAAGTATTCGCCCATCTTCAGTTCGGTGTCGTCGTTCGTGTTCACGGCGCGCTGCGGCTTTCCCCTATGCAAGGCGGCAACGCAGGCACGTGCCAGATCATCAGCATGGATATGGTTCGTGTACACATCGTCGCTCGGGCTCAGCACCGGCGTACCTCGCAGCAGGCGCTCGCGTGGGTGGCCGCCGGGCCGATCGCCCGCATAGATGCCGGGGATGCGCAGCAGGCTCACCCGTACCGCAAAGGCCCGGCCAAACCAGCGCAGCCGCGCTTCGGCATCGACACGGCGCCGCCCGCGCTCGGTGCGCGGATCGACGCGCCGGGTTTCGTCGATGCGCGCCCCACCGCAGTCGCCGTACACGCCGCTCGTGCTCGCATAGACCAGGCTGCGCAGCCGGCTCCTGCGCGCCAGGGCGGTCAGCAGGTTGCGGGTGCGCGTGTCCAGCGCGCCGGTGGCTGGCGGAGGCGCGAGATGCAACACCGCGTCGGCCAGCCCGGCGAGGCGGTTCAATGTGGCGGCGTCGTCGAGATCGCCAACGATGGGCCGGATACCGGCCTGGCGCAGCGCAGCCACGCGCGCCGCATCGGAGGTCAGCGCGATCAGCCGCCAGCGGCCGCGCAGGAGCGCTGCGACGCGCATGCCGATATCGCCGCAGCCCACGATCAGGAGCGTGGCTTGTCTGAACCGGGCAGGTCTGTCGTGCATGAGGGCCATATCGCAGCGGGCACAATCGCGCCTCACTTTACCCTCGCCTGCCGAAGATGACGTTCACGATCACGGTCCGACCCAGCGGCCGCACGTTTCAAACCGAGTTGAGCGAGCCCTTGCTCGCCGCGGCGATTCGCCAAGGCATCGGCCTGCCCTACGGCTGCCGCGATGGCGCCTGCGGCTCGTGCAAGTGCCGCTTGCTCGAGGGCCGGGTGGTGCACGGCACGCATCAGAAAAAGGCCCTGAGCGCCGAGGAAGAGCGAAGCGGGATGATCTTGACGTGCTGCGGCGTGCCGCAGACCGACATCGTGCTCGAGGCGCGCATGGTCCCGGGCGCGGGCGAGTTCCCTGTGCGAAAGATGCCGTGCCGCGTCATCAGCATCACCAGGCCCGCCGCCGACGTGGCGATCCTGATGATGCAGTTGCCGGCGAACGACACGATGAAATACCACGCCGGCCAATACGTGGAGTTCATCCTGCGTGACGGTGCCCGGCGCAGCTACTCGATGGCCAATGCCCCGCACACCCAGACGGAACGCCCCGCCATCGAACTGCACTTGCGCCACATGCCGGGTGGCAAGTTCACCGACCATGTATTCGCCACGCTCAAGGAAAAGGAAATCCTTCGCATCGAAGGCCCGTTCGGCAGTTTTTTCCTGCGCGAGAACTCCGACAAACCGATCGTGCTGCTCGCCTCGGGCACCGGCTTCGCACCGATCAAGGCGATCATCGAGCACATCGAGTTCAAAGGCATCACGCGGCCGACGCTGCTCTACTGGGGCTGCCGCAGCCGCGCCGACCTGTACCTGCATGACTGGGCCGAGCAGGCGGCGCAGCTCCTGCCGAATCTGCGCTACGTACCGGTTCTGTCAGAGCCCAAGCCCGTGGACGAATGGACCGGCCGGACCGGATTCGTCCATCAGGCGGTCATGCAAGACCTGCCCGACCTCAGCGGGCATCAGGTCTACGCCTGCGGTGTACCGGTCATGGTGGACTCGGCAAGGCGAGACTTCGTGAGCCTCTGCGCCCTGCCCACGGAAGAGTTCTACGCCGACTCGTTCACCTCGGAGGCCGATAAACACGGGCCTACTTGAACAGCCACGTCACCAGACCCAGGCTCAGCGACGGAAAGAACAGCAGCACGAGCACGCGCAGTACGTCGCTGGCAAGGAACGGAAATACGCCCTTGTAGGTTTCGCTCATTGGCACGTCGCGCGCGATCGAGTTCACGACGTAGACGTTCAACCCCACCGGCGGCGCGATCAGGCCGATGCCCACCGTCATCAGCACCAGGATGCCGAACCAGATCGCCTTCATCTGCGGCGCGAGGCCCCACAGGTCGAGCTGCATGATGGTCGGGAAGATGACGGGAATGGTGAGCAGCAGCATCGACAACTCGTCCATCACGCAGCCCAGCACGACGTAGAACAAGAGCACACAGCCGACGATCACCAGCGGCGCGACTTGCAGGTGGCTGACCCACTCCGACAGGCGCGCCGGCATCTGGGTCTGGGCGAGTGCGGCGTTCATCATGTCGGCACCAAGGAAGATCATGAACACCATCGCCGAAGTTTCCGCCGTGCCCAGGAAACTGCGCCGGACTCCCGCCAGGTTCAGGTCGCCCTGCGCCACGCCGACGATGAAGGTGCCCACCGCGCCCACCGCCGCGCCCTCCGTCGGTGAAAACACGCCGCCGTAGATGCCGCCGAATACCGCCATGAAGATCAGCGCGATCGGCCACACTCCGGCCAGCGCCCGCCAGCGCTGCGACCAAGGCAGCGGCTCGCTCGGCGTGGCCAGTTCCGGCCGCGCGGCGCAGTACAGCGCAATCACAATCAGGTAGCCGGCGGTCGCGATCAAGCCTGGTATCAGCGCGGCGGCGAACAACTTCGCGATGTTCTGTTCGGTGAGGATGGCATAGACGACGAGTGGCACGGAGGGCGGAATCAGAATTCCCAGCGTGCCGCCCGTGGCCAGCGTCGCGGTGGACAGGCGCCCGTGGTAACCATGCGCCTTCATCTCCGGATAAGCCACCTGCGTGATCGTCGCGGCCGTCGCCACCGACGACCCGCACACGGCGCCGAAAGCCGCGGCGCTGAGGATCGCCGCCATCGCCAGGCCGCCGCGAATGTGGCCGACGAACGCCGCCGCGGCGCGAAACAGGGCGCGGCTCAGGCCTCCTTGGGTGGCGAACTGGCCCATCAGAAGGAACAGCGGAATCACGCTCAGGTCGTACACCGTCAGCCGCGCCACGGCCGAGCCCTTGAGCAAATTGAGCAGGTTGATCAACGCCGGGTCGCTGCTCATCGCCCAGTAGCCCAACGCGCCGGGGACGAACATCGCCGCAGCGATGGGAACGCGCACGCCCATCAACAGCAGCATCGCGCCGAACATCAACGCGCCGGTCGCAGCGCCGCTCATGGCGTGTCAGTTGCCTTTCGACCCCGCCAATGCTGCAGCGTCTGCATCGAGGCAATCACCGCCGTCAGCGCCAGGCCGGGCGCAAGCACGGCGTAGGTGTGTCCCATCGGCAAACCGAGGATCATCGTCGTCTCGGAGGCCTGGTACACCGAGACTGCTCCCGCCGCAGTGCGCCAGGCGAGCACGCCGGTCATCAGCGCCAGCAGCAGCGTGCCCACGCCATCGAGGAACTGGAGGCGGCGCGGGCGCAGCCGCTGGGTAAAGAAGTCGACGATGATGTTGCCGCCGCGCAATTGACACCACGGCAGGGACAGCGCAATCGACAACGCAATGCCGAACTGCGTCAGCTCCACGTCACCCGGAATCGGGCTCGCGAACAGCGAACGCCCGGCGATGCTCGCCACCGTGAGCAGCGCCGTGAGCGACGCGACGCCACAGCCGAGCAGCGCGAAAAGCGTTGCGAGGCAGTGCGGCCACGCAGGCATTCAGCGCCCGGATGTCCGCTGCATGAACGCCAGCGCCGCCGCAGCGCGCTGGGTCACTTCTTGTGCTTGACGAGCAAGGCGCGCGCGTCGTCGAGCATCTGCTTGCCTGGTAGGCCGCGCTTGTCCATGTCCACCACCCACTCGTCGTAGAGCGACGCCGACGCCTTCATCCAGTTGTCGGTCTCTGCCGCAGACAGCTGAATGAAATTGTTGCCGCGGTCCGAGGCGGCCTTGCGGCCGACGGCCTGGCTCGCGTCCCAGACCTTGCCGATCTGCTTGGACAGGGCCGCGCCGCTGTTCTTGTCAATCACGGCTTTCAGGTCGGCAGG
>JANNKM010000342.1:0-6263 GCA_031396305.1 Rhizobacter sp.
GGGGGTTCAAGCAAAGTGGCAAAGCCACATTTGCTTGAGAGGTACAAACGCCGGCCTGCAGACCGGCGCCGCAGCAGTGCTATCACTTTCCATGCCACGCCGCGCCGCCATGCCCCGCCGCACCCGCCAGCAGCAAGGCGACGAACACGCAGGTGACCGTCAGATCGGCGCTGGTGCCGGGGTTGAGGCGCCGCGCCTTCAGGGCTTCGTCCCAGGCGGCGAAAGCCGGGTCGGCGCCGGGAGCCGGGCCTTGCGCCCAGGCCTGCGCCGCGCTCATGACAGTATGTGCCACGGCGGCGCCGTGTTTTCGAACAATGTGTGAATCGGGCCAGCGGCTCATGAAGTGCAGGTACACCTGCTGAACATGGGTCACGGTAGCGCCGTCGGACTCGGCGCCGGGCGCGGCGCTGGGCGAATTCGCCACTGGGGGAAACCCGGGGGGCGGCGTCGGCAAGGTGGGGTCGAACAGGTCTGCATAGCCGCTCGCGTACTGGCGCGCGATGCTGTCCCGCTGCGCCGCCAGTGCCATCGCTTCGCGCAGCGGCAGGTGGGGTTGCGCGTGCACGTCTTCGGCGTCAGCGCGGCCCAGGCCCGCCGGATTGGCGAGGGCGATGGCGCGGTAGGCGCAGCGGGTGTCGTCGAGGTTCAGCGCGGCGAGCACCGCTTCCAGCGCTGTGCGCAACTGCGCCTTGCCAGCCAGCGCGCCAGGCTGCTCGATCGCCAAGGCCAGCGGCGCGCACAGCAGCAGGATGCCCAGATTGGTATTGCAGCCCGCGGCGGCCCAGGTGGCGGCCCAAGCGCTTTCGATGCGCGGCCCGACCCGCGCACCGGCCTCGAACAGGGGCCCTACGGCAGCGCGGGCGCTGGCCAGAAACAGCGCGGCGTCCATGCCGTGGCCGGGCGAGGCGGCGCTCACATTGCCTGGTTTGCGCACCGCAACGTCGAGCGCGCAGGCGCGCAGAAAACAGTGCGTCGCGTGCGTGATGCACCGCGCGTTCACCGCCGTTTGATTCATGCGCGCCGCACGGGAACGTCGGTGCCGACCGCTGCCGCTTGAGCCTCGCGTGAGCTACGCTGGATGCGCCGCTCGAACAAGTCGGCGACGATCGCCTGCGCGATGTTGAACCGTGTCACGCCCTGCAAGCCGCGCCACGCGGCGACACCGTTGACTTCGATGACCTGCAACGCCGGCCCGTCGGCGCTGGGCATCAGGTCCACACCGGCGTAGTCCGCGTCGACGGCACGCGCCGCGTCTTGCGCGACGCGCGCGAGTTCAGGCGTCAGCGCCGCAGGCTCGCAAGCCGCGCCCTGCGCCACGTTGTGCACCCAGTGGGCGCTGACACGGCGCATCGCGGTGACGGCACGGCCGCCGATCACGAGCACGCGCCAGTCGTGTCCCGGCGCGCTGCGCGCGGGCAGGAAGCGCTGCAGATAGAACAGCGAACCGAAACCTGGCCCCAGTGCGTCCGGCGCCGGCAAGGCGATGAAACCGCCGTCCACCGCACCGACGCGCTGCAGCCCCTTGCCTTGCGAACCGAACAGCGGCTTGAGCACCAGGGCGTGGCCGGCGGCGGCCTGTGCCATCACGATGCGCTGCGCCATCGCGTGCGACTCGAGCGCCCAGGTGGGTGGCGTGGGCACTCGCGCGGCGTGCAGCAGCAGGCTCGTTATCGACTTGTCGACGCAGCGCTCGATGGCGCGTGCATCGTTGTACACAGGCACGCCGAGTTCGCGAAGCGCATGCAGCACGCCGAGGCGTTTTGTCACCTGCTCGAAGCTGCCGCCGGCGATGCCGCGCACGAGCGCGGCGTCGGGAAGCTCGCGGCCGAAACCGGGAATCGCCAGGCCATGCCACGCCGTGGTGGTGTCGATGCGGCAATCGGCAAGGTCAACGCAGCGCCCCACCGCGCCGCGCTCGCGCAGCGCCGCCTGCAACTGGCGCGTGTGCCAGCCGACCTCGTCCGTCAGGATCGCGACCCGCAGCGGGTTCATCGCTCAGAGGCTGAGAGTTTTTCGAGCGTGCCCGAGCAGCACGCCGAAACGTGCCCGGTCTAGGCGCAAAGCGCAGCCATAGCCCGGGCTATGGCGAGCATTTGCAACGACGAGCGGGTGCGTTTTGGCGTGATGAGCGGGCATGATCGAAAGACTCTCAGCCTCAGGCCTGCGGCAACCAAAGGCTGCGCAGCAACGCCATGTCGAGCGCGCCGGCGTGCCAAGTGTTGCCGCTGTCGAGGTTGCTGACCCACGCCTGCGCGGGGGCGAACAGCGCGGGGTCGATCTTGTAGAAGTCGTGGCCCGATTCCTTGAAGATCTCGGCGAAGCCGCGCCCGAAGTCGCGGGAGTTGCGCGAGGGGAGCTTCTGCGCCAGTTCGCGCGCCGCGGCGTCGGAGCCGCGCACGCTCAGGTGGGCCGTTCCGCCGTACAGGATCGCATCGTTGGTGCGGCCCATTGCGACACCAGCGTCGGGGCTCGGCGCGGGCAGCGGCGCGCTGGCCAGGCCGTCGACGATGTCGCCGAGCGCAAAGCCCAGGGTGTGCGCCTTATGCAGCGCCACTTCGAGCACCCGCGCGACGACTTGCGTCGTTCCCGCGGCGCTCGTGGTAGGCGTCAGGATCACGGTCAACCCTGGCCCCGGCAATGCAGTGTCGCGCAGAATTTTTTGCAGCACTACCGCGGGCGGGGGCCGATCGACTTCAAGCACCAGCACGCCCGAGTCGGCGCGGTCGCGATAGCCGAGTTCTTCGAACAACGGCTCCTTGCCGGCCAGCGCGCGCGCCGGGCCCGAGCCAAGCGCGAAGAATTTCTTGGCGCCAGTCTCTTCCTTGCTCGCCGCCAGGCTCCAGCCGGCGTACTGGCTGCCCAGGCAGGCGAGCACGGGCTGGGAGCTGCGCACCTCAAGCCAAGTCGGCCAGGTCGGCCCACCCGCGGCCGCGCCAGGGCTCGGCGCCATGCGCAAGCCCACGCTGCCAAAGCCGCCCATGCAGATTTCGCCGATCAGCAGCCCCGCGGCGACGCTTCCCGATGCCTCGATGCCGGCATCGACGATGAGCGCGCCGCAGCTGTCGCTGCGTACCCGAATCCGCAGCGCGTCGGCTTCATTCAGCAGGCGTTCCACCCACGGCCGCACCTGCGAATTCACGCTCAGGGCGCATGCCGCCAGCGCTGCGTGGTTTTCGCTCATCGACAGGTCTCCGAGGTTTGCAGGAGGTGCAGCACGGCGTTGCGGCGCTGCGCCAATTCACGGCTCACCCCGGCTGCGTCGGCGCCGCTCGCGCTGATGCTGCACACCGGCTCGCCACGCGCGAAGTGTGGCGCATCAGCGCGCGTCGCGGCGCGCCGCGGCACGTCGTGCGTCGCGGGTTTTTGCACCAGTGCCGCCAGCGCTGCATCATCCAGCCGCAGCGGCTGCGCTGCGAAAACAATCTCGGTGCCGCGCACCTGCGGCGAGCCGACAGCGCTGTCTTCGCCCATCGCGGTGTCGAGCAGTGCGCCGCCGCGGCACGCCTGCAGGTGCGCGCTGAACAGAGCGTGATCGCCGACGCGCGGATACAGCGCCATGCTCGCAGGAGGGCGCGGGTTGACCTCGAGCACGTTCACCGCGTCGCCGTCGAGCAGGAAATCCAGGCTGCCCAGGCCGCGCAGGCAGAAGCTGGCGCTCAGCGCGTCGAGCGCGCGCGCGATGCGCGTGCGCACCGCTGCGGGCACTGCGACCGGACCGATGACACCATGAAACCGAAACGGGAGATCGTCGAACGGTCGCACGATCTGTTGATTGCAGCCCAGCAGCAGCGCCTCGCGGCCGTTGGCGAGGAATGTCGCCGACATCGTTGCGCCGGGCGCCTCACGTTGCAGGTACTGGCTCGACGCGGGCTGGTCCATGCCGGCGCGGCGGATGTGGGTCGCGCCGCTCGCGCCGAAGTCCTTCAGCAGCCAGCCTGGCGCACCCGCCACGCCCGCGTGGCGCACTTCGGGGTGGGCGATGTCCAGCGCATCGAGCGTTTCGAAGAACGCCTTCGGGTCGCGCAAACGGCGCACGTCTGCCGCCGACGTGCCCAGCAACGGCAACAACGCGGCGCCCTGCTCGAGCAGCTCCGCACGGCCCTCGAACCCCGCGCCGGCGATCCAGCCGTGCACCGCGCCGCCGCGCGCCAGCGCCGCCAACGTTTCGAGCAGCAGCTGCGCATCGATGCGCAGCGCCCGCGGTGCGCCAATCGGCATCCAGCGCGACGCCGCGGCGCGGGTGTCGCTGTCACCGAAGACATCGAGCGCGATCACCTTCATGCCGGATTGCGCACCCATCTGGGCGAGCAGCCGCGCGGACAGCGCGGCCACGGCGATGCTGCCTGGAGCGTGCATCGTTCTCAGGCGCGGGCCGCCGTGCCGGCGCTTTCCGCCAGCACGACCTGGGCCGTCGCGAACGCTTCGGCAAAACCCAGCGTCACCGCCTTTTGCGCTTCGCGCATCTGCACCATCATGCGTTGCTGGGTCTGGTACTTGACGTTGCCTACCGCGAGCGCGCCGATGCCCAGCGCATTTGTTCCGCCCAGTGGTTTCGCGTCGTCCATCGCGGCCACGCCGGCGATGCCCTCGGGCGGCACGGCGTTCAGGTCGGCCGCCACCTTGAGCCGCGGCGCATGGCTCAGGTCTTCGGCCGTGGCGACCTGCACGCCGGCGGCAGCGCAGGCCAGGATCACATCGACCTGCGCCAGCGATTCGCGCAGGGCAGAGCGGTCGGCGGCCGACGCGCCCTTCAGCTCGACCTGAAAGCGCTGCCCGGTCTCGCGCGCGGCCTGTTCGGCTGCGGCCATGCCGCCGCGACTGGAGAGGCTCACGGCAGCGCCGCAGCGCGCCGCGATCACGCCGGCAATGCGCCCCACCGGCCCGGTGCCGCCGAGCACGAGCACGTTCTTTCCCGCGAGGCTGCTGGCGTGGGCGCGCCGCAGCGCCGCTTCGACGCAGGCGAGCATCGCCGCCGCCGTGGTGTAGGCGCCGCTCGGATCGGCCATCAGCGAGACGACGAAGGGCTTGAACATCGCAGCTTTGGCGCGCTCCAGCATGTCGGCGGCGAGCAGCGCGTCGCGCCCGCCGAGGAAGATGCCGGTGCGCGCCGCGCCCTTCGGGCCGCGCGAAAAGATCGTGTCCTGCGTCAGGCCGGAAATCGAGTCCAACCCGACCTCGGTGTACGGCACGATGACTTGGTAGCCCGCGTCGGCGGCCATGTTGATGTCAAACGGGCTCATCTGCCGGCCCGGTGTGAACATGTGGAGGATGTAGGGGCGTTCCATGGTGATTCGGGTCAATTGATGGGTGGTGGATCGTCGCGCTCAGGGGCAGCGCAGGGCTTTATCGGTCGATACGGCGCCGTGGTTGCGGCCGGCGACGACGTGCAGCTCAAGGGCCGTGTCGACGACGCCTTCGGCTCGGGCCGCCGCGATCAGCTGCTGCGCGGCCGCTGCCGACGGCACACAGGCAAAGCCAGTGGGCCCCCATGAACTTTGGCCGATGGCCGCGGCTTCGCCGCAGCGTGCGCGCAGCCATTGCATGAGACGGCCCACCGCCGGGCTGGTCCAGGCGCTGCCGCCTTGCGCCGGCGCGAAGTGCTCGCCCAGGCACGATTGCACCTGGTTGATGCCGCTGGCAAACGCCTCGAAGTCGCGGCTCGCCGCACCGGGCAAGACGCGCATCAGCACCTGGTGGCACAGGTCGGCGGCTTGCGCGCGCGGCAGCGCGTGCAGCCCGGCGATCGCCTCGCGTTCAGCGCGGCCGTGCAGGCCATGCCGGAGCGAGTCGACCACGACGATGATGCGCCATTGGCTTGGCCATTCCAGGCGCGCCAGCAGCGGCGCCGGGCTGCCATCGGCACCCGGTCCGCCGTCGAGCAGGAGCCCGCCCGCATCGAAACCGGCGATGCCGATGCCTGAGCGCTGGCCGCGCGCCAGCCACGTCGCCAGCGTGGCGCTGCTCAGGTCGAGGCCTTGCCAGTGCGCAAAGGCCCGGCCCACCGCGAGCGCGAGCTGCGTGCCCGAACCAAAGCCGGCGTGCGCGGGCAGGGCGGATTTCAGGCGCAGCGCCAGCGGCTCGTGCAGGCCGGTGCATTCGCGCAAGCGGTGCAGGTGTTGCGCCACGCGTCCGGCCTCGGCGCGCGCGGCAGGTGTATCGGCGCTGATGTCATCGGCGCCAGCCGAAGAGATTTCGACTTCCGTCTCGTAACCCTCGATCACCAGGCCCAGGCTGCCAAAGCGCCGCCCCAGCGTGCCCGACGG
>JANNKM010000361.1:0-8180 GCA_031396305.1 Rhizobacter sp.
GTCGGCGGTCGAAAAGACCTGCTGAGCCTTGGTCGGGATGGTGGTGTTCTTCTGGATCAGCTTGGTCATCACCCCGCCGAGCGTCTCGATACCCAGGGACAGAGGCGTCACGTCGAGCAGCAGCACGTCCTTCACGTCGCCCTTGAGCACGCCCCCCTGGATCGCGGCGCCCACGGCAACCGCTTCGTCCGGGTTCACGTCCTTGCGTGGCTCCTTGCCGAAGAACGCCTTCACCTTTTCCTGCACCTTGGGCATGCGCGTCATGCCGCCGACCAGGATCACGTCGCCGATGTCGGCAACACTCACGCCGGAGTCCTTGATGGCGGTACGGCAGGGCGCGATGGTGCGTTCGATCAGGTCTTCGACCAGGGCTTCAAGCTTGGCCCGGCTGAGCTTGATGTTCAGATGCCTCGGACCCGTGGCGTCGGCGGTCACGTAGGGCAGGTTGATGTCGGTCTGAGCGCTGCTGGACAGCTCGATCTTCGCCTTCTCGGCGGCCTCTTTCAGACGCTGCAGGGCCAGCACATCCTTGCCGAGGTCGACGCCTTGGTCCTTCTTGAACTCGGCAATGATGAAGTCGATGATGCGCTGGTCGAAGTCTTCGCCGCCCAGGAACGTGTCGCCATTGGTGGAGAGAACTTCGAACTGCTTCTCGCCGTCGACGTCGGCGATCTCGATGATCGAGATGTCGAACGTTCCGCCGCCCAGGTCATAGACGGCAATCTTGCGATCGCCCTTTTCTTTCTTGTCCAGGCCGAAGGCAAGAGCCGCCGCAGTAGGCTCGTTGATGATGCGCTTCACGTCCAGCCCGGCGATCCGGCCGGCGTCCTTGGTCGCCTGGCGCTGCGCATCGTTGAAGTACGCGGGCACCGTGATCACTGCGTCGGTGACCGGCTCGCCGAGGTAGTCTTCGGCGGTTTTCTTCATCTTGCGCAGCACTTCGGCGCTGACCTGCGGCGGCGCGAGCTTGTTGTTGCGCACCTGGACCCAGGCGTCGCCGTTGTCGGCCGCGACAATTTTGTAGGGCATCAGGTCGATGTCCTTTTGCACTTCCTTTTCGGTGAACTTGCGCCCGATCAGGCGCTTCACCGCGTACAGCGTGTTCTTCGGGTTCGTCACCGCTTGGCGCTTCGCCGAGGCACCGACCAGGATTTCACCGTCTTCTTGGTACGCAATGATCGACGGCGTGGTGCGCGCACCTTCGCTGTTCTCGATCACTTTTGTCGTATTGCCTTCCATGATCGCGACGCATGAATTCGTCGTGCCAAGGTCAATGCCGATGATTCTTCCCATGTTCAATGCTCCTGAATGCTGAAATGCGGTTGTCTCGGAGGTGTGGTTAAGTCGCTTCTTTTCAAGCTCCGTAGCGCTTTCACGTTGCGGCGCCAGCCACCGTGACGAGGGCCGGGCGAAGGGTGCGCTCGGCGATCGAATAGCCTTTTTGCAGGACCGCGACGACGGTGTTGGCCTCCTGCGCCGCGGGAACGACGCTGATGGCCTGGTGCTGGTGCGGATCGAACCGTGTGCCGGCGGACGGGTTGATCTCGAGCACCTTGTTGCGCTCCAGCGCTGCGGCCAACTGGCGCAGCGTGGCGTGCACGCCCTCAAGCACCTGCTCGGGTGGCACGCCCTTGATGGCCAGCGTTGCCTCCAGGCTGTCCTTGACCGGCAGCAGACTCTCGGCAAACGACTCGACCGCGAACTTGCGCGCCTTGCTCATTTCTTCATCGGCGCGGCGCCGTGTGTTCTCGGACTCGGCCTTGGCGCGCAAATAGGCGTCGGAAACTTCGGCGTGGCGGGCCTGGAGGTCGGCGAGTTGCTGCTCAATGCCGACCGATACGCTCGGGGCGCCTTGGGCGGACTCGTCAGCTGCCGGTCCGTTGGGGGGGGAGGATTGAGGGTCTTGCATGGTCACCTTTGCTTGCCCAGCCGTCGATCTGAAGCCGAAGGCTGCAATTTCAAGGTGAATTCATTCGGGAATCTCGCAAAACGCTGTTTTCGAGTGGAGGCAAGCGTGATTTCCTTTGCTTTGCCGACCCCACCCCATTCCCGGCAGACCCCCCGGGAGGTCAGCTACAGGCCGTCGTCCGTCGCGCTCCAGCGGTTCCAGTCGGCGAGCTTGCGCCGGTCACGCTTCGTCGGGCGGCCCTGTTCCAGGGTTTGCCCCGGCTCCACCCCCGAGCGGCGCTGCTCGGTCAGAGCCGCCCGGGTCGCCTGGCTTTGCGGCGTCTGTTCGTATTGCAATTGGGCCACCGGCGCCGGGCCACGGCTCTGGCTCAGTCCCTTGACAACGAGCTGCAGCGGCATCTGCGCGTGCGACAAGGCGATCACGTCGCCGATGCGAACCTCGCGCGAGGCCTTGGCCGCAACGTCGTTGACGAGAACATGGCCCTTGCCGATCTGCTCCGCGGCCAGGCTGCGCGTCTTGAACAGGCGCGCTGCCCAGAGCCACTTGTCGAGCCTGATCCTGGCCGATTCAGTATTCATAGGGCCGGACACTAGCATTTGCCCTAGTGCGATAAACCGGTGGCGGGAAGAAATTGCGGCGAACATTGCGAGTGTGCGCCGCTCGGCGCCTGCCACTTACCAGGAGGATGCTCATGCGTCGCGATACCTTTCTGAAATCCCTGACTGCGCTTGCCGCAGCAGGTGTGCTGCCGCTGCCAGCTACCGCAGCAGCCAACTTGAAGATGATGATCCCGGCCAATCCCGGCGGCGGTTGGGACTCTACAGGCCGTGCACTGGGCAAGGCGCTGCAAGAAAGTGGTGCCGCCGATTCCGTCAGTTTCGACAACAAGGGCGGTGCGGCGGGCGCGCTCGGCCTGGCGCAGTTCTACAACGGCAGCAAGGGTGACGCCAACGCGCTGATGGTGATGGGCGCGGTGATGCTCGGAGGCATCATTACCGGCAAGCCGCCCGTGACGCTGGCGCAGTTGACGCCGCTGGCGCGGTTGACCAGCGAATACAACGTCTTCGTGCTTCCGGCGGGCTCGCCGCTCAAGACGATGAAAGACGTGGTGGAACAGTTGAAGAAGGACCCAGGCAGCGTGAAATGGGGTGGCGGCTCGCGCGGTTCCACCGAACACATCGCTGCGGCGATGATTGCGCGTGAAGTCGGCGTCGATCCGGCGAAGATCAACTATGTGGCGTTTCGCGGCGGCGGTGAGGCGACGGCGGCGATTCTGGGCGGCAACGTCACGGTCGGCGGCAGCGGCTACAGTGAGTTTGCCGAATACATCACCGCCGGCAAGATGGTTCCGATCGGTGTCACGTCGGACAAGCGCCTGAAGGGCATCGCCGTGCCCACGCTCAAGGAGCAGGGCATTAATGTGGTGATCGGCAACTGGCGCGGTGTTTACGGCGCGCCAGGCATCAGCGCGGAGCAGCGCAAGGCGTTGACCGATCTGATCGTGAAGGCGACGAAGTCCAAGGCCTGGGCCGAGGCGCTGGAGAAGAATGCCTGGACGCCGGCGCTGATGACGGGCGGCGAATTCGAGAAGTTCGTCGACGACGAGTTCGCCAGTCTTCGCGCTGTGATGGTCAAGTCCGGGATGCTCGGATGACGTGGCGGGCGTCCCACGCGCTGGTCGGCGTGGGCGTATCGGGCCTGGGGCTGGTGTACGTCGGCGGCGCGACGACGATCAGCTCCGACGCCGGGTATGCGGGTGTCGGGCCGAATTTCCTGCCGTGGGTCGTGGGCCTGTCGTTGCTGCTGTGCGGCACCGTCCTGTTGGCGCAGGCACTGCGCGGCGGGTTCCTCGATTTCGACGTGGACCCGCAGGCTCCGCGCGGCGACTGGCTCGGGTTCGCCTGGGTCTCGACCGGCGTGCTGAGCACGGCAGCGCTCATCACGACCCTTGGCTTCATTCTCAGCTGTACGCTGTGTTTCGTGCTCGCGGTGCGCGGCTTCAAGATTTCGCAAGGCAAGCTCGATTTGTCGCTGCGCGCCTGGGCTGCCGATGCGGCGATCGGCGTGGCCATCGCAGCGCCGGTGTTCTGGATGTTCACAAAGCTGTTGGCGATCTCGTTGCCGGGCCTGACCCGCACTGGCTGGCTCTGACGCTTTAGCCGTCGATGATGGACATTCTCAACCTCCTGCTTCAGGGTTTTGCGACCGCAGGCACGCCGGTCAACTTGCTATGGGCATTTCTGGGCTGCACGATAGGCACGGCGATCGGTGTCCTGCCCGGCATCGGGCCGGCGACGGCGGTGGCGATGCTGCTGCCGATCACGTTGAAGGTGGACCCGACGGCGTCAATGATCTTCTTCGCCGGCATCTACTACGGCGCGATGTATGGCGGCTCGACGACGTCGATCCTGCTCAACACGCCGGGCGAATCGGGCTCGATGGTCACGGCCATGGAGGGCAACAAGATGGCCAAGAGCGGCCGTGCGGGCGCGGCGCTGGCGACCGCGGCGATCGGTTCGTTCATCGCCGGAACCATCGCCACGGTGCTGGTGACGTTGTTCGCGCCGCTGGTGGCGACGCACGCCGTCAAGCTCGGGCCGCCCGAATACTTCATGCTGATGGTGCTGGCGTTCTGCACGGTCAGCGCGGTGCTGGGTAGAAGCACGGTGCGCGGGTTGACCGCGCTGTTCGTCGGATTGGCGCTGGGACTGGTGGGCATCGACCAGATCACGGCGCAGGCGCGCTACACCGGCGGCGTGTCGGAGCTGACCGACGGCCTCGAAGTGGTGCTGATCGCGGTGGGACTGTTCGCGGTGGGCGAATCGCTGTATGCGGTGCTGTTCGAAGGCCGTGTCGTCGAGTCGCAGAATGCGATGAGCAAGGTGCACATGACGGCGGCCGACTGGCGCCGCTCCTGGCCGGCGTGGCTGCGCGGCACTATTATCGGGTTTCCGTTCGGCACGATTCCTGCCGGCGGCAGCGAGATCCCGACGTTCCTGAGCTATGCCACCGAGAAGAAGCTCTCCCCGCACAAGAAGGAGTTCGGCACCCAGGGCGCGATCGAAGGCGTCGCCGGGCCCGAGGCGGCGAACAACTCCGCCGTCACGGCGACGCTGATTCCGCTGCTCACGCTGGGAATTCCGACGTCGAACACGACGGCCATCCTGCTCGGCGCATTCCAGAACTACGGCATTCAGCCCGGGCCGCAACTGTTCGACAAGAACGCCGCGCTGGTGTGGGCGCTGATTGCGTCGCTCTACATCGGCAACGTGATGTTGTTGATCCTGAACCTGCCGCTCGTCGGCCTGTGGGTGAAACTGCTGAAGATCCCGAAGCCCTACCTCTACGCCGGAATCCTGATCTTCGCCACGGTGGGTGTGTATGGCATGCGCCAGTCGGCGTTCGATCTGGTGTTGCTGTACGCGATCGGATTGCTCGGAGTCGTGATGAGGCGCTTTGACTTTCCGACCGCCCCGGTGGTCGTGGGCGCGATTCTCGGGCCGCTCGCGGAAGCGCAAATGCGCAATGCGCTGTCGATCGGCGAAGGAAAGTGGACGGTGTTCATCGAGCGCCCGATGTCGGCGACGCTGCTGATTGTGATCATCGCCTTGCTCGTGTTGCCGCGACTGGTGCGGTTGCGAAGGCGGCACGCCTGAGTTCCAAGTGAGCGCGGCGCGGCGCACCGGCCCGCGCCGGGCGCAAGCAGCCGCCTCAGCGTGTTGCGCCCAGCGCCAATGCGCGTTTGCGCTGCGCCTCGAGCCCGGATTGATCAGTCTGGTGCGACGTGTCCCAACCTTGAAGATGGCGGATCGTCAGGTCGGCGAGAGCGACCAGCCAATCATGCCGGGTGTTCAGGCAGGGCAAGTAGTGGAACTCCTTGCCGCCGGCGCGCAGGAAGGCGTCGCGCACCTCGACGCCGATCTCCTCCAACGTCTCCAGGCAGTCGACAGAAAAACCCGGGCACATCACGTCGACTTTTCCGATGCCACGCCGCGCGAAGTCGATCAGCGTGGGCTCGGTGTAGGGCTGCAGCCACTCGGCCTTGCCGAAGCGGCTTTGGAACGTGACGACAAAGTCATCGGCACCGAGACCCAGCTGCTGCGCCACCAGCCGCGCCGTCTTCAGGCACTCGCAGTGGTACGGGTCGCCGAGCAGCAAGGTGCGCCTGGGCACGCCATGAAAGCTCAGCACCAGCTTGTCCGGACGGCCGTGCGCTTGCCAATGTTCAGCGACGCTGCGGGCCAAGGCGTCGATGTAGCCCGGGTCGTCGTGATAGTGGTTCACGACGCGCAGCTCGGGCAACGTACGGACGCGCCTGGCCCAGTTGCCGAGCGCGTCGATCACGCTGGCCGTGGTGGGCCCCGAATACTGCGGGTACAGCGGCAGCATGAGGATGCGATCGACGTACTGCGCCTTGAGCTCGTCGAGCACGCTGGCCATCGACGGGTTGCCGTAGCGCATCGCGAAGCGCACCGTCACGTCGTGGCCACGCTCACCGAGGTAGCCACGCAGCATCTTCGCCTGTTTGTCGGTCCATGCCAGCAGCGGTGACCCCTCGGGGGTCCAGATGGTGGCGTACTTGCGCGCCGACTTTGCCGGCCGCAGCCGCAAGATGATGCCGTGCAGGATGGGCCACCAGAGCAGCCTGGGAATCTCGACGACGCGCGGATCGCTCAGGAATTCGCCCAGGTAGCGGCGCAATGCGGCGGGCGTGGGCGCGTCCGGGGTGCCGAGGTTGCACAACAGCACAGCGGTGCGCGGCGCAGTGCCATGGGGGCGATCGGGCTCGGGAGCGAAAGGCATCCGGGAGACAACCACTCAGCTTTCGTCGCTGAAGTCGCTGCCGGGCTGCGGTTGCGTGTCGCCGAACCTCATGATTTCGAAGCGCACGCTCGGGCTTGATGGCTCCAGGGGTGGTGTGCCCAGACCGACCAAACCACTGCCGTGCAGCGTACACGTGCCGCGGCGCAGGCTGATGATCTCAGGGTCGTGATCGAAGCGCACATAGGTGCCGTTGTAGCTCAGGTCGGTGAGCTGGAAAGTGCCGCCGTGCCAGTCGATGCGGGCGTGCGACCTTGAGACGCGGGTGTCGTCGATGCAGTACGCGGCCTGCGGGCTGCGCCCCAACACGACGGGCAGATTGGCTCCGGTGTAGACGCGATTCAGCTCGAGCCAGATCAGGCGTATGCCTTCGGGCTCCGGTACGACGGCCATGTCGCCGAACGCCGTCGTGGCGGTGTCGCCGAACTTGCGCGACCCCTCCAGCAGATGCACGTGAACCGGCTCGGCACGGCCGCGCAATTGCATGCGATCCAGGCTGCGAAATCGCGCGCGCATCGCAACGTCGAGGTTGGCCAGAACATTCACGGTGACCAGGGTCTCGTTGTCGCCGGCATGTTCGAGCAGCCGCGCCGCGACGTTGACCGCGTCGCCGAACAAGTCACCGGCCATTTCGACCATTTCGCCATGTGCCAGCGCCACCTGGAGCTTCAGCGGTGGCAGGCCCGGCGTGGCGGTACTGGCGGGGCCGAGACGCTCGATCGACTCGTGCATTTCGTCAGCCGCGGCCACCGCGCTGGAGGAGCGGGCGAACATCGCCATCAGGCCGTCCCCCAGCGTCTTGACGACGCGGCCATCGCAGCTGCGAATGATGCCGTCGAGCAGGGCCACGCTCTGCGTCACGACGGCGCTGGCTTCGGCATTGCCCAGCGTTTCGTACAGGGACGTGCTGCCACGCAAGTCGGCGAACAGAATCGTGCCTTCGACGATCTGGGTCATGCGCGCGGCGTGGGTTGCATTGCGTGCCAATTATCACGCACGGGTGTGCTCAGCCGCGGGCCTTTCTGGCCCCTGTCGCGCCACCCGCCCAGCACGCACCAGGCGCTGAGCCCGTGTGCCTACAGGTTGTCGAGGTAGGTGCGCAACTTGTCGGAGCGGCTCGGGTGCTTGAGCTTGCGGATCGCTTTCGCCTCGATCTGGCGAATCCGTTCGCGCGTCACGTCAAACTGCTTGCCCACCTCTTCGAGCGTGTGGTCGGTCGACATCTCGATGCCGAAGCGCATGCGCAGCACCTTGGCCTCGCGCGGTGTCAGCGAATCGAGGATGTCCTTGACGACGTCGCGCCGGCCGGCCTGCATCGCCGCTTCGATCGGCGCCGTGTTGTTCGTGTCTTCGATGAAGTCGCCCAGGTGCGAATCGTCGTCGGCGTCGCCGATCGGCGTTTCCATCGAGATCGGCGCTTTCGCGATCTTCATGATCTTGCGGATCTTGT
>JANNKM010000367.1:0-10415 GCA_031396305.1 Rhizobacter sp.
GGGGGTGTGGGGGGGACGCCGCTAAACTGGGGGGTTTGTGGGGGGTGGGCGGCGTGGTTCCCCCCCCCCCCCCCCCCACCCCCAACACCCCGCCCCCCCCCGCGCCCCCCCCCGGGGGGGGGGGGCGCCGGGCCCCCCCCCCCACGCCGACCGGCCGGCCAAAGGACTCGGCCTCATTCGGTGCGAGGAAGCCGCTGAGGATGTCGCGCGGCGGCCCGATCGGGCGGCCGTCGGCAAACGGCACGAACACGACCTTGTAGCCGCTGAGCGTGCTGCGGTTCCACGAGCCGTGCTGCCCGATCGCCATGCCTGCTTCGGGCAGTCCGGGTAGCGTGCCGGCGGGCAGCCAGCACAGACCCAGCGACGCGGTGTGGCCACCGAGTGCATAGTCCGGCGTGATCGCACCCGCCACCGCCGCCGCGTCCTGTGGCACGCGCTCATCCAGCGTCTGCCCCCAGTAGCAATACGGCCAGCCATAGAAGCCGCCGTCGCGCACCGAGGTCAAGTAATCGGGCGGCGTCTCGTCGCCCAGGCCGTCGCGTTCATTGACCACCGTCCACAGCGCGCCGGTGCGCGGCTCCCACGCCAGGCCCACGGGGTTGCGCAGGCCCGAGGCGAAGACGCGCTGCCTGCCGCTGGCTACGTCGAGTTCATAGATGCAGGCGCGGCCGGCTTCGACGCCAAGGCCGCTCTCGCCGATGTTGCTGAGCGAGCCCACGCCGACGTAGAGTTTTTGCCCGTCAGCGCTGGCCAGCAGGCTGCGCGTCCAGTGCCCGCCGGGCTGGTACGTCGTGAGCTTTTTCCCTGGTGCGGTGATGCGCGTCGAGCCCGTCGTGTAGGGGAAGGCGACGACGCCGTCGGTGTTGCCCACGAAGAAGGTGTCGCCGAGCAAAGCCATGCCGAAGGGCTGGCTCAGGCCCTCGAGCAGCGCGTCGCGGATTTCGGCCACGCCGTCACCGTTCGCGTCGCGCAACACAGTGATGCAGTTCGGGCTGGGGCCGATCGCTGCGGCGCGCCGCATCGTGCTGACCATCGCATAGCCGAAGATCGAGCTGACGGGCCCGGGCTGAAACAGTGACTCGGCCACTGTCACGTCGCCATTGGGCAGCACGTGAAGCCAGCGCGGGTGCTTCAGTCCCGTGGCGAAGGCGTTGACTTTCAAGCCGGGCGCGGCCAGCGGCGTCCGCCCCGGCGCCCAACCGCGCGCGGTGGGCATCTTCAGCGTGGGAATGCGGCCTTGCGGTCTGGCCGCGGGAATGACCGGTGCGGTGCCCACCGCCTGTTGACGCACGCTGCCTTGCAGACGCCGCCACAGGATCGCCGCGTCGCCCACCCGTGCGACGATGTGCGCGAAAGCGCTGGACAAGCTCATGCAATGCCTCCCTGTGGTCGCGCGCAAGTGATGTGACGCGCGAGTTGCGGGTCCGTGCTGGCATTGTCGTTGCTGCGCCAGGCGATGCGGCACCTGCGTGAAAACCCGCGCCGCACTGGCGGATCGATCCTGACAGTGCCACACTGGCAGCTTCAATCACCGACACGGAGGCTGACATGGCAAAGCAACGGGTGGTCCTGGTCACGGGTGGCATGGGCGGCTTGGGCGAATCCATCTCGACGAAGATGGCCGACGCCGGCTACAAGGTCGTCGTCACCTATTCCCCGGGCAACAAGTCGCACGACGAATGGGTGGCGCAGATGAAGGCGCGTGGTTACGACATCATGGCCGTCGCCTGCGACGTCGCCGATTTCGATTCCTGCACGAAGGCGGTGGCCGAGGTGCAGGCCAAGGTCGGCGCGGTGGACGTGTTGGTCAACAATGCCGGCATCACGCGCGACACGACGTTCAAGAAGATGGACAAGGTCAACTGGGACGCGGTGATGCGCACCAACCTGGACAGCCTGTTCAACATGACGAAGCAGGTGGCCGACGGCATGACGGAACGCGGCTGGGGCCGCATCATCAACGTCTCGTCGGTGAACGGGTCCAAGGGCGCGTTCGGCCAGACCAACTACTCCGCCGCCAAGGCCGGGGTCCACGGCTTCACGAAGGCGCTGGCGCTCGAAGTGGCAAAGAAGGGCGTCACCGTCAACACCATCTCGCCCGGCTACATCGGCACGAAGATGGTGACGGCGATTCCGAAAGAGGTGCTGGACAGCAAGATCCTGCCGCAGATCCCGATCGGGCGCCTCGGCAAACCCGAGGAGGTGGCCGGCTTGATCATCTACCTGGCTTCGGACGAAGCCGCTTTCGTGACCGGCGCGAACATCGCGATCAACGGGGGCCAGCACATGCAATGAGGCGCTGCGCCTCTGACACAACCCGCCCGGGCGCACGGGGCGCCCGGGCTTCACGAGGAGACACGCCATGATGAAATCCGGAATCGACCAGGACGCGCTGGTCATGATGTTCACCGATGCGACCGCCAAACAAGGCGAGACGCTGCGCAAGGCGGTGAGCGAGGCAACGCTGAAGGCTCTGCAGGGCCGAGAGCTGACGCTGGAGAACGTGCGCAAGGTTCTGAAGACGGTGACGCAGGCCACCTCGACGGGTGCGGCGCAGAACCCGCTGCCTGCCGTGGACGTCGAGGCCCTGCTCAGCAAGGCCGTTGCCGGGATGGACGCCGCGCTGTTGCAGGCAGTGCAGGCTCACCGCAAGGCGTTGCAGCAGTTCGTCGAGCAGGGTGTCGAGTTGCAGGAAAAGCCGATGAAGAGTGCATTGGCCAACCTCGAAAAAATGGAAGACGTGTTCTTCACGAGCATCGGCAAGGCGGTGAAAGACGCCACCGGCCCGATGCAGGCGCCGTGGCAACATGTGTTCGACACGATGAAGCTGAAGGGCACCGACACCGGCGCGCAGGCCACGGCCGGCATCGAGCAGTTGATGGCGCAAGCGCAGACGGCCCTTCGCGAAGGGCGCTCGAAGGGCCTGCGCCAGGCTCAGGCGATGCTCGACAGCTACGCCGCACTCGTCAGCGGTGTGTTGATCGGAATGTCGGAAGGCCTGCAGCAAACGCCGGCAGCGCTGGCGAAGAAGACCACCAAGGCGACGAGCCGCTGACCGGCTCACCCGGGTGCCGCCCCGCCGGCGCGGCGCCCGGGCCCCGTTGACCCTGCATCGGAGCGCGGCGCATGGATGCCCTTGTCCTGGCGCGAATGCAATTCGCCGCCAACATCAGCTTCCACATCCTGTTCCCGACAATCAGCATCGCGCTGGCCTGGATGCTGCTGTTCTTCCGCTGGCGCTGGCTCGCGACCCGCGACGCGGGCTGGCTCATCGCGTATCGCTTCTGGACCAAGCTGTTTGCGCTCCACGGCGTTCTTTCTCGAAGCCGGGTTTCTCGGCATCATGCTGTTCGGCCACGGCCGGGTGAGCGAACGTGTGCACCTGCTCGCCACGTTCTTCGTCGCATTCGGCACGACGCTCAGCGCATTCTGGATCCTCGCGCTGAATTCGTGGATGCAGTCGCCTACCGGCCATGAGGTGGTGAACGGCGAGTTCCACGTGCTGAGCTGGCTCGATGTGATCTTCAACCCGTCGTTTCCGTATCGCCTGACGCACATGCTGCTCGCGTCGGCGCTCACTGTCGCGTTCCTGCTCGGCGGCATCAGCGCCTGGCAGGTGCTGCGCGACGCGGTGAATTCGTCCACCGCCAGGGTGATGCGAGTCGCGCTCACCCTCGCGGCGCTGTTGATCCCGCTGCAGATCTTCGTCGGCGATCTGCATGGCCTGAACGATCGGTTGACGATCTGGCAGGCGGCGAGCAGCGCGGCTGCACTCAAAGTCATCCTGATCGGTGTGCTGATCTCGGTGCCGGCCATTGCGGGCTACACGATCTTTTCGTACTGGGTGTTTCGCGGCAAGGCGGGTGAGTTGAAGTACGCTTGACACTGCGGTTGTGACCACGGCGAACGTCTTTGTCGAGCCCCTCGCTGAGGGCTTACCGCTTCGGCTTCAAAGCGTACGGCAAGCGGCCAGAAAGGCGACGACAGCGTCATTGAATCCTTTCGGGTTCTCTCGCGGTACACCATGTCCCGCATCGGCTATCACAGCCCGCGCCGCATGCGGCAGTGCGAGGGCGAGTTCGTCGATCACGCACCGGTGGAGCGCGCTGGCATGCGCCCCGTGGACCAGGAGGGTGCGAATCGCGAGCACAGCGAGCGCCGTTCGATGCGTTCGCGATCCAGTGAACACGCGCCCATGAAGTTGTGGCTGAACAGCGTCAACTTGTGGACGCGGCCGCGCGAGGCGATCAGCTCGCGGCGCGCTTTCCACGCGAAGCGCGCTGCCCAGCGCAGGGCGGCCAGGGCCAGCGTCGGGCGGCGCAGCGCGGCGCCGAGCAGCGAGCGAAGTCCCCTCCAGGGTGTGCCGCGGTCCCTCGCCGCAGACCGCGCCGACCTCGACGCCTATGTGCGCCATGTTGCCGACACGCCGCTCGATACGCTGCATGGGCAGCACGAAAAGCTCGCCCACATGATCAACGCCTACAACGCGCTGAGCATGTACAACGTGGTCGAATCGGGAATTCGGGTAAGCCATGCCGGCTTGGCGAAGGTGCGCTTCTTCGTGCTGCGCAAGCTGACCGTCGGTGGTGTGCAGACGTCGCTTTTCGATTTCGAGAATCACGTGATCCGCCCGTTCGCACGAACCATCGGTGAGCCGCGCATTCACTTCGCGCTCAACTGCAGCGCCGTCGCGTGCCCGGTATTGCCGCGAACGCCTTTCCGTTCCGCAACGCTCGACGCCGAACTCGAATCCGAGGCGCGCGCTTTCTTCGCCCGACCGGAGAACTTTCGCGTCGACGCGGCGGCGCGCAGCGTCTGGCTCAGCGAAATCCTGGAGTTCTATCCGGAAGACTTTGTTCCGGCGTTTGGCCGCAACCTGATCGACTTTGCGAATCGCTATGCGCCGCAGGCGGCACCGGTGGACTGGGAGGTGCGCTTCACGCCATACGACTGGACGGTCGCGAACAGCCGCCGCGCGCGCTGAGCACTCCGAGGCTGAGAGCGCCCCCAGGGCGGGCTGCGCCCAGCCCGCCCCCCGCGGGGGTCGAGGAAACTTGGGGCGGCCCGCCGTTTCCTTGTGAGGCGATCGGCTGCGCCACGGTCTGGCGCCGCCGCTCGATTCGGAGCCGATCAATCGCCGCCGGCGAAGCTGTACGGCCCGCCGCGCTCCAGCGCGCGCCGATACGCCGGCCGGGAATGGATTCGCTGCAGGAACGCCAAAAGCCGCGGCCGGCTCGCGTCGAGCCCGGCACGCTGGCGCGCCGCCTCGAGCGGAAAGCTCATCTGGATATCGGCGGCGCTGAACTGCGTACCGGCAAACCAGTCGCTGCGAGCGAGTTCGGACTCCATGAAATCGAGCTGGCGCTGCAGGTTGGGGTCGACGAAGCTGCCGAGCACCTTGGCCGCGATGCCGCGCGCGATCGGCCTCACGAAGAACGGCATCGGGGCGTTGGCGATCCGATTGAAGATCAGCTTGAGCACGAGCGGCGGCATCGCCGAGCCCTCGGCAAAGTGCATCCAATAGCGGTAGCGCAGATGTTCGTCGCTGCCCAGCGGTGGCACCAGCTGCGCGCCGCCATGGCGTTCGACCAAGTATTCGATGATCGCCCCCGATTCGGCGATCACCGCCGCGGCGTCGCTGATGACGGGCGATTTGCCCAGCGGGTGGACCTGGAGCAGCTCCGGCGGCGCGAGCATGGTTTGCGGATCGCGCTTGTAGTGGTGGACCTCGTAAGCGACGCCCAGCTCTTCGAGCAGCCACAAGACGCGCTGCGAGCGCGAGTTTTCCAGGTGATGGACCGTAATCATTCGTTCTCCGAGCGGCCGGGACCGGCGGATTGTGCGGCACGCTGGAGGCCATGAAGCGCCGCGGATTCGCCCTCGTCGTGTTTGCCGCCGCCTGCGCGACCGGGCTGAGCGGCTGCGACATCGCGCTTTACCTCTTCGTCTGCCGTCCCCCAGGAACACCCGAAGGTTGCTGCCGCCGCCGCGGCGGAACGCCGCGGAACGCGCGCCGAATAAGGTACCGAACACGACGTGCCTCACGCCGCAGCTTCGGGAACCTCGGGATGCAGAACTACCTGCTCATCGAATCGCGCGACAACTTCGGCCAGCCCGGCGGCGGCTTTTGCATCGAGCTGGCTCGAACGCTTGCTGACGCAGGCCACGCGGTGGGCGTGCTGCTGGTGCAAAACGGCGTGCTGTCGGCGCGCGCCGGCGCCCAGGCCAGCGGCCTGGCCGGGCTGGTCGCTGCCGGCGTGCCGGTGCTCGCCGACGAGTTCTCGCTCGCCGAACGCGGTATCTCGGCGCAGCAACTCGCACCCGGCATCCGCGGCAGCGCGCTCGACGTCGTCATCGACCGAATGATCGGCGGTTGGAAAGTGCTTTGGCATTGACGAGGGGGTCCGCGATGAACCCAAAGACAAGTCTCGGCTTCGCGCTCATGGACGCGCCCTTCGAGAGCGCGCGATCGACCACCGCGTACCGCCTGCTTGCGATCGCCGCCGAACGTGGCATCGATATCAAGGTCTTCGCGTACGAAGGCGCGGTGCTGCAGCCGTTCGCGCGCCAGCAGGCGCATCCCAACGCGGTGCACGGTCGCTCGGTCGAGGAAGAGAACCACTTCCTGCCGAAGGAGGTGATCGGCGCGCTGATCGAGCAGGCGAAACGCAACGGCGGCAGCCTCGACTGGGTGAACTGCGGGCTGTGCGTCGACGAGCGCGGCGCCGGCGAAAGCGTGCCTGGTGTGCGCCGGGGAACGCCGGGCGACTTCTGGCTGCAGGCGAAGGACGCGCTGAACACGCTTGTCATCGCAACGCGGGACTGAAGGAGGCCAGCGTGAAAGTACTCAACATCGTCGAAAGCGCGTATCGCGCGACGCTCGAGGAGCAGGACGACCCGGTCATCTGGCTCACGCACGCACTGCGCGGCGCAGGCGCGCAGGTGGACGTGCTGCTGCTTGGAAATTCGGTGAACTACGCGGTACACGGGCAGGATGCGTCGGGCCTCGAGTTCGGCCGCTGGAAGCAGACCCAGCCGCCGCAGCTCGAGCGCGACCTGACGAACTTGATCGAAAAGGGGGCGGCCGTCTACGTGCTCGCCGAGAGCCTGGTCGAGCGTGGCCTGCGCGAGGCTGAGATGGTCAAAGGTGTCGAGCCGGTTCGCTTGTGCGATGTATCCGCGCTGCTGCCGCGCTACTCGCGTGTCTGGTTCTGGTAGAGAAAACGAGGGTCCGATCATGCCGCAGACAATCTTGGCGAGTCGTCGCCGCCGCGTGCTGGCAGCAGCGCTGGGGTCCAGTGTTGCGTTGTTGTGGGGCTGCGGCGGCAGCGACCCCAGCGTTGGCAGCCAGGACATCACATTCGCCTTCGTCTTCGAGGCGCACGCTCCTGCCGCACAGGGCGGGCAGAGCAGCGCCGCGGTTGAGGTGATCGACGAAGATCGGGTCGAGTCGACCGACGAGGCAGCAGCGTTCAATGCCGCCGTGGCATTGCGCGTGGTCGGGCCGATGCCGCCCGGCGTCAGCGCCGATTTCGACCGAGCGTCGATCACCCCTGGGCAGCGCGCATCGATGGTCGTGCGCGGCGACGCCGATGCGCAGCCCGGGCGGCACCAGTTGCTCGTGGCCGGCCAGATCAGCGGCGCTTCGACGACGCGCTTCTCCCCGCACACCATCTCGGTGACAGGCAACTGCGCCGCCGGCACTGAAGCGATCCGCCAGGTATTCGCGTCGCGCACCGGGCGCACGATCGGGCTGACCGGCAGCGGCGCCGTTTTCGTCTGGGGCCACAACGCAGAGCCTTTTGCCGAAGGCCCACTGGCGAGCCCGACCGATCCCGCGGTTCCCTCGACGCTGGCCTTCTACGCTGCGCAACGCGTGAGCGAGCTCGCGCCGGCACGATCTGCCGCTTCGGTCGGAGGAACATCCTCTTTCGTGCTCAGCGACGGCGGAGCGCTGCGCGTGCTGACCCGTTACTTCCGCGCGGGCGTCGGCGCGCCCCACGCCCGCGCCGGCTGGTTCGTGCACGAGGTTCCCGAGCTCGCCGGCTTCGTGCAGGTGGTGGCCGACGACAGCACCTACTACGCGTTGCGCGACGACGGTACGGTGTGGCGCTTCAACGCGTTCGCCACATCGCCCGACGGTCAGTTGCAGTTCGCGCCGCTGCAACGGATGAGCGGTTTTGCCGACGTGACGCTGCTTGCCGCCGGCGCCCACCACCTGCTGGCACTGCGCCGCGACGGCTCGGTGCTCGCCAGGGGCGTCAATGACCACGGCCAGATCGGCAATGGAACCGCCGAGACGGTTTTCGATGCGATACCGATCCCCGGTCTCACCGACATCATCCACCTGGCCGCGGGCGATGAACACTCGCTGGCGCTGCGCGCCAACGGCACCGCGCTCGCCTGGGGGCGTGGCGACCAGGGCCAACTCGGCGACGGATTCACGAACGACGCGCTGCGCCCGGTCGAGGTGGTCACGGTCAACAACAATCCGATCAGCGCCATCATCGGCGTCGCTGCCGGATCGAACCATACGCTGGCGCATCGCGCCGACGGCACGATGTTGGCGTGGGGCCGAGGTGCCGAGGGCCAGCTCGGCACGGGCTCGATCGCGCCGGCGCGGAACCCGGTGCAGGTCGACAACGGTCTTGCCGCCAGAATCGGCGCCGGCGGCAACGCATCGTTCAGGGTGGTCTTCGGCTCCGGCGCCGTGCAGGGCTGGGGCGACAACAGCGACGGACAGCTCGGCGACGGGACGGCACGCTCGCGTCCGCGGCCAGGCACGGCGCTGGGGCTCGGGCAAGGCGAAGGTCGGCATTGCGTTGACGCCGACGCAGGACCGGTGACGGTGTTCAGCGACGCCGAGTTTGCCGACGCGCAGTGGCAGGCGATCATCGTCGCCGTGCCGGTCGACGGGCCCGCACAAGTCGCGGCGCAGCGACCGACCGGTGGCAACCCGCTCGCCTACCGCGGCATGGTGCACCAGCTGCTGACGCCCGCGGGGCAGGCGCTGCAGCTGCAAGTCGTTCACCTGAAGCTCGACGCGATCTACCGGCCCGCCGAATCCGGTTCGATCTTCGGCATCGACTATGGCGAGGACCGCATCCTGCTGCCGGGTCAAGCCGAGACGCAGCGACGGCCTTCAGGAAATGGCGCTTTCAGGCAGGGCGATCGGCTCTACGCCAGCAACGTGCAAAGCGACATCGGCGACGCATTCGCCGTAGGCCAATGGGTCACGGCGAACTGGGCCAATCTCGGCCCCGAACAGTTCTCGATGATCGGTGGCCCGGCGTGCGCGAGCGGCGAACGCTGTCCGGACTTCACGCCGAGCGGCGCGCCCATCACCTTCGGCTACATGCGTCAAAGCGGCGCCGGCGCGGCCGACCCACGCTACACGGTCGAACACGGTATCGACAATTGGCGAGTGCTCGTGCGCCGGTGAACGCGCCGCGAATGACGATTGCATAGGGGGATTTCTTTCGCAAAGCTTCAGCGCACGCCGCGTTGCAGGCACACTGCTGCCTTGGTAAGAACGCCATGGCAACCGTCCTCACGCTCCTCGGCAGGCCGCAGGTAGAGCACGAGGGTGTGACGGCGGCCTTGCACGCCGAACGCCGCTGCCAACTGCTGGTGCTTCTGGCACTGCGGCGCAGCTGGGTGCCGCGCGCGGAGCTCGCCGAATTGTTCTGGCCGGGCCACCGCCGCGAACTTGCCGCGGCGAACTTGCGCAAGGCCTTGCACCACGCGCGCGCCCTGCCGTGGGCCGCGGCGCTCGAAACGCAGGGCGGCGCAGTGCGCATGACCGTTGACACCGACATGCTCGGCCTGGACCGCGCCGTACGCGAGGGCCGCATCGCCGATGCGCTGGAGCACTGCCGCGGCGAATTGCTTGACGGCATGGACGATGGCGCGAGCCAGGCCTGGACCGACTGGCTGGACTCGGAACGCGCGCTGCACGCGCGCCGGGTGCATGAGCTGACGCGCGCCAGGCTCGCGCAACTCGAAGGTCGAACCGAACCCTGCATCGCCCTCGCGCGCCGCATGCTCGACGCCGACCCGCTCGATGAAGACGCAGTCGTCGCCCTGCTCGGCGCGCAATCCGAACTCGGGCAATGGGAAGCGCAGCGCGAGGCGTATCGAAGCTACGAGCTTCGGCTCGAGGAGGAACTGGGGATCGAGCCGTCGCAGCGCGTGCGCAAGCAGCTTCGAGACGGATTGCCGGCGGCGCCGGTATCGACATCGGGCACTGCTGGCGCTGCCTTCTTCGGTCGCGCCAGGGAACTCGCGGAACTGGCCGCGCTGCTCGCGCGCGACGCGTGCCGGCTGCTCACCGTGACCGGGCCCGGTGGCGCCGGCAAGAGCACACTGATGAAGCACATCTTGCGCCGCCTCCAAGGGCAGTTCGCCGACGGCGC
>JANNKM010000393.1:0-6382 GCA_031396305.1 Rhizobacter sp.
GCCGGGATGACATACAAGGACTGTCGAGCGCGGCGCAGGGTGGATCCCGGCGTTCGCCGGGCTGACATACAAGGACGGTCGAGCGCAGCGCAGGGTGGATCCCGGCATTCGCCGGGATGACATGCAAGAGGAACCAAGTGGCCCGGCAATGTCGGATCTACTCGGGAGCTGTGTCGCCGGCCTCGGCCCGGGCCTGCAGACCGGCGAGGTCGAGCACCTCGATGTGGTAGCCGTGCACCTGGAGCAAGCCGTCGTCGCTGAATTGCTTGAGCAGGCGGGACAGGGTTTCGGGCGTGACGGCGAGTTGCGAGGCGATGTCGCGCTTGCGTTCCTGCAACACGATGGTCGGCGCCACGGCGTCCACGCCGCGGCGCAGCAGCAGCCACGTCGCGAGCCGCGCCTGCGCGTCCTTGTGCATCAACTCGTGCGTCATTCCCGTGGCCGCATGCGCCGCCGCAGCCAGGCAGACGATGGTGCGGCGCGCCAGTTCGGGCTGTCGCTCCATCAGCGTCTGGTAGGCGCTGCGCGACACGTTGACGAGCACGACCGGGTCAAGCGCGACGGCGTCGAGCGACGGGCGGCAGTTCAGCCAGGCGCTCGCCAGATCGAGCCACGCCGGCCCGCGCAGACTGCGCTCGATGCGCAACGCGGCGGGCGGAGTCAACACACCCAGACCGACATCGCCCTTCACCAGCAGCACCATGCCATTGGCAATGTCGCGTCGCGACTGCACCTGCTGCCCGGCCTTCGCCTGGCGCACGTTGGACAGCATCAGCAGCTGTTCCAGCAAGCTGGTGGGTAGCGGCGCCGGGCCGAGCAGCGTCTGCCACGCCACGCGCACGTCCGTCATGGCGGGCATCGGCGCGGCTGGACCCTGCGCCAAGCTGCGCCGTTGCGGGGTGGCCTTGCGCTGCGCCGTCACCGGGTTGCCGTGAGTCACGCTCTCCATACGATGGCCTTGCTGGCCGAGTCCGACGTGACTGTCGCGCATCGTCGCGACGAGGCGCTTGCGCTGGATCAGATTTTCTTGTGCCGGCGCGTCACGAATTGATTTTCAGCAAAGCGCCGTCTTCGACGTCCGGCACGGCACCTCGGGCCATCCGAACAGTGACGCGACGCTCAGGCGACGAACTTCAGGTCCAGATCACCCGTGCGCATAGAGCCCTGCGTGGCGGCCGCCGGCGACGCAGTGCCGGCAATGTTCGACGCCCGGCGCGGCGGCTTGCCGTGCCGCACGCTGCGTGGATCAGTCGCGGGCCACGTGCCTTGTGCTGGCGATGTAGACGCTGCCCAGCGCCAGGCTCTCCACGTCCATCGGCCCGGTGCGCGCCGCCAGGCCGTCCCAGGGCTGGTACAGACCTTCGAACGACGTCACCGAGTGCATTGCCGCTGCCCAGACGAACAGATTGGCCGGCACGGCCCAGGGCGCGGCCCACTTCAGCCCGCATGCGACCACGTGCGCCCCGGGCCCGAGGTGCCGGATCACATTGGCCAGCGCCTCGGGGCGCCGCAGGATGTCGTGGGTGAAGTGAAACAACACCGCGTCGAGCATGCATGGTATCTGCGCCGTCTCAACCGGCGCGCCCAGCAGCGTCACGTTGCTCCAGCCCTTGCGCGCGACGCGCTGCCGCGCCTTCGCGATCATTTCGGGGCTCTGCTCGATACCGATGATCCGGCCTGTCGCGCCCACGACACTTCGCAGCAGCGCCAGGCTCAGGCCTGTGCCGCAGCCGGCGTCCAGCACGACGTCGCCGGGCGCGAGCTCGAGTCGCTGGATCGCGCGCCGCCGCAGCCACTCGAACGGTGCCAACTCCATGTCGTAGATGTCGGCGCGGTCGCGATACTGCAGCAGCGCCGCGGAGCGGTCTGGCGCCTGGCGCCGACGCGCCTGGCGCGGGGCGGCGTCGCCGTCAGGGTGATGCAGGGGCGGTGCGCTCTTTCGCGGCATGCTGCTTCACCTGACCACGCCGCCGACGCGCATAGTCCTCAAGGCGCCGCGTCATCGCATCGAACGCCTCCCGCATGGCAACGGCAATCTCCTCGTGCGCCTGGCGCTCATGAGCAAATGTGGCTTTGCCACTTTGCTCATCCTCCTCGGGGGGCGGGCGACGTATGTCGTCGGCCTGGGGGCGCCCTCCCACGAAGAGCTCCTCGCCCGGAACGCGCACGTCGACGTTGACGGCGTAGACGTGTCCCTGGCGATGCCGATTCGCACTCGCGTCGACCACCACATGGCAACTGATCAGGTCGGGAACAAAACGCTCCAGCTTGGCCACGCGCAACCGGATATTGCTTTCCAATGACGGCAGCGGGGCCATGTCGCGGAAGGTGACTTGCAGGGGAAGTTTCATGGGTTCGGACGGGAGTGTGTCAGCAAGCGCATGTTCGTCCACGCGGCGCGGCGCGGCTTGATGTTGCGCAAGCCACGCAGCCGCGCCGCCTGAGGCAATCCGACTCATGCATCGGCCATCATATTCTTCGGCATCGTGCCTCAACCGCGCGATGCTGATGCTCGCCCTGTGCCTGTGCTCGATACCGGGCGCGTTCGCCACTGGTGACAGCCGCGTGGCTGTCAGGCGCGGCGGCAGCACACCGGCAAGAGCACTTGCCGCGTGTCACCGGGCGGCATGCGTTCGACCTGGTTTGAGCCTGATCAAACGCCGCACTCGCCGCTTCACCCAACATGCCGTTGACGCGGCCCTGCGGAGGATGCACCGTGACCGACCTGATCGCGCTGTGGCACACCGAGCATGCCAACTTCTCGCGGCTCCTTGCCCTGCTGGAAGAGCAGGTGGCGCAGTTCCACGACGCCGAGCAGCCCGACTACGGGCTCATGCTCGACATCGTGTCGTACCTGCGTGAGTGCCCGGATCGCTTTCACCACCCGCGCGAGGATGTGATGTTCGCGCAGCTCGTGGCCCGCGATCCCACGATGAGGATTCCGATCAACCGGCTGCTGCAGGAGCACCGCGTCATCTCGGTGGCTGGCGAGGAGCTGCGTTTGCTGCTGGAAGACGTGATCGCCGGTGCGGTGGTGCGGCGCACCAGCCTGGAAGCAGCCGCGGCCGTGTACCTGGCGTACTACCGGCATCACTTGTCCACCCAGGAGCGCGAGGTTCTGCCGCGCGCCGCTCAGACACTCACGCCGCAGGATCTGGCGGCCATCGCCAGCGCCGTCGAACCCGGCCCCGACCCGCTGTTCGGCCCCACGCCGAACGAGCGCTATCGCGAGTTGCACGAAGTCCTCACCGCCCGGCAGACCGTGTCGCGCAGACTGGATTAGCAACCGTCATCCGGGCGAAAGTGCCACCCCGTGCTCGACACGGGGCCGGGATCCAGGACGGTGGAGATCGGCAAAGGGTGGATCCCGGCGTTCGCCGGGATGACATACAAGGCGCTTCGCAAGCGCGAACCCAGCGCGCAGTTGCGCACTTGCATTTCGGCCCACAGGGGTCTATGGTTGCCGGCTCGATGAGTTCGAGATTCGGGCCTGCGGCAATGGCGGCCTTGTCCGGCTCCGAAGCAGGACCACGGTGACCGTCGCTTCACTCACCCCCTCCCGGGGTTCAGGAGCAACACCATGCCCGCTTACATCACGTTGGCGAACTTCACAGACCAGGGTGCACGCACGATCAAAGACTCACCGGAGCGTTTCGAGGCCTTCAAGTCATTGGCCGAGAGCGCCGGTGTGACGGTCAAGAGCGTGCACTGGACCACCGGCGCCTACGACATCGTGCTCGTCTCGGAGGGCCCGGAAGACGCCGTGATGGCCTTGAACATGAAGATGGCCACTCTGGGCAACATCCGCACCCAGACCTTGCGCGGCTTCTCGATCAGCGAAATGCGCAAGCTCGTCACACAGCTGAAGTGATCAGCATTGCCTCGAGGGGGCCGAGCCCGCACCGAGCGAGCGCCTGCGCGCTCGCGAGTGGCTGGCGAGGGCGAATCGGCTTGCAAGCCGATTGGCGGGCCGGGCCGGCCCGGCCTCACGGCGTTCAGAACGAGTAGCTGACTCGAGCCCGTTGCCCCTTGAATCAGGCGTGCCGCGTGCGCCATCTCCATCGACCGTGAGGCCGTGACGGTGATCCGCGTGCACAGGTCGCGTCCGCCCCCCGAGGGGGCGAGCAACTGTCTTCGGAACGGCCGGGCGACAGTTGCTCTCCCGCCCGCGTCAGCCGAAGGCTGGCGCCTTCGGGGTGCGGGAGAGGGTTGGGGTGAGGGTGAAACCCCGGTTCGAGCAGCGCGCGCACGTGCGCGACCACGGCATCGCGGCTCCAGGGCTGACGCGCATCGATGCGCAACGCGTCGGCGCGCTCGTCCGCACCCAGCGGCTCGTGGTGCGAGAGCTGATCGTCGAGCACCTCGATGCCGGCTTCCGACGCGTCAGCGCCGCGTTCACTTCGCTCCAGAACCCGCCGGCGCAGCGTCGCGACATCCGCATCGAAGTCGAGGATGACCAGGCGCACGCCGAGTTCGCGCGCCAGCGCTCGCGCCTGGTCGCGCGGCTCGCGCGTCAGGAAGGTGGCGTCGAGGATCGCCGAATAGCCTCCCCGCAGCACCGCCTTCGCGGCGTCACGCAGACGCCCGTGCGTTGCCACGTCGTGGGCACGCGTATAGAGCCCCGCGCGCAACCCCGAGTTCGTCGCCGCGCGCGGCAGCAGATGCGCCAGGCGCTTGCGCTCGACATCGGCGCGGACGCGGATCGCGCCGATGGCTTCAAGCAACGGCCCGGTCCAGGTGGTCTTGCCGCTTCCGGAAAACCCGTGCGTGAGGAACAGCACCGGGCGCCTTGCCGTGGCGCAGCGCGGCGCCACGGCAAGGTAGGCGTGCAATGCGGCGTGCGCCGCCGCGCCGCGCAGCGCCGCGATCTTGGCGCGCACGAGGGCGCGATAGACGATGTAGTAGCGCAATACCCGCGCCCCGTCGTAGTCGCCACTCAGCTCGAAATATGCGTTGCCGAAGCGGTGCGCGAGATCGTCGCGCGCATGGCGCTGCAGGTCCATCGCCATGAATGCGACGTCGCTCATCACGTCGGTCCAGCGCAGCGCGGCGTCGAATTCAAGGCAGTCGAACATCGTCGGCCGGCCCTCGATCGTCGTCACGTTGCCCAGGTGCAGGTCGCCATGGCATTCGCGCACCCGGCCCTGCGCGCGACGTTGCGCAAAGTGAGGTTCGAGGGCGCTGAAGGCGCGCGCCTCCCAGGCACGCAGCTCGGCCAATGCGTCCGTGCTGCTCTGGCGTTCGTCCGCAGCCGCAGCGAGCAGCGATTGCAGGGCGCCGAGCGTCTCGAGCACGGGCGCGCGCGTCAGCGCGGGCGTGCCGTAGGGCGTCTCGGATGCGGCCACGGCCGCGTCGCGATGCAGCGCGCAAAGGCTCTCGGCGAGCTCGTCGATGTGCTGCGGCGCGAGCTCGCCACGCCGCGCGCGCTGCTCCCACAGCCCGTCTTGAGCGAAGGCGCGCATGCGCAGCGCCACGTCGATGGCCGGGCCGCAGCCGCCGAATGCGGGCTGACCGTCATCGAAGGTGATCGCGACCATGTCGAGATAGATCTGCGGCGCGATGCGGCGGTTCAGGCGCAGTTCCTCGTCACAGAAGTGGCGCCGCGACGCGAGTGTCGTGAAGTCCAGGAAGCCCAGGTTCACGCATTTCTTGATCTTGTACGCGTAAGCGCCGACAAGAAGCACGAACGAGATGTGGGTTTCGATCAGCTCGACCGGCTGCATCGGCTCCGCCGCGCCCAGCACGCGCATCAGCTCGGCGACCACGTGCGACTGCTCGGCGAGCGTGAGTTCCTTGTGCCCCGTGCTGCAACCTTGCCCCGGCGCGTCAGCCATGGGGCGCGGGCTGAATGTCGAAGTGTCTTGCGAACCAGTCGCGCGCCAGTTGCGCGGCCGTCTCCATCGCACCGGCCTCGGCGAACAAATGCGTCGCGCGGGGAATGATCTCCAGGTGTTTCTCGCACTTGAGCTTGGCGTAAGCGGCCATGTTGAGCTGAAGCACCAGCGTGTCGGCGCCGCCGACGATCAGCAAGGTAGGCGAACGCACGTCGCCGAGCACCGGGCCGGCGAGATCGGGCCGGCCGCCGCGCGACACCAGGGCCGAGACTTCGCGCGGCCGCTGCGCACTTGCCACCAGGGCCGCGGCGGCACCCGTGCTCGCACCGTACAGCCCGAGCGGCAAGGACAGCGCGGCAGGCAAGGTGCGCACCCAGTCCAGCGCCTGCAGCAGGCGCTGCGCGAGCAGTTCGATGTCGAACACCTTTTCGAGCTGCTGCGCTTCCCCCGGTGTCAACAGGTCGAACAACAGGGTGCCGATGCGACGGCGCTGCAAGTCCTGCGCGACCAAGCGGTTGCGCCCGCTGCGGCGGCTGCTGCCGCTGCCG
>JANNKM010000405.1:0-25569 GCA_031396305.1 Rhizobacter sp.
CACCATGTTCGGGTGCGTCAGCGCGGCACGAATGATCAGGCCGACACGAGTGCGCGTCAGCAGCAGCAGCAGCCCGATGAACACCGCCACCGACATGAGCAGCATGAACATGCGAAACGCCGGGTAGGTGGTCGCGAACAGCGTGAAGGCGGAAAAGTTGAGCAGCTCCGGAATCCGATAGTCCACGGGAACCTTGCCCCAGACCATCTGCACCACTTCTTCAATGATGAAAGCCAGGCCGAAGGTGAACAGCAGTTCCGCCACATGGCCGTGCTTGTGCACCGTGCGCAACCCGTAACGTTCGACGAGGGCCCCCACCAGCCCGACGAGCAGGGGCGCAACCACGAGGCCGGGCCAGTAGCCGACGTAACGGCTGATCTGGTAGCCGAAGTACGCACCCAGCATGTAGAAACTGGCGTGCGCGAAGTTGAGCACGCCCATCATGCTGAAGATCAGCGTCAGGCCGCTGGCCAGCAGGAACAACAGCATGCCGTAGAGCAGGCCGTTGAGCGTGGAGAAGATGATCAGTTCGAGCATGGGAGGTTCGGCCCGCGGGCCCATCTATGTCATCCCGGCGAAAGCCGGGATCCACCGCAGCCGGCACTGAGTGGATCCCGGCGTACGCCGGGATGACAGCTCTTCTGTAGCGCTCAGCTCGGCACGTTCATCTTGCAGGTCGTCGGGATGACGGTGTCCTGTGCCTTGATCACGCCGATGGTCTTCCAGCCCCAGCCGGTTTTCTCTTCGTCGTGTTTCGTGCCCGAGCCGAACGAAGAGATGTACATGTCCTGGAACAGCGAATGGTCGCTGGAACGCATGAAGGTCTCGCCGCCGATGGCGTTCTTGAACTTCATGTCGCGCAGCGCCGCGGCCACTTTCTTCGGCTCGGCCGACTTCGCCGCGTTCAGAGCGTCGACGAACATTTCCATCTGGTTCTTCATGCGCAGATACCACCAGCCCTGCTGACTCGAACCGCCGTACTTCTTCAGGAAGGCATCAGCAAAAGCCTCCATGTCCGGCGCCGGCACGTTGGTGTGCCATTCGGTGATCTGGAATACGCGGTGGTCCAGGCCGGTTTGCTTCACCGCCGTCGGGCCGCCCGCGCCGCCGGCATAGTAGGTGTACCAGTTGACCTGCAGGCCGGCGTCGGCAGCGGCCTTGAGCAGCAGCGACATGTCGTTGCCCCAGTTGCCCGTGATCACCGAGTCGGCGCCAGAGGCCTTGATTTTCGCGACGTAGGGCGCGAAGTCGGTGATCTTCAGCAGCGGGTGGAGTTCGTCGCCGACGATCTGGATGTCGGGGCGCTTCGCCTTGAGCATCGCCTGCGCCGCACCGCGCACGGCGTGGCCGAACGAATAGTCCTGGCCGATGATGTAGACCTTCTTGATCGCCTGCTGGCCCTTCATGAAGTTGGTCAGCGCGGCCATCTTGATGTCGGAGTTGGCGTCCCAGCGGAAGTGCCAATAGCTGCACTTCTCGTTCGTCAGTGCCGGGTCCACCGCTGCATAGTTGAAGTACAGCACTTCCTTGCCGGGGTTGCGCTCGTTGTACTTGGTGACGAACTCCGAAATCGCCGTGGCCGCGCCCGAGCCGTTGCCCTGGGTCACGAAGCGCACGCCGGCGTCGATGGCCTTCTGCACCTGCACCAGGCTTTCCTGCGGACTGCCCTTGTTGTCGTAGGCGACGGCCTCGAGTTTCTGCCCGCCCAGCACGCCACCCTTGGCATTGATCGATTCGACCAGGAACTGCAATTGCTTCAGACCATGTTCGCCGATTGTCGCAGCCCCACCCGAGAGCGGGTCGACATAGGCGATCTTGATCTGCGCATGGGCGCCGAAGGCGCAGGCGGCCAGCGCCGCGGCGACAGACCATCCATGAAGTTTCTTGACGAGGCGCATTGGTAGGCTCCTAGGGTGACGCTCAGGTGCGCAACCATAGCCCATCGGCAACCCCCGACGCTTCAGGGACTACCCGATGGTGGCGGCGGTGCGGTCGTGCTCGCTAGCGCCCGTAGACCTTGCCGAACAGCTGCCAGGTCTTGCCGTCGAACTTCATCAACTGTTCGCGCTCGATCGGGTAGAAGTCGTCGGGCCCGGTCTTGATGTTCACGCCGGGCAGCAGCATCGGCAGCGTCATGTCCAGGCTCGCCGCTTGTTTCATGACGTTATCGCGCGTCAGGTTGTCGCCCGCCTGCTTGAGCACCTGCACCAGCGTCTGCGCCACGGTGTAGCCGTAGACGTTGAAGTTGTCGCTCATGTCGGCCGATGCGTTGTACTTCTTCATCCACGCCACCCAGTCGTCGTATTCCTTGCCCTTCTGGAATTGCGGATCGGTCGGGTCCTTGATATAGCCTGCGGTGAAGATGCCCACGCTCGCCTCCAGCCCGGCGGGCTTGAGCACCGCGCCGACCGCGTTGGACACGCTGTTCAAGTAGTGCGTCGGTTTCCAGCCGAGTTCGGCGGCCTTCTTGATCGCCTGCGCGGCGAACTTCGGCGTCGTGATGTTGAAGAAGGTGTCGGCGCCGGAGCCCTTGAGCGTGACCATCTGGCTGTCCACCGTGGGGTCGGTGACCTCATAGCTCGCTTTGGAGACGATCATCGTCTTGGCCTTGTCGCCCAGGCCGTCTTCGAAGCCCTTCAGGTAGTCCTTGCCGTAGTCGTCATTCTGGTAAAGCACCGCGACTTTCGCGTTCGGCTTGGTCTCGAGCAGGTGCGCGGCGTAAATCTTCGCCTCGCTCTGGTAGTTCGGCTGCCAGCCCATCGTGTACGGGAAGTTCTTCGGGTCACCCCACTTCGTGGCGCCGGTGGCGACGAACAGGTGTGGCACCTTCTTCTCGTTCATGTACTTGTGGATCGCAGAGTTCGGCGGCGTGCCCAGCGGCTGGAACACAAGCAGCACCTCTTCCTGCTCGACCAACTTGCGCGTCTGCTCCACCGTTTTTGCGGGGTTGTAGCCGTCGTCCAGGCTGATGTACTTGACCATGCGGCCGTTGATGCCGCCCTCGGCGTTGACCTTGTCGAAATAGGCGCCGATCGCCTTGCCGATCGCGCCGTAGGCCGACGCCGGGCCAGAGTACGGGTTGATGTTGCCGATCTTGATTTCCTTGTCAGTGGCGCCGGGGTCGTACTTTTTCTGCGCCACTGCCGTGCCGGCCATCGCCAGCGACACCAGGCCCGCGAGGGCGAGGGTGTGAGCCTTGAGTTTCATCATGACGAGTCTCCTTCAAGAAAAGTACATTACAAACGCCTGGGTTCAACACCAGGTCGACCGGGTCAACCCTTGGCCCGTGCGCGCAGCCGCAGCCAAAGACTGCGCAGGCCACCCATCACGCCGGTAGGCATCAGGTACATCAAGCCTATCAGCAGCACGCCGTAGATCGCCGCGGGCGCGGATTTTGACATTTCGTCGGCAATGTTCGGGACGAACTGGATGAAGATGCCGCCGAAGATCGCGCCGGGGATTGACGCCAGCCCGCCCACGACCACACCCACCAAAAGAAAGATCGACAGCGCCACCGTGAAGCTGTCCGGAGACACATAAGCGACGACGATGCCGCCCAGGGCGCCCGCCAGACCAGTCACGCCCGCCGACACGCCGAACGTGAGCGACTTAAACATCGGCAGGTTGATGCCCATCGCCGTGGCCGCGATCGGGTGATCGCGCACCGCGATGAGCGCGCGCCCGACCCGGCCGCGCAGCAGGTTCCACGCGAGCAGGAACATCAGCGCCGCGACGAACAGAGTGAAGAAGTACAGCCAGCGGTCGGCGCTGAGCGGCTGGCCGAACAGGCTGAACGCAAACGGCGCTTCGGGCTTGGACAAGACGATGCCCTGCACGCCGCCGGTGTAGGCCTCGATCTTCTTGTACTTCAGGAGTTGCGGCACCGCCAGCGCGAGCGCAAACGTCGCGAGCGCGAGGTAGTGCCCGGCCAACCTCAGCGCCGGAAAACCGACGACGAAGCCGAAGGCGAAACACAGCACGAAGGCCACGGGCAGCGTTGCCCAGTACGGCACACCAGCCTTGTCCATCAGCATCGCCGCGATATACGCACCGAACGCGTAAAACGCGCCGTGGCCGAGCGAAATCTGGCCGTTGAATCCGGTCAGGATGTTCAGACCGAGGATCGCCACTGCGTAGACCAGGACCAGGTTGAACTGGAAGACGCGGTAGTTCTTCACCAGGAACGGCAGCACGAGCAGGGCCACGACGAGCAGCGCGCTCGCCAGCCAGAGCCACTTTCGTTCGATGGGCTTCATACGCGGGTCACGACCTTCTTGCCGAGCAAGCCGTCGGGTCGCAGCGTCAGCGTCGCCACGATCAGCACCAGCGCCACCGTCAACTTCAGCTCGGTGCCGATCACGTAAGCACCGAGCAGGTTCTCCAACACGCCGACGACGAAGCCACCGATCACCGCGCCAAGCGGGTTGTCGATGCCCCCCAGCAGCGCCGCGGCAAAGCCGTAGAGCAAGATGCCCGCCATCATGTTCGGGTCGAGAAACACGACCGGCGCTACCATCATTCCCGCCACTGCGCCGATCGCCGCCGCCAAGCCCCAGCCCAGCGCGAGCATCCACGACACGCGAATCCCCACCAGCCGCGCCGAATCGGGGTTCTGCGCCGCGGCGCGCATCGCCAAGCCGATGGGAGTGAAGCGAAAGAAGGCGAACAGGCCCAGCAACACCGCGAGCAACACTGCCGCCGAGCCCAACTGGTGCGCCGAGAAGAAGCGCGAGGCGAAGAATGCGTCTTTCGGGAACGGGCTCGCGAAGGCCTTGATCGTGTGGTCGAAGATCCAGCCCGACAACGCGTTGAAGATCAGCAACAGGCCGATGAACACGATCACGTTCGTCAGCACCGGCGCTTTCTCCAGCGGGCGCAGCACGATGCGCTGCACAAGCAGCCCGCCGACGAAGGAAACGGCGATCGTGAAGAAGAACGCGCCCCAATAGGGCCAGCCGGATTGAATCAACGCCCACGCGACGAAGGTGCTGAAGGTGGCCATTTCGCCCTGAGCGAAATTGATGTGGTGCGTGGCCTGGTAGATCATCACGAGCGCGAGCGCCACCGAGCCATAGATGCAGCCGTTGGCCAGGCCGGAGAAGATTTGATGCAGCAGGGCTTCCATGATGTGTTGTTCGCGCGGGGTCAGAGGCTGAGAGTTTCAGCCTCTCAGTAGCCCAGGTACGCGCGGCGCACCGACTCGTCGCAGCTGATCTGCTTGGACGGTCCCGACAGCGCCACACGGCCGGTCTCCAGCAAGTACGCGTGATCCGCCAGGTCGAGCGCGAGGCTGGCGTTTTGTTCGACGAGCAACATGCTCACTTTGTCTTCCTGGTTGATTCGCCGCATGATGCGGAAGATCTCGGCGACGATCAGCGGCGCCAGGCCGAACGAGGGCTCGTCGAGCAACAGCAATTTCGGGCGCAACATCAGCGCGCGGCTGATCGCCAGCATCTGCTGCTCGCCGCCTGACAGCGTTCCGGCCTGCTGATGGCGCCGCGCCTTGAGGATGGGAAAGCGCGTGAACGCTTTTTCCATGTCGAACGCAAGCTCAGCGCGATCGCGCCGCACATAGGCGCCCAGGCGCAGGTTCTCCTCGACCGACAGCGCAGTGAACGTGCCGCGCCCGTCGGGCACATGCGCCACGCCCAGGCGCACCACGTTCTCGGTGGCCTGGCCGACGAGCTGTTTGCCTTCAAACAAGATGCTGCCCGAGGTTCGCACCGTCTGGCACAGTGCGCGCAAGGTGCTCGTCTTGCCGGCGCCGTTGGCGCCCAGGATCGCCGTGATGTGGCCGGCCTCGAGCGAGAAGCTCAGGTCATACAGAACCTGGGTGGCGCCATAGGAAGCGCACAAACGCTCGACTTGCAGCAGCGTTGGCTTCAGCTGGACTTCAGGCATCGGCGCTCGCCCCCAGGTAGGCTTCGATCACGCCCGGGTGGCTTTGGATCTCGGCCGGTGTTCCATCAGCGATGACGCGCCCGAAGTTCAGCGCGACGATGTGGTCCGACACACTCATCACCAGGCTCATGTGGTGCTCCACGAGCAGCACCGTGATGTTCAGGCGATCGCGGATGTCGCGGATCTGCCGCGCCAGCGCGTCGAGCTCTTCGTGGTTCAGACCGGCGGCGGGCTCGTCGAGCAACAACAGTTTCGGGTCAGCTGCCAGCGCGCGGGCCAGCTCGATGCGCTTTTGCGTCGCAAACGGCAAGTCGCCGGCCAGCCTGTCGGCGAACTCGGTCAGCCCCACCTGGCTCATGATCTCCTCGGCGCGCTGTCTCAGCCTCGCCTCTTCGCCGGAGACACGCGGCAAGCGCAGCGCACTGGACGCGAACCCCGAACTCGAGCGCGAATGCGCGCCGACCATGACGTTCTCGCGCACCGTCATGCTGCGAAACATCGCGAGGTTCTGGAACGAGCGGCCCATGCCCAGGCCCGCCATGCGGTGGCTCGCCAGAGGCGTGATGGAACGCCCGTCGAGCGTGATGTCGCCGCACTGATACTCGTAGAGCCGGCTCAGGCAGTTGAACAGTGTGGTCTTGCCCGCCCCGTTGGGGCCGATCAAGCCGCAAATCTCGCCGCGCGCCACATTGAAACTCACGTCCTCAAGGGCGACGATTCCGCCGAAGCGCACGGTCACGCCGCGCACACTGAGTATCGTCTGGGCATCATCCGCCATGGGTCATGCGTTCCGCGAGAATGGGTCAGGCGCGGTCGGTCGCTGCCGAACGCAAGGTCGGGAGGTTATAGGCGCTCCGATACTCCCTTGGCAATCAGAGCTTGCCCTTTGCGTGTATCGTTGTCGCGACCCAGCCCACACTGTTGGAGTAATCACTGATGAATGCACCTCTGCCCGAGGCGATCCGCAAGGCCCTCGAGAGTGCCGCGCTCGACGACAAATACAGCCTCGCCTCAGGCCGCGCCTTCATGAGCGGCGTGCAAGCCCTGGTTCGTCTGCCCATGCTGCAGCGCCAGCGAGATGCTGCCGCTGGACTGAACACCGGCGGCTTCATCAGCGGCTACCGCGGCAGCCCGCTGGGCGCTTACGACCAGGCCTTGTGGGCCGCGAAAAAACACCTGGCAGCGAACCACATCGTCTTTCAACCCGGTGTCAATGAAGAACTCGGCGCGACCGCCGTGTGGGGCACGCAACAGCTCGACCTGTACCCGCAGACGAAGAAGTTCGACGGCGTGTTCGGCATCTGGTACGGCAAGGGCCCCGGCGTGGACCGCTGCTCTGACGTGTTCAAACACGCCAACATGTCGGGCACGGCGAAACACGGCGGCGTGATCGCGATCGCCGGCGACGACCATGTGGCCAAGAGCAGCACCGCGGCGCACCAGAGCGACCACATCTTCAAGGCCTGCGGAACGCCGGTGTTCTTCCCGAGCAATGCGCAAGACATACTGGACATGGGCCTGCACGCGTTCGCAATGAGCCGCTTTTCCGGCTTGTGGAGCGGCATGAAGACGATCCAGGAAGTGGTGGAGTCGGCGGCTTCGGTTTCGGTGGACCCGGACCGCGTGAAGATCGTGCTGCCGCAGGACTTCGTCATGCCCCCGGGCGGCCTGCACATCCGCTGGCCGGACGGCGCGCTAGAACAGGACGCGCGCCTGATGGACTACAAGTGGTACGCGGCTCTCGCCTATGTGCGCGCGAACCGGCTGAATCACAACGTGATCGAGTCGGCGCATGACCGCTTCGGCATCATCGCCAGTGGCAAGGCCTTCAACGACACGCGCCAGGCGCTCGCCGATCTGGGTCTGGACGATGCGACCTGCCGCCAGCTGGGCATACGCGTGCACAAGGTCAATGTGGTGTGGCCGTTGGAAGCCACGATCACGCGCGAGTTCGCGCAGGGCCTGCACGAAATTCTGGTCGTCGAAGAAAAACGCCAGGTCATCGAATACCAGATCAAGGAAGAGCTGTACAACTGGCGCGCCGACGTGCGGCCGAATGTGCTGGGCAAGTTCGACGAGCCCGATGGCGACGAGAAGCAGGAGGGGCCGCTTTGGGGCCAGGGCGGCGAATGGAGCATGCCCAACCCGAGCGAAAACTGGCTGCTGCGCGCCAAGGCCGATTTGTCGCCGGCACTCATCGCCAAGGCGATTGCGAAACGCCTGAAGAAGATTGGCCTTGCGCCTGCCGGCAGCGATGTGGCGCTGCGCATGGACGCACGCTTGGCCGTCGTCGAAGCGCGCGAGCGCGCGCTCGCCGAGATCACGCTGAACACGGGGGAACGCGCACCGTGGTTCTGCTCGGGTTGCCCGCACAACACGAGCACGAAAGTGCCTGAGGGCTCGCGCGCGATGGCCGGCATCGGCTGCCACTTCATGGCGGTGTGGATGGACCGCAGCACGAGCACGTTCAGCCAGATGGGCGGCGAAGGCGCGGCCTGGGTCGGCCAGGCGCCGTTCACGAGCGACGCCCATGTGTTCGCGAATCTTGGCGACGGCACCTACTTCCACAGCGGCCTGCTCGCGATCCGCCAGGCCATCGCCGCGGGCGTGAACATCACTTACAAAGTGCTCTACAACGACGCCGTCGCAATGACGGGCGGCCAACCCGTGGGCGAAAGGCATGGGCCCGAAGGAGCCCTTTCGGGCTCGGGGCACTCGGTCTTGCAGATCATGAAGAGCCTGATCGCCGAAGGCGTGAGCAAACTCGTGATCGTGAGCGACCAGCCCGAGAAATACGACGGCGCGGTGCTGGAAGCCGGCGTGACGGTGCACCACCGTGACGAGCTCGATTCGATCCAGCGCGAGTTCCGTGAATTGAAAGGCACGACGGCGATCGTCTACGACCAGACCTGCGCGACTGAAAAGCGCCGGCGCCGCAAGCGCGGCACGATGGCCGAGCCAGACCGACGCGTCGTCATCAACGAACTGGTGTGTGAGGGCTGCGGCGATTGTTCGGTGCAGTCCAACTGCCTGTCGGTCGAGCCCATCGAAACCGAATTCGGCCGCAAGCGCCGCATCAACCAGAACAGCTGCAATAAAGATTATTCCTGCGTGAACGGGTTCTGCCCGAGTTTCGTCAGCGTGACCGGCGGGCAGCTGAAGAAACCGAAGAAGGAGCAAGGCGGTGTCGCATTGAGTTCGATGGCACCGCTGCCCGAACCGGTGATGCCTTCGCTGGAAACGGCGTGGGGCATCGTCGTCGGCGGTGTCGGTGGCACCGGCGTGATCACGATCGGCCAGCTGCTCGGCATGGCGGCGCACCTCGAAGGCAAGGGCGTCGTGACGCAGGATTCCGGGGGCCTTGCACAAAAAGGCGGCGCGACCTGGAGCCACATCCAGATCGCGAACCGGCAAGACTCGATCTACACGACCAAGGTCGATACCGCCAAGGCCGACCTCGTGATCGCCTGCGATTCGATCGTCGGCGCAGCGAAATACACGATGTCGGTGATGCAGCGCGGCCGCACCTATGTCGCGCTGAACAACCACGGCACGCCCACCGCGGCGTTCGTGAAGAACCCGGACTGGCAGTTCCCCGGGGGAAACTGCGAAGCGGCGATCGCGCAAAGCGTCGGCGCGGGTCTCGTGGGTGCGTTCGACGCCGAACAAGTGGCGACGCAACTGGTGGGCGATTCGATCTACACGAATCCGCTGATCCTGGGCTACGCCTGGCAGAAGGGCCGCGTGCCGATCGGCCACGCGGCGATCATGCGCGCCATCGAGCTCAACGGCGTGCAGAGCGCCAACAACAAGGCCGCGTTCGAATGGGGCCGGCGCTGCGCGCACGAACTGCCTGCCGTCCAGTCGCTGCTGCAAACCGGGCAGGTGATCCAGTTCCTGAAGAAGCCGTCGCTCGCCGAATTGGTGGCGACGCGCGTTGAGTTCCTGCGTGGCTACCAGGACGAGGCTTATGCGGCGTCGTACCGGGCTTTCGTTGAAAAGGTGCGCGACGCCGAGTCAAGCGTTCAGTCGGGCAGCACCAAGCTCAGTGAAACCGTGGCGCGCTATCTGTTCAAGCTGATGGCATACAAGGACGAATACGAAGTCGCCCGGCTGCACACCGACCCGGCGTTCACCGCGAAGATCGCGTCGCAGTTCGAGGGTGACTACAAGGTGAGTTACCACCTGGCGCCGCCGTTGATTGCCAAGCGCGACGCGCACGGTCACCTGATCAAGCAGCCCTTCGGGCCGTGGATGCGCACCGCGTTCGGGCTGCTCGCCAAACTCAAGGGCTTGCGCGGCACGGCATTCGACGTCTTCGGCCGCAGCAGCGAACGCCAGAGCGAACGCGCGCTGATTGGCGAGTACCGTGCCTGCATCGAAGAACTGCTCGCCGCACTGCCGGCGTCGCGCCTGGCGCAAGCGCTGGAGATCGCGCGGATTCCGGAAGAGATTCGTGGCTATGGGCATGTGAAGGAGAAGCACCTCGCCGTGGCGCGTGCGAAGTGGCAAGCGTTGATGGCGGACTGGCGCTCGGGGGCCGTGCGGCAGCAGGTGGCTTGAGCGCCCGGGGGCAGCCCCGAACCGTCACTGCAATCCGAGCGCCAGATCGCGCGTCAATTCGGCGGCAGGAACGGCCTTGCACCCGCTCGGATTCTGGCCTGACCACAGAGGCGAAAAATCTCCCGACCCGTTGCGCTCGGCATGCGCGCGCAGCGCCGCAATGCCGACACTGGCCAGCGGAAACGCAGGTGCGAGACTGGAGATCGGCCCCAGCTCGCGCATCAGCCGATTCACGATGCCGCGCGCCGGTCGGCCGCTGAAAAGATTCGTGAGCGCCGTGTGGCCGGCGCTCTGGCCTTGCAGCGCCGCGCGATGCACCGCGCTCGTCGTCGCCTCGGGGCACAGCAGATAGGCGGTGCCGATCTGCACCCCCGCGGCACCCAGCGCGAGGGCGGCGCGGACGCCTGCGGCGCAGGCGATGCCTCCCGCGGCGATCACCGGCCGGTTCACGGCGCGCACCAGCTGGGGCAACAGCGCAAAGGTTCCCACCTGCGTCGTCAGGTCGTCGCTCAGGAACATGCCGCGATGGCCACCGGCCTCGGCGCCCTGCGCGATGATCGCGTCCACCCCGCGCGCCTCCAGCCAGCGCGCTTCATCCAGGGTCGTTGCACTGGCCAGCACTTTCGCGCCCCAGCTGCGCACATGCGCCAGCAACTCAGGCGCCGGCAGGCCGAAATGGAAGCTCACGATCGCCGGCCGAAACTGCGCCAGCACTTGCGCCGCCTCGAGGCTGAACGGTGCCCGACTCGGCGCGCTCACCGGGGCCAGCGGGTCCAGGCCGAATTCGCGGTAGTACGGGGCGAGCGCACCGCGCCAATTCGCTTCGCGCTGCGCATCGGGCGTCGGCGGCGTGTGGCAAAAGAAGTTGACGTTGAACGGCCGTGCGGTGGCCGCGCTCAACGCCGTGAGTTCATCGCGCATCTGGGGCAACCCGAGCATGGCGCAGGGCAGCGAGCCCAGGGCGCCGGCGTTGCTGACGGCGGCGGCCAGCGCATGGCCCTGCGCGCTCGCCATCGGCGCCTGCACGATGGGCAGCTCGACGCCGAGCATGGCCTGCAACCTCATCGCCGCCCCGCCTGCGCCACAAGGCCCGTCTCGGGCTCGATGCCCAGCGCTTCGAGAAAGCGCGACACCATGTTGTACGCCGCGATCGTCGCCGTGAGCTCGACGATCTCCCGGTCGTCGAACCAGGGGCGCAGCGCATCGAAGACTGGCGTGGGCACTTGCACGTCGAGCGTCATGGCCTGCGTATAGGCAAGCACGGCGCGCTCGCGCGGCGTGAATACCGGTGCCTCAGCCCAGGCATCGATCGCATCGATCTTCTGTTGCGACACGCCGGCCAATCGCGCCACCGGTTCATGCTGCATGAACTCATAGGGTGCGCGGTTCAGCCGCGCGACGAGCAGGATCGCGAGTTCGCGCGAAGCGGCGTCGAGCGCGCAGCCGCTGCGGATCGCGCCCATGTAGGCATTCCAGCCGCGCGCCACCGGCGTGCTGTGCAGCAGCAGGCGGTCCAGATTCAGCAACGCGCCGCCCCGGCGCAGTTGCACCGCGCGCACGAGTTCGGTGTCAACGCCGGGGGTGTCGGCGCTCACGAGAGGCAGTCGGGTCATGGCCTGGGCTTCGGGTTGATCAGTGTCTCGTGTGGCTCGGCTTCGATTCTCGCCCGCGCCGGACCAGTACAGTGCGATCTCGGCAGCGCCGACGACAAAATCATGAACCCACCCGAACGCTACACCCGAACCGCAATCACCCTGCACTGGTTGCTCGCACTGGCGATCGTCGCCACCTTCAGCCTGGGCGTGTACATGCACGAGCTGCCGCAGACACCGCAGCGCGATCAGCTTTACGCCTGGCACAAGTCGGCAGGGGTGTGCATCCTGGCGCTGTCGGCGCTGCGGCTGCTGTGGCGTCTGACGCATCGCCCGCCTGCCGAAGTAGCGATGCCGCGCTGGCAGGCGCGCGCCGCGCGCAGCGTGCACTGGTTGATGTACGCGCTGTTCTTCGGCGTGCCGCTGTCAGGCTGGGCCTACAGCTCGGCAGCCGGGCATCCCGTCGTGCTTTTCGGCGCGCTGCCGCTGCCCGACTTCGTGCCGATGGGCAAGGCGTTGGCCAGCGCCGCGAAAAACCTGCACGAACTGCTGGGTACGGCGCTCGGGATCCTTGTGATCGGCCACGTCGCCGCGGCGTTGAAGCACCACTGGCTGGATCGCGACGGCCTGCTCGCGCGCATGTCGCCGCGGCGCGGTGCCTGACAATTCGCAGCCGCAGCATCAAGGACGACCGAATGCCTGCCATCGAACCCTCCCTCACACCTTCGCGGGGCATCGCGCCTCGGGTGTCACTTCAGGAAGTCACGGCGCAAACCGTTCGCGCCGTCACCGACTTGCGCGTATCGCTGCTGCAGCAGCCCTACGTGGCGAGCAATGCCGTCTCGATCGCCCAGGCCTACTTCCATCCCGAGGCATGGTTTCGCGCGGTCTGTGTGGGCGACACCCCGGTCGGCTTTGTGATGCTCGAGGACCCGACCCTGCTGCCAGACTGGATCGGCCCGGCACAGGTGGGCCTGTGGCGCTTCATGATCGACGAGCGCCAGCAGGGCCGCGGCCATGGCCGCGCCGCGCTGCGGCTGTTGATCGAACACGCGCGCACGCGGCCTGGGCAGACGATGCTGCGCACCTCATGCGTTCCCGGTCCGCACAGCCCGATCGGGTTTTACGAACGCTGCGGCTTCCACCGCACCGGCGAGTTCGACGACGGCGAGGAAATTCTCGAGTTGCCGCTGCGTGCTTCACGCTGAATGAGCTCGCGATCCTTGCGAATTGAACCGAGGCCTCCCATGCACCGCAACGCCGAACTCCTGCACTCGTTCTACACCGCACTCGGGAAACGCGACAGCAGCGCGATGAACGCCTGCTACGCCAGCGACGTCGAGTTCCACGACCCCGTTTTCCAAACCCTTCGCGGCGACGACGCCCGGCGCATGTGGCGCATGCTGTGCGCCCGCGGCAAAGACCTGAAGGTGGTGGCGAGCCAGATCGAAGCCGACGACCGTGAGGGTCGTGCCCATTGGGTGGCGACGTACACGTTTTCCGGCACAGGACACAAGGTGGAGAACCGCATCGACGCGAGTTTCGTATTCAGCAACGGCAAGATCGTGAAGCACGTCGATCGCTTCGATCTGTACCGCTGGGCACGCCAGGCACTCGGGCTGAAGGGCCTGCTGCTCGGCTGGTTGCCACCCGTTCAAGCGGCGGTGCGCAGGCAGGCGGCACAGGGGCTGCGCGCCTTCAAGGATTGAACCTCAGCCCATCGGCTCGTATGGCCGCTGGGCCTTCGCCAGCCGCCGAACGCCTTCCGGCGTCCGGCGCGCGGGCTCAGCCTGTGCGCTTGTATCGCGCCCAGTCCTTCGCCAGCCGCCGAACGCCTTCCGGCGTCCGGCGCGCGGGCTCAGTCCTCCGCCTTTTGCAGCGATTGCCGCAGGTCCACCAGCATCATCACGATGCCGATCAGCGCGACGACGCCCAGCGCAACTTCCCTGAGCTTGAAGACAATGGCGCCGATGAAACTCAGCATCAGCACGATGGCGACCACCGCGGAAAACAGTTTGACCGGCATGCTTGAACTCCTGTGAGGCTGCGTGTCTCGGACTCACGCGTGTTGAACATGGTTCGCGAGCCAGCGCGCCGTGCGCAGCAGCCGCGCATCCGTTTCGCGCTTGCCGACGAGCTGGACACCTAGCGGCAACCCGGCCGGGCCCGCCATCAATGGCAGGTTCAGTGCCGGCATGCCGCACATCGACCACAGCGAGCAGAACACCGGGTCGCCGGTGGTCGCCGCGGGAGGCGCCTCGCCGGGCGCGGAGGGCGTGACGATGGCGTCGAAATTCTCGAACAGGTCGTCGAAACCTGCATTGATCTGAGCGATTCGCGCCAGGGCCTTCTGATAGTCGAGCGCAAGAATGGCGCGACCGCGCGCCAGTTGTTCGCGCAGTGGCGCCGACAAGGATTCGCGTCCGCGCTCCCATTCGAGATCGAGAAGCGGCGCCATTTCGGCTTCCTGGATGGTGCGCATCCAGTCCCAGGCGTCGTTCAGCGAATCGGGCAGTTCGCGCGCTTCGCATTGCGCACCGAGCGACTGCGTCAACTCGGCAAAGGCTTCACCGGTGGAGGCCTCGGCACGGCTCCACATCGGCGTCTTGACGAAAGCCAGGCGCGGCGCGAACGGTGGCTCCTCGCCGAGCGTGCGCTGGAACGTCGGTTTGGCGCGCGGTCGGGTATCGAGGTCGCGTACGTCGTGGCCGACGATCTGCTCCGCGAGCAACGCAATGTCTTGCAAAGTGCGCGCGAACACGCCCACCGTGTCGAGCGTGCGCGACAGTTTCAGGATGCCGTGGCGCGGCACCAGGCCGTGCGTGGGCTTGAATCCATAGACACCGCAGAACGACGCAGGCCGGATCACGGAGCCGTTGGTCTGCGTGCCGATCGCCAGCGGCACCATGCCGCAAGCGACCGCCGCCGCCGAGCCTGATGAAGAGCCCCCCGGCGTGCGATCCGGGTCATGCGGATTCCGCGTTTTCCCCGGCGTGTAGGTGGCGCATTCCGTCGTCACCGTCTTGCCCAGGATCACCGCGCCCGCCGCGCGCAGCATCGCCACGACGGTCGCGTCGCGGTCCGGCGTACGCCCGGCGTGCAGCACGGTGCCGTCAACGGTGGGCATGTCTGCCGTGTCGATGATGTCCTTGATGCCCACCGGCACGCCGTGCAGCGGGCCCGTGGCGCGACCCTCGCTGCGGTCGAGGTCGCGCGCCTTGGCCTGGGCGAGCGCATGCGCTTCGTCGAGAAACTGCCAGGCCTGGACCTTCGGTTCGAGGTCGCGAATTCGCGCCAGGCAGGCTTCGACCAGCTGCACCGAGCTGATCGCGCCCGCCTGGATGGCCTGCGCTGCCTCAGTGGCAGTCAGCAGGTCAAGCCGGTTCACGTCCATGCCGCAGCGCAGACATCAACGACCATAGAGCGCATTGGGCAGCCACATCGCGATGCCGGGGAACACGTAGACGATCGCCATCGTCACGATCACGACGTAAACAAAGGGCATGCAGCCACTGAAGATCTGCGTCAGCAACACCGAGGGCGGACTCACGCCTTTCAGGTAGTACGCCGACATCGCCATCGGCGGCGACAGGAACGCCGTTTGCAGGTTCAGCGCGACGAGCACGCCGAACAGGATCGGGTCGATGCCGAAGTGCGGCAACATCGGCAGGAAGATCGGGATGAAGATGATGATGATCTCGGTCCACTCCAGCGGCCAGCCGAGAACGAAGATGATGGCCTGCGACAGCAGCAGGAAGGTGATCGAGTTCAGGTTCATGCCGAGCACGAAATCCTTGATGATCAGGTTGCCGCCCAGGTACGCAAAGATCGAGGCAAACGTCGCCGAGCCGACGAACAGCCAGCACACCATCGCCGACGTGCGCGCGGTGAGGAACACCGATTCGCGCAGCGCCTGCCAGGTCAACGATCGATACCCGGCCGCAAGCAGCGCAGCGCCGAACGCGCCCACTGCCGCAGCCTCGGTGGGCGTGGCGATGCCGAACATGATGGCGCCGAGCACCGACAGGATTAGCATCGACAGCGGAAAGAACGATTTCATCAACATCACGATCACTTCGCCGATGGGATAGTTGCCCTGGTCCTTGGGCAGGCGCGGTGCACGCTCGGGCTTGATGATCGCGACCACGATCACATACACGATGTACATGCCAGCGAGGAAGAAGCCCGGTACGAACGCGGCGGCGTAGAGCTTCACCACCGACAGTCCGGCCATCGCGCCGTAGACGATGAGCATGATCGACGGCGGAATCAAAATGCCGAGGCACCCGCCGGCGCAGATCACGCCTGCGGCCAGGCGCGTGTCGTAACCCGCCTTGATCATCTGCGGGAACGCCAGCATGCCCATCAGCGTCACGACGGCGCCGACGATGCCGGTGGCGGTGGCAAACAGCGCGCAGGTCGCGAGCGTGGCCACCGCCAGCGAACCCGGTATGCCTTTGAGCGCGATCTGCAGGCTCTTGAACAGGTTGTCGAGAATGTTCGCGCGTTCGACCAGGTAGCCCATCAACAGGAACAAAGGGATCGAGACGAGCGCGTCGTTGTTCAATACCGTGAAGGTGTTCTGCGTGAGCAGGTAGAACACGCGGCTGTCGAAAAACGCCTGGCCGGCCTGGTAGTAGGCGTAGTAGCCGAAGCCCACGCCCAGCGCCATCAACGTGAAGGCGACCGGAAAACCGATGCAGATCGTGAAGACCAGGATGCCCAGCATCACCAGCGCGACGCCTGGGTCACTCATGACTTTGCTCCTTGTTGTGCGGCCAGGGCGGCGGCCTTGGCGGCGTGCTCTTTCAGGATCTGGGTCTCGAGTTCTTCCACGTCGTGCAGGCGCTCCGGCCACTGGCCTTCACGAAGACACACGACGCAGCGCAGCACCTCGGCGAAGCCCTGGATCGCGATCAGCAGGCCGCCGACGCAGATCATCATCTTCAACGGCCAGATCGGCATACCCGCGGGGCTGTTGACGCTCACCTCGCGGATGCGCATCGACTCGAATCCGTAGGCCGAACCGGCCACCACCAGCGCGAGGATTCCAGGAAAGAAAAAGATGATGTACAGAAACAGTTCAACCTTGGCCTGGGTCGGCTCAGACCATTTGCGATAGAACATGTCGGCACACACATGGCCGCCGCGCGACAAGGTATAGGCGCCGGCCATGTAGAACACGGCGCCGTACATCATGTAGCTCAGGTCGAACGCCCAGCTCGTCGGGTCGTTCAGTACATAGCGCACGAAGACTTCCCAGCAGGTGCCGAGTGTCAGGATCACGATGCACCATGCGAAGGCATGGCCCACGGACTTGCTGAGCTGGTCGATGGCGTAGATGAGGCGATTCACCATGGGTGTGCCCTGTGGAACAAAGAGAAGAAAAAGGGGCGGCCCAGTGCCCGCCCCTTGCTGCTGCGCCGCGGGCGCGCTTATGCCGCCGGCAGCTTGACCTTGTGCACGTGCTCGTAGCCGAGCGCGTAATCCGCCTCGTTGACGAACATGTAGTAGGCGACGCGTTTGGCCCATGCCAACTGCGAGTCGACGACGCGTTTGAAGAAAGGATCCTCGTCGGACAGCTTCTTGTTCAGGACGTCCCAGGCCTTGAGCTGCTCGACAAACACGCCCTTGGGCGTGCGCAGCACATTCACCTTGTGCTTGCCCATCAGGTCTTGCAGATCGCGCGAGTAGTTGTCCATCGCGGTCCACCAGTTCGACGAATTCGCCGCTTCCACGCCGTACTGCAGGATCGCCTGGATGTCCTTGGGCAGGCTGTTCCACTTCGTCTTGTTGAACGAGATCTCGAAGAACTCCATCGCCTGATGGAAGCTGCCCATCATGTAGTTCTTGATCACGTCCTGCGCGCCGAAGCGCATGTCGGACGTCGGGTTGTTGAACTCGAACGCGTCGATCACGCCCTTGTCCAGCGCGGGGATGATTTCGCCGCCGGGCAATTGCGTCACCTTGGCGCCCATTTCCTGGAACAGGTCGGCCGCCAGGCCCACGGTGCGGTACTTCAGGCCCTTCAGTTCGTTGGCGTTGGTGATCGGCTTCTTGAACCAGCCGAGCGGCTGGGTCGGCATCGGCATCGCGAAGAAACCGACGACGTTCAGGTTGAGCTTGGTCAGCAATTCGTTGTACAGCGCCAAACCGCCGCCACGGTAGATCCAGGCGAGTGTCTGCGGTGCGTCGCAGCCGTTGATCGGGCCGGAGCCGAACAGCGATGCCACCTTGCTCTTGCCGTACCAGTACACCGGTACGGTGTGGCCGGCATCCAGCACGCCCTTGGACACCGCGTCCATCACCTCGAAAGGCTTGACGACGGCGCCAGCCACCAGATAGTCGATGCGCAGACGCCCGCCAGCCATCTCATTGACGCGCTTCACATACTCTTCGGCCATCTCGTTGAAGATGTCCTTGGCGCCCCACGAACCTTGCATTTTCAGGACGATGGGCGATTGCGCCACCGAGATCATCGGGGCAGCCATCGCGGCAACACCTGCAGCGCCCGTCGCTGCGGCCCCTAGGAATCTGCGACGCGCGGGCAACGCGCCGGCGTTTGAGGTTGTCTGGTCGGTCATTTGGATCACTCCTGAGCCTTCATCCAAGGTTGGGCCGGCGCTTGCCCCATACGCGGTTTGAGCGACAGCGAAAATGGCGCGCATACTCACATGGTGAGATCACCCGCCTCCATCAGGATGCACCATAGCAAAACCGGTTCGTCTCGCCCCCAGGGGTAACCCGCGCTTGACGCACGCTGTGAAACCGGCACTGCGGCCGCAACGCCGGTACCGTACAGTGCGACCGCATGTCCGTCGCTGCATCTGCTGGCCTTCAAGGCGTGAACGTGTTCGAGCGCGGCTGGCTGTCGTCGAACAATGTCCTGCTGCGCGGCAGTGGCGGCGACGCCACGCTTGTCGACACCGGCCACAGCGTTCACGCCGAACAAACCGTCGCCCTGATCCGCCATGCCTTGCGCGCGGCTGGCCCGCCGGTGCGCCTGACGCGGGTGCTGAACACGCATCTGCATTCCGACCACTGCGGCGGCAACGCCGCGCTGCAGCGCGAATTCGGCGCCGCAGTGCTCATTCCACCCGGCCAGTGGGCCGCTGCGCGCCGCTGGGACGAGCAGGCCCTCGGCTACGCCGCCATCGGCCAGCGCTGCGACCGGTTTGAGCCGCTGGGCAGAATTTCCCCCGGCGAATCGCTGCACGTCGGGGTGCGGCGCTGGGAGGTGTTGGCGTCGCCCGGTCACGACCCCGACTCGGTGATGCTGTTCGATGCGCACGACGGCGTGCTGATTTCCGCCGACGCACTCTGGGAGAAGGGCTACGGCATCGTCTTTCCCGAGCTGGCCGGCGAGCCGGGATTCGACGATGTGCAGCGGGTGCTCGACTTGATCGCCACGCTGCCGGTGCGCTGCGTCATTCCGGGCCACGGTGCGCCGTTTCTTGATTGTGCGGGCGCGCTGACACGCGCGCGCGCGCTGCTGGCCAGGCAGCGCGCGAATCCGCGCCAGCATGCGCGCCACGCCACCAAGGTGCTGATCAAGTACCACTTGATGGAGGAACGGCAGCAGAGCTGGGCCGAGCTCAAGGCCTGGGCCAGCGCCCGGCCGCTGTTCAACCGCGTCTTCGAAGACCAGGAGTCGGGAACGGGCCGCACGCTCCAGCAGTGGTGCGAAACGCTGGTCGGCGAGCTTGTCGAGCGCGGTGCCCTTGCGCTTCGCGACGGGCGCGTCCATGACCTGGCCTGAACCCGCGGGCGCACCGGCCATACAGGCGCTTCGCAAGACGCGACAATTCACGCCATGCCCGAAACCTTGACGACTCCCCCCGACCCACAACGCCTGCGGGCGTTGATCACCACCCTCGAGTCCGGCCTGCTGGAGCGCGGCGCGGCGGTGCGCCTGGTGCTGCTGGCGGCGCTGGCCGGCGAGCATGTGCTGCTCATCGGCCCTCCCGGCACGGCGAAGAGCGAACTGGCGCGCCGGTTGCACGGGGCCTTCGCCGACGCGCGCTATTTCGAGCGCCTGCTGACGCGCTTTTCGACACCCGAAGAGTTATTCGGCCCGTTGTCGTTGAAAGCGCTGGAAGACGACCGCTACGAACGCCTGACCGACGGCTACCTGCCCACCGCGAGCATCGCCTTTCTGGACGAAGTCTTCAAGGCGAATTCGGCGATCCTCAACGCCTTGCTCACGTTGCTCAACGAGCGCGAGTTCGACAATGGCGCAGGCCGCACGCAAACGCCGCTGATCAGCGTGATCGGCGCCAGCAACGAAGTGCCGCTCGAAGAAGCGCTGATGGCGTTCTACGACCGGTTCCTGGTGCGGGTTCCAGTCGGCCCGGTGAGCGACGCCTCGTTTGCCGCGCTGCTTCAACTCGGGTCGGCACCGCGAAGCAGCGCGCAGTGCCTGACGCGCAACGAGCTGCGGCAGTGGCTCATGCAGCGCGACACGGTCGCGCTGCCCGCCGACGTGATGGGGCACCTGCACGCATTGCGCGAACACTTGCGAAGCACCGGCCTGGCCGTGTCCGACCGGCGCTGGCGCCAGCTGCTCGGCCTGCTGCGCACGGCGGCGTGCACCGAGGGCCGGGACCGCATCGACGCTCTCGACCTGTGGTTGATGCCCTACGCCCTGGCGCCCCAGCCGGCGCAGGTGGCGCCGTTGCGGCAGTGGTTCATCGAGCGCATCGCCCAAGCCGCACCTCAAGAAGCTCCCTGGCTGGAGCGCGCGGTCCAGGCGTTCGAAAAGCAACTCGAGATCGAGAGCCGGGCCGAGGAGGAAGGCGGCGACGATGACGCCGGCAAGCTCGCGCTGGCGCGCTCCATCGGCGGCGCGCTAGACAACGACATGACGCGCCTGATGTCGGCCCAGCTCGAAGCGCACCTGCGCAGGCGCTACAGCAGCGTGCATGTCGCGGCGCGCGTGTCCCAGGTCGACGCCATCGCCGCATCGGCGCGCGAGCACGGCAAGCGCCTGCTGGAGCAGGCGAGGGCGCTGCGGCAGGCCTTGGCGGGCCGGCTCTGGTTGCCGCCCGAGCTCGCCGACGAACTCAACGCGGGCCTGAGCACTACTGTCGCTCGGCTGGACGACTTGCTCGACCGCCTCGACGCAGCCCGCACCGGCTTTGCCGCGCTGCCGATCAGTGCGCAAGCTTGCGCCGAGGCTCCGGAGCCAATTGCCGTTTCTGCGTGAGCCTGGGCGCGCGCAGACCGGGCCCGCCGTGAACCCCATGCCGGACCTTGACGCGCCCTACGACCAGCTGGAGCCGCTGCCACGCGAGCTTTGGCTTGGAGGTACGGTGTGTTCGGTCGGCGACGCCGCGCCACGCCTGGCGGACTTGCGCGCCTGGCTCGATGCGCTGCGCGCGGGCGTCCTGCCGGTGCAGGACTGTGACTTCGGCGACGCCGTCGCGCTGGGTGCGATGCGCCGGGCCATCGGCGACCTCGCCTTGCCGGAACTGTGCGGCGCCGCGCCGTCGCTCGCGCTGCAGGTACTGCGCACGCTGTTGTGGCATCTCGACAGCATCGTCGACCTGCAACCCGGCATGCGCCGCGACGCCGCGATTGCCGCGGCAACCTCCGCGTTTCGCGCGGAATGGGCAGAGCAACAAGGCGACTGGGAGCAAATGCTCGCGCTGCTGCAGGGCCCTGGCGACCTGACCGCGCTCAGCCGCGACGAGTTGCGTGGCATGTTGCGCTCGCGCGAATGGCGCGAGGCGCAGCGCATCTCGGCGTTGCTTGCGCATCTGCAGCCTCTGGCGGAACTGATACGCCGGCTCGGCCGCGCGGCGCATCACCCCAGTCGCGCGCCGGCAGCGAGCCTGCGCGCCGTGCCGGACCGGATTGACGCGCCGCAACGCATGCGCGAGACGCGCCTGCCTGACGCGCCCGGCGAACTCAAGGGCATCCGTCACTCCGACCGCATCGAGCGGCTGCTCGGCAGCGAGGCGGCGCAGATCCGCCACCCCGTGTTGCGCAAGCTGTGGCGCGCGAGGCTGGCCGAAAGCCGCTTGTTGACGTATGAGAGCGAAGCCGTTCTCGTCGAACGGATTCCCGACCCCGACGCGGCATCGCCGCGCGCCGCACAAAGCGCTCCGCGAACGCTCGAGCGCGGCCCGATGATCCTGTGTGTCGACACCTCCGGGTCGATGCGCGGTGCGCCGGAAAACATTGCCAAGGCCGCGGTGCTGGAGGCGCTGCGCACGGCGCACCGCGAAAGCCGCGGCTGCAAGTTGATCGCCTTCGGCGCTTCCGGCGAACTGGTCGAGCGCGACCTCACGACGGGCAGCGCCGGGCACGACGGGCGCGCCGGGCTGAACGCCTTGCTCGAACTGATGGGCCAGGGCTTTGACGGCGGCACCGACGTGCAGACGCCGATCGAACGGGCCATCGAACTCGTGCACGCCCAGGCCTGGAGCAGCGCCGACCTGCTGATCGTCAGCGACGGCGAGTTCGGCTGCACCGGCACCACGCTGGCCCAACTTGACGAAGCGCGCGCGAAATGGGGCCTGCGCGTGCAAGGCATCCTGGTCGGCGACCGCGAGACGATGGGCCTGCTCGAAGTGTGCGACGAAGTGTTCTGGCTGCGCGACTGGCGCCGTTTCGAAGGCGACAGCCCGCAGCGCGAAGGCTTTGTGCCGGTACACACCGCGAGCCTGACCGCGCTGTATTTTCCGAACGCGTTGAGTCCGCGGGCATCTCGGCACATCCAGCGCTGAACCGGGTCGCACCGGACGGGATGAGGTGCGGCGCAGGCCGCTTCATCGATCATCCGCGCAGGCTGTGCCTGCGGGTGCGCAGAGCGTCGCAAGCCGATGCCTGCCCGCGCGTCCAAACATTACATTGCGCTCATCGCCCCCACGGCTCCCGCCGTCTCACCATGTCCACCCTCGCGACCATCGTTCGGCCCCGCTGGAATGCGCTGATGGCCGCTCTCGGGTGCGGCTTTCGCGCTTACGCGAACTGGCTCGTCGGCATCAGTTGGAAGCGCTTCTTCGTGCTGGCGATCCTGCTGCTGATCATCAGCGCCATCCTCAGCGAGCTGCCACCGTTCAACTGGACGATCAGCCAGACCGTGACGGACTCACCCGCCGCGCCCAAGCCCGGCTCGAAAACCGGCACGGGACCGGCGATTCGCATCGAAGGCGCGAAATCGAAATCCGGCGGCGATGTCGACGTCGACATCAGCATCCGCCGCGACGGCGTGCGCATCACCCAGGGCCGCGCCAAGTCCGCCGGCGCGCAAGCGCCTGAGGCCAGTGCTTCGGCTGCGTCGCCGGCAACGGCAGCCGCCGAGCGCGTGCAAGAGGCGGCGTCGGCTGCGTCGGCGGCGCTCGCCTCGATTCAGATCAAGTTGCCGCCCGGGCCAGCCGCCGACGCGGTACAACGGGCGATCGAGGAAGCGCGCCGCGAAATTGACGCCGCGCTCGAAGAGGCACGCCAGGAGGCCGAGGACGCCGCCGAAGCGCACGCCGACGCGTCCAGCGCGGCCGTGAAGCGCCCGCGCGTGCACAAGGTCAGGCTGGGCGACTTCCTGCCGAACCTGGCGATGCTGTGGATCGTGGCGTCGATCATCGTCAAGATCACTTACAAGGGCCGCCTCCAGGCCGAAGTGAAAGCGGCGCAGGCTACCGAAGCCGCAGAGTCGGAATCGCTGAAACGCCAGGTCGCCGAGGCGCGCATGGCGGCGTTGCAGGCGCAGGTCGAGCCGCACTTCCTGTTCAATACGCTGGCGTCGATCGACCACCTGATCGAGACCGACCCGCCGCGCGCGTCGGTGATGCAGAAGAATCTGATCACCTACCTGCGCGCCACGTTGCACAAGATGCGCGAGAGCACGACGACGCTGGGCCGCGAGGCGGACCTGATCACCGCGTACCTGGAGATTCTGAAAGTGCGAATGGAAGAGCGCCTGAGCGTGAAGGTCGACATTCCCGCAGGCCTGCGCTCGGCCGCGTTTCCGCCGATGATGCTGCAGTCGGTCGTGGAGAACGCCATCAAGCACGGCCTGGAGCCGAGCAGCGAACCGGCAACGATAAGCGTGGGCGCGGAAGTCCACGACGGCATGCTGCGCGTTTCGGTGGCCGACACCGGCGTCGGCTTCATCCCGGACAACCGCACGACGAGCGGCACCGGCCTGGGTTTGACGAATATCCGCGAGCGCCTTGAGCTTCTCTATGGCCCGGCCGGTCGCCTGGAAATCGCCGCGAACGTTCCGCGAGGCACGTTGGTGACGCTGACCCTCCCCTACACCGCGATGGCGCGTGCCACCGAACAAACAACTACGATGCCACGATGACACCGGCCGTGCGTTGCGTGATCGCCGACGACGAGCGCTTGATGCGCGAGCAGTTGCGCGCCCGGCTTGGCGAAGTCTGGCCGGAGCTGGAAGTCATTGCCGAGGCGAAAAACGGTGCCGAGGCGCTGCAGCTCACCGAGACGCTGCATCCGGATCTCGTGTTCCTCGACATCCGCATGCCCGGCATGACGGGCGTCGAGGCCGCGCGGGCCATCGCGCAACTGCCCACTGACGATGAATGCACCGACGCTTGGGCGGGCTGCGAAATCGTCTTCATCACGGCCTACGAAGAGTACGCCGTGCAAGCCTTCGAGCAAGGCGTGGTCGACTATGTGCTCAAGCCTGCGCAGCGGGAGCGCCTGGCGCTCAGCGTCGAGCGCATCAAGCAGCGTCTCGCGCGGCGCGGCCACGACACGCTCGCCGACGCGGACAACGGCGATTCCGGCGTCGCTCACAACATGCAGAAACTCCTGCAAGACCTGAGCGCGCGACTCGATCCGCACACGGCTGCGCGCCTGCACTGGATTCAGGCCACGGTCGGCTCGACGATACAAATGATTCCGGTGCAAGACGTGCTGTTTTTTATCTCCGACGAAAAGTACACGCGTGTGCAGACCGCGACGATCGAGGCGCTGATTCGCAAGCCGATCAAGGAGCTGGTGAACGAACTCGACGCCAATCTGTTCTGGCAGATTCACCGCTCGACACTGGTGAACACGCACGCGATTTCCGGCATCAGCCGCGACGCGCGCGGCAGGCAACTGGTGAGCGTGAAGGGACACCCACAAAAACTCGAGGTGAGCCGCAGCTTCAGCGGGATGTTCAAGGGGATGTAGCGCGTGGCGCCCGACCGGGCGCAACGATCCCCCGCGTGGCCGCGTGCGTCAGGAGCGTGGCGTGCTCGCCAACAGAGCCGCCGCATCGTCGGCGCGCTGTATCGCGGCCGCGCGCAAGGCCCTGAGTTTCTCGCGAGGGTCCACTTTGGCGCTGGCCTCGTTCAGTTTCATCTCGGCGATGAACCGGCTGGGCACGGCGCTCACCATGTTGCGGCCGCGCTTGCGCCGGCGCAACGTGCTCAGCGCGAGCGTGTGGCGCGCCCGCGTGATGCCCACGTACATCAGGCGGCGCTCTTCTTCGAGGCGCTGCGCCGTCATCTCGTTGTCGTCTGACAGAAACGGCAGCAGGCCCTCGTTGACGCCCGCC
>JANNKM010000430.1:0-16460 GCA_031396305.1 Rhizobacter sp.
CATCGATGCCGACAACAATCTTGCCGGGAAAATTCTTGCAGGCTTCGCTCACGATTTTAGGATTTCGCAAGGCGATTGTTCCGTGAATGACACGGGTCACGCCACGCGAAAGCCAATGCTCAATCGTTGCCAAGTCACGAATTCCGCCGCCAAGCTGCACCGGAATCTCCTCGCCGACCTCGGCAAGAATGGCCTTGATCGCGCCTTCGTTGACGGGCTTGCCGGCGAATGCGCCGTTCAGGTCGACGAGGTGCAGTCGTCTTGCGCCGGCATCGACCCAGCGCCGGGCCATCGCCGCCGGGTCCTCGCTGAAGGTCGTGGTTTGTTTCATGTCACCCTGTTTGAGGCGAACACAGTGACCGTCTTTCAGGTCAATTGCAGGTATCAGCAGCATGGCCGAGCGCGGGGGGCGTGAGTGGAGGGTACCCGAGAGGGTAGTGCGAACGATTCCAAACGTGGGCGTCAGGGTGTCCAGTGGAGGAAGTTGCGGTACAGCGCCAAACCGTGTTCAGCGCTTTTCTCGGGATGGAACTGGGTGGCGAAAATGTTATCGCGTGCAAGCGCGCTGGTAAAGCTCCAGCCATAGTCGGTTTCACCTGCACTGTGACGCGGATCAATGGGCTGGGCGAAATAGCTGTGCACGAAGTAGAAATAGCTCAGCTCCGGCACGCCCGCCCACAGCGCGTGCGGGCGCGCCTGGCGCACCCGGTTCCACCCCATCTGCGGAACCTTGTATCGACTGCCGTCGGCCTGGCACCGGCCGTCGAGGGCAAAGCGCCTGACCGTGCCGGCGATCAGACCCAGGCCCTCGGTGGGCCCTTCCTCGCTGCGTGTCAAGAGCATCTGCATTCCCACGCACACACCCATCAAGGGTTTGCGCGCGGCTGCATCCAACACAGCCTCAAGCAAACCGGAATCGTGCAATTCACGCATGCAATCGGGCATGGCTCCTTGCCCAGGCAGAACCACACGCTCGGCTTGCAGCACCTGTTCAGGTCTCGCGGTGACGATGACGTCGATGCCCGTTCCCTGCGCCACATGCCGCACCGCCTGCGATACGGAACGCAGGTTGCCCATTCCATAGTCGACGACGGCCACCGTGCGAGTCATCTCGCGCGCTCCATGTCGTTGCGATTCATCGCGCGCGCTCGCTGGCCATTGGGTTCATCGAGTCGAGTTCGCTCAAAGGCTGCCCTTGGTCGACGGCACCACACCCATCGAGCGCGGATCGATCGTCACGGCCATGCGCAGCGCCCGGCCGAACGCCTTGAACACGGTCTCCGCCTGATGGTGCGCGTTCTGCCCCTTCAGGTTGTCGATGTGCAGCGTCGCGCCGCAATGGTTGGAGAAACCTTGGAAGAATTCAAACGCGAGCTGCGTGTCGAAGCCGCCGACCATGCCGCTCTTGAACGGCACGTCCATGTGCAGGCCCGGGCGGCCGGAGAAGTCGATCACGACGCGCGACAGCGCTTCGTCCAGCGGCACGTAGGCGTGGCCGTAGCGCGTCAGACCCGCCTTGTCGCCCACGGCCTGCGCGACCGCCATGCCCAGCGTGATGCCGACGTCTTCCACCGTGTGGTGGCCGTCGATGTGCAAGTCGCCTTTCGCGTCGACGTCCAGGTCGATCAGGCCGTGGCGCGCGATCTGGTCGAGCATGTGGTCGAAAAAGCCGATGCCCGTGGCGAGCCTGGCCACGCCCGTGCCGTCGAGGTTGATGCGCACGACGATCTGCGTTTCCTTGGTGTTGCGGGAGACCTGGGCAATGCGGTCGCTCATCTACAGGCTCGCTTTCAACGCGTCGATCATCAGCTTGTTTTCTTCGGGGGTGCCCACCGTCAGGCGCAGGCAGTGGGACAGCAGGGGATGCAAGGGTGAAACGTTCTTGACGAGCACGCCGCGTTGTTTCATGCCGTCGAACACTCGCCCCGCGTCAGGCACGCGCACCAGGATCATGTTCGCTTCGCTGGGAAACGCCGTCACGCCCACGATTTGCGCAAGCGCGCGTTGCAACCGCGCGCGCTCTTCGCGCAAGGTGGCAGCCTGCTTTGAATATTCGTCGGCGTGTTGCAGCGCAAACAGCGTGGCCTCGGCATTGAGCGCACTGATGTTGTAGGGCGGCCGGACCTTGTCGATCTCGTCGATCAGCGCGGCCGCGCCGGCCAGGTAGCCCAGCCGCACCCCGGCCAGGCCGAATTTGCTGAGGGTGCGCATCACCAGCACATGGGCATGCGCGCCCATGCGCTGCATCCAGGTGCGCGACGCAAACGGCTGATACGCTTCGTCGAACACGACCAGGCCGCTCTGCTCGCCCACGGTGGCGACGATGCGGTCGATCGCCGCGTCGTTGAACAGGTTCGCCGTCGGGTTGTTCGGGTACGCGATGTAGGTGATCGACGGGCGGTGCCTTGCGATCGCCTCCAGCATTGCCGACTCGTCGAGCTCGAACCGCGGCGTGAGCGGCACGCCGACGAACTTCAAGCCCTGCAGTCTGGCCGACATTTCGTACATCACGAAGCCGGGCAACGGCGCGAGCACGCTGGCGCCGGGCACGTCGGCAGCGAGTGCCAGCAGGCTGATCAATTCGTCGGAACCGTTGCCCAGCATCAGCTTCGCACCAGGCGGCGGCGTCACGTGCGCGGTCAGCGCGGTGATCACTTCGGCGACGCACGTCGATGGATAACGGTTGATCGCAACTCGTCCCAGCCGTTCGCCAAGTTCGCGCTGCAGGTCCAGGGCTAAGCGAAACGGGTTTTCCATCGCGTCAAGCTTCACCAGGCCGGCGCTCGCCTGAATCGCGTAACCGTGCATCGACTGCACGTCCTGGCGAATCACCGACTGGATGCGCTGCGCAAGTGGCGTCGTCACGATGCGAGCCCGATCTGCCGCGGCCCGTCGCGCTGCATTTCTTCCGCCAGCAACTCACTCCGCAAGCGCGACACGCTGGTGTTGCGCCGAGCCGCCTCCACGCGCGCGCAGTCGGCAACCTTGTCTTCCATCGCGATCGTGACATTCTTCATCTTGGGCCTGCAATTTTCGAGTCGCATTATTTTCGCGTCACACTTGGTCAGTGCCAACGCGGCTCTTGAAGCGCATCTCAGCCGCCCGAGCATGCGCCTGCAACCCTTCGCCGCGCGCCAGTTCGGCGGCGACCGGTCCAAGGATGTTTGCGCCCGCTTCGCTCATTTCGATGATGCTGCTTCGCTTCTGGAAGTCGTACACCCCAAGGGGTGACGAAAAGCGCGCCGTACCCGAAGTGGGCAGCACATGGTTCGGCCCGGCGCAATAGTCACCCAGGGCCTCGCTGCTGTAAGCGCCCAGAAAAATGGCTCCGGCATGAACCAGCAATGGCTCCCAGCGGTGCGGCTCGTTCGAACTCACTTCAAGGTGTTCGGGGGCGATGCGGTTGCTGATCGCACAAGCCTCTTGCATCGAGCGGGTCAGGATCAGCGCGCCCCGACCTTCAAGCGACGCCTGAATCACGGCGCGGCGCGGCAGCTGCGGCAGGAGGCGCTCGATCTCGGCCTTCACCCGGGCGATGTAGCCTGCGTCCGGACACAACAGGATGCTTTGCGCCAGTTCGTCGTGTTCGGCCTGGCTGAACAGGTCCATCGCCACCCAGTCGGGCGGTGTGCTGCCGTCGGCGAGCACGAGGATTTCGCTGGGGCCCGCAATCATGTCGATGCCCACCTTGCCGAAGACCCGGCGCTTTGCACTCGCCACATAGGCGTTGCCAGGGCCGGTGATCTTGTCCACTGCCGGCAACGTCGCCGTGCCGTAGGCCAATGCGGCAATCGCCTGCGCGCCACCGATCGTGAACGCCCGGTCCACGCCGGCAAGCGCCGCGGCAGCGAGCACCAGCGGATTGCGCTCGCCACGCGCACTCGCGCTCGCCTGCCCGCTGCCCCCCGTGGCGACGCTGCCCGAGACCGGCGTAGGCACGACGAGGATGATTTCGCCGACTCCGGCGACCCGCGCCGGCACGGCACTCATCAGCACGCTTGACGGATAGGCCGCCTTGCCGCCGGGCACGTAGATCCCCACGCGGTCCAGAGGCGTGACTTTCTGGCCCAACAGCGTGCCGTCGGCTTCGCGGTAGCTCCAACTGCGCCCGCAGGCCTGGAGCTGGCGTTCGTGGTAACTGCGAATGCGCGCGACCGCCACTTCAAGCGCGCCGCGCTGCGCGGGCGTGATCGCGTGCAGAGCGGCGCGCAACTCGTCCTGCCCGATCTCGAGCGCCTTGAGCGAAGTGGCAGCCAGGCCGTCGAAGCGGCGTGTGCAGTCGAGCACCGCGGCGTCGCCGCGCTCGCGCACGTCGGCGATGATTTCGGCCACCCGGGACTCGATCGCGGCATCGGTCTGCGCCGACCAGTGCAAGACATGCTGCAACTGCGCTTCGAAGTCGGGCGCGCTCGTCGACAACTCGCGCATCGCCACTGTCATGGTCTCACCGCGGCAGCAAACGAATCGATCAAGGCGCGCATCGCCTCGCGCTCCAGCTTGAGCGACGCCTGGTTGACGATGAGACGCGCCGAAATCGGCATGATCGTTTCCACCTCGACCAGGTGGTTCGCCGTGAGCGTATTGCCGCTGGACACGAGGTCGACGATCGCATCGGCCAGCCCCGTCAGCGGCGCCAGCTCCATCGAACCGTAGAGCTTGATCAAGTCGACGTGCACGCCCTTGTCGGCGAAGTGGTCGCGAGAGATGCGCGTGAATTTCGTCGCCACGCGGATCCGCGAGCCCTGCTTGACCGCCCCTTGATAGTCGAAATCGGCGCGCGCCGCCACGCTCATGCGGCAGCGCGCGATTCCCAGGTCCAGCGGCTGGTACAGGCCCTGCCCGCCATGCTCGAGCAGCGTGTCCTTGCCCACGACGCCCAGGTCGGCGCCGCCGTACTGCACATAGGTGGGCACGTCGCTCGCGCGCACCAGCACCAGGCGCACATCCGCCCGGCTCGTCGCGATGATGAGCTTGCGGCTCTTCTCCGGGTCTTCGGCGACTTCAATGCCCGCGGCTTTCAGCAGCGGCAGGGCCTCGTCGAAGATCCTGCCCTTGGACAGGGCGAGCGTGATCATCGAACCCTCTCGATGTCAGCACCCAGGCCGCGCAGCTTGGTCTCCATCCGGTCGTAGCCGCGGTCGAGGTGATAGATGCGGTCGACGACGGTTTCGCCATCGGCCACCAGGCCGGCGATCACCAGGCTCGCCGACGCGCGCAAGTCAGTGGCCATCACCGCCGCACCAGAAAGCCGCGGCACGCCCTGCACCGTCGCCGTGCGGCCGTCGATCTGGACCTTGGCTCCCAGCCGCAGCAATTCATTGACGTGCATGAAGCGGTTCTCGAAGATCGTTTCGGTGACGGTTGAAGCGCCCTGCGCAAGGCAATTCAAGACCATGAACTGCGCCTGCATATCGGTCGGGAAGGCCGGGTACTCGCTGGTACGAAAACTCACTGCACGCGGCCTGCCGCTGCTGCGAATGCGAATCCAGTCGTCGCCGCTCTCGATCTCCGCACCCGCTTCGCGCAGCTTGTCGATCACCGCGTCGAGGTGTTCAGCGCGCGCGCCGCGCAACACAACACTGCCACCCGCAGCCGCCACCGCACACAAGAACGTTCCCGCCTCGATGCGGTCCGGCACGATGCGGTGCGCTTTTGCGCCCGCCAGCCCGCGCAGTGAATCGACTCCCTGGACCACGATGCACCGCGTACCGTGGCCTTCGATGCGTGCCCCCATCGCGATCAGCAGCCTCGCGAGGTCGGGGATCTCGGGCTCCTGCGCTGCGTTTTCCAGAACGGTTTCGCCTTGCGCGAGCGTGGCCGCCATCAGCAGGTTCTCGGTACCGGTCACCGTGACCATGTCGGTCGTGATTCGCGCGCCGCGCAAGCGCTTCGCCGTGGCGACGATGTAGCCGTGTTCCACCGTGATGCTCGCGCCCAGCGCCTGCAGGCCCTTGATGTGCTGGTCCACGGGCCGCGAACCGATCGCGCATCCTCCCGGGAGCGACACCCGCGCCTTGCCGAAACGCGCCAGCAGCGGCCCCAGCACGAGAATCGACGCGCGCATCGTCTTCACGAGTTCATACGGCGCCTCGGGTGAAGCCACGTTGCCGGCGTGCACATGCACGGTACCGGGATCCTGCGCGTCGCGCTCGGCCTGCACGCCCATGTTGCGCAGCAGTTTCAGCACCGTGGCCACATCCTGCAGGTGCGGCACGTTGCTCAACGTGACTGGCTCAGGCGTCAGCAGCGCCGCGCAAAGCTCGGGCAGAGCCGCATTCTTCGCGCCCGAAATCGACACTTCGCCTTCGAGTGGGCGGCCGCCGCGAATGAGGAGTTTGTCCATGGTCGCTCGGGCAGGTCGTCAGGCGTTGGCGCCCGTCGTGCACGAGCCGGTTCGACGCGAGGTGTCCCTGCGGCGCTGTTCAGTGGTGGTGGGCTGCCGCGTCCGGGCTCGATGCCCATTCGGCGGGGGTCAACGTCTTCATCGACAGGGCGTGAATCTGTTCGCGCATTCTATCGCCCAGCGCTGCGTACACGCGCTGGTGGCGAGCGACCCGGTTCGCGCCTTCGAATTGCGCCGACACGATGGTGGCGAAGAAGTGCCGCCCATCGCCTTGGACTTCGAGATGCTCACAGGCCAGGCCCTGCTGGATGAAGCGTTCGATTTCGGCGGGGGTGGGGTCGGCCATGACGAAATTATGCGTCAGCCTCTCGAGTAAATGTGGCTCTGCCACTTTGCTTGAACCCCACGGGGGGCCGAGCCCCGACGAAGAACAGTCCCTGCGGACTGTTCTTCGCCTGGCGAGGGCCATTGGGCTTGCAAGCCCAATGGCGGGCCGGGCTGGCCCGGCCCGGGGGGCGCTCAGTGGCGCAGCGTGTAGCCGCTGCGCAGCAATTGCAGGCACAGGCCGCACACCACCGCCAGGCTCGTGCCCACCACGCCCAGGCTCAGCCAGGGCGAGACATCGCTGACGCCGAAGAATCCGTGGCGAAAGCCGTCGATCATGTAGAAAAACGGGTTCAGGTGGCTCACGCTGCGCCAGAACTCCGGCAGCGAGTGCACCGAATAGAACACGCCGGACAAGAACGTCATCGGCATCACGATGAAGTTCTGGAACGCGGCGATCTGATCGAATTTCTCCGCCCACAATCCGGCGACGAGCCCCAGCGTCCCCATCAGCGCCGCGCCCAGCAACGCGAAGATCAAGATCCAGATCGGCTGTGCGAAGCCCGGCGGCGCGAACCACCAGGTCACGACGAACACCCCCGCCCCCACCGCGACGCCACGCACGACGGCGGCGCCCACATACGCGACGAACCAGGCCCAATGCGACAGCGGCGTGACGAGCAGAAACACCAGATTGCCGGTGATCTTGCTCTGAATCAGCGACGAACTCGTGTTCGCAAACGCGTTTTGCAGCACGCTCATCATCACCAGGCCGGGGATCAGAAAGCTGGTGTAGCCGACCTGATCGAACACTTTCACATGGTCTTCGAGCACATGGCCGAAGATCAGCAGATACAGCACCGCCGTCAGCACCGGCGCGGCGACGGTCTGCACGCTGACTTTCCAGAAGCGCAGGACTTCCTTGCGGAACAGCGTTGCCGCGCCTTCAACGGAAATGCCGACGAAGTTCATCGAGTCACCGCGTCCGCGGCAGGCGCGTTCGCCATGATTTCGAGGAACACGTCTTCCAGGTCGGCGCGGCCGATTTCGAGGTCTTCAACCTTCACGCCGCCGCTACGCAGCGCCGAGAGAATGGTCTCCACTTCGGCGGCATCATGGGCACTGACCTGGACGATGCGCCCCGTCACGCGCGCGCGCGCGGCCAGCGCGGCAGGAAGAGCATGGTCCGTCTTGAAGCGTAGCATCGTGCTGGCCGTTCCGGCGAGCAGCGCCGAGGTGCGATCGAGCGCGACGACGCGCCCGTTCTTCAGCATCGCGATGCGCCCGCACAGCGCTTCAGCTTCCTCGAGGTAGTGCGTCGTCAGCAGCACGGTGTGGCCCTCTTTGTCCAGGCGCGCGATGAACTGCCACAGTGTCTGGCGCAACTCCACGTCCACGCCCGCCGTCGGCTCGTCGAGCACGATCACCGGGGGCCGGTGCACCAGCGCCTGCGCCACGAGCACACGGCGCTTCATGCCGCCCGACAACTGGCGCATGTTCGCGTCGGCCTTGTCGCTCAGCCCGAGGTTGGCGAGCAACTCGTCGATCCAAGCGTCATTTGCTTTCGCATCGGTACGTACGCCGAAATAGCCGCCCTGGATGCGCAGCGTCTCAATCACGCTGAAAAACGGGTCGAACACCAGCTCTTGCGGCACGACGCCCAGGCTGCGCCTCGCGGCGGCGTAATCGGTGACGACATCGTGGCCCAGCACCGTCACGCTGCCTGCATTCGCGCGCGCCAGGCCGGCAAGCACGCTGATCAGCGTTGTCTTGCCGGCGCCGTTGGGGCCCAGCAGGCCGAAGAACTCGCCTTGCTCGATGTTGAAACTCACGTCGGTGAGCGCGTGAACTTCGCGGGTGCCGCTCTTGAAAGTCTTGCTGACGTGCTGGAATGAAACGGCGGGCATGGGGGCCATGATTCTATGGTGCCTCGGCGCGGCCGCGGCGAGTGCACCCCGGGCTGATCCCATTGGTGCGGCGCGCTCTTGCTGCTAGATTGGCCGGGTCCGCACCCGACCGTCCATGGCCGCCAAAACCAAGAAACCTCGCCGCACGGCACAACGAATTCTGGAGGTCACTCTGGAGCTGTTCAACCGTTTCGGTGAACCCAATGTGTCGACGACGCTGATCTCCGCCGAGCTGGGCATCAGCCCGGGCAACCTGTACTACCACTACCCCGCCAAGGACGAGCTGATCAACAGTTTGTTCGATGCCTTCGAGTCCGCGCTGGCCGATCTGCTGCGCGCCGCGCAAGACGTGCGCAACATCGAGGACGCCTGGTTGTTCCTGCATCTGCTGTTCGAACTCGTCTGGCAATACCGCTTCCTGTATCGCGACCTGAACGACCTGCTTTCGAAGAACCGCCACCTGGAGACGCACTTCCAGAGTGTTCTGAAGAGCAAGGGCCATGCCGTGCAGACACTGCTTGCGGGCCTGGGCAAGGAAGGTGTGATTCAGATCGACGCCCGCGAGGTCGAGCCCGTCGCCACCGCGATGGTCGTCGTGCTGACGTATTGGCTGAGTTTCGAGTACGTGCGCGACCCGCGGCACGCGCTCGAACCCGAATTCGCCAACGCCGCCCTGGCGCGCGGCGCCTTTCACATGCTCAGCCTGCTGCTGCCCCATCTCGAAGCCGGCCAACGCGAGCACCTGCACGCGCTGGCCGCACGCTACATCAACCCCTGAGGAGACCAACGACATGGCCAAGTGGACCGCCTTCCCGCACGACAGCGCAAGCTTCACCTACGACGCGGCGACATTGAAGAAGAAATGGCCACGCCTGCACGCCGGTGACGCCGAGCCGCTGCCCAAGGACGACAAGGTTCTGGCCGCGTGGGCGCTGTTTCACGCCGGTGAATTCCAGAAGGCACACGATGCCGGAATGAAGTGCGGCGGCGCCGGCATCACGGCCGCGAACAAGGCGCAGGCGATCTACGCGAACTACCTGGAGAAGAACGAGAAGAACAAACTCGCACTGTTTCTGGAAGTGGCGCAGCGCGCCGAAGCGCAGGCCGGCGCCGAGCCGAACAACGCCAACGCCTGGTACCTGATGGCCTACGCGCTGGGCCGCTACAGCCAGGGCATCAGCGTGGCCAAGGCGCTCGCGCAAGGCCTGGGCAGCAAGGTCAAGGGCGCACTCGAGACCGCGATCAAACTTTCGCCGACACACGCCGACGCCCACATCGCGCTGGGCGCATTCCACGCCGAAGTGATCGACAAAGTCGGCGGCCTGCTCGGGCGCACCCAGGGTGCATCGAAGGATGCCGGCTTGTCCAACTTCAAGGCGGCTCTCAAGCTGAACCCGACTTCGGCGATCGCGATGATCGAGTACGCCAATGGCCTGGTGATGCTCGAGGGCGACAAGAAGATGAAGGAGGCAACCAAGCTCTACGAGGACGCCGCCGCATGCGTGCCGGCGGACGCGATGGAGCGGCTCGATGTGGAGATGGCCAAGGCGGAACTCGAGGAGTGATCCGACGCGGGGCGTTGCAGCCTACAGCGAACGCAGAAAATTCAGCAGGTCCTGCTGTTGCGCGTCGGGCAAGCCAAAGAAACGGCGCGTCACCGCGTTCGCCTCGGAGCCGTCGCTGGAGTCGGAGTACAGGTTGACGGGCTGGCTCTGCATCGCTTTCACAGCCACGTTCTTGTAGGTGTTCAGCGTCGGCGTGTGGCACAGCGCGCAGCCGACGTCGTCGAACGCCTTGCGGCCGGCCGCGATGGACTCGGGCGTCGCGCCTTTGACGTTGGTTGACGGCTTCGGCGGCGCCAGGAGCCGCATGAACAGCGTGAAGCGATCGATTGAGCTGATGGCATCGACAGGCTTCGTGTTGTCGTCAAGCGTGACGTCGCTGTTCGGCGAACTGGCGAACAGGCAACCGTCGGTCGGGTTGGCTCAGGTTGCAGGTGCCCGCGCCTGCCATTCCGGTGATCGTGAACAGGCCATGCACGCCGCCGTCAGGCGAACCGTCGGGATTGCGTACGAAACGCACTTCGCGGACCGGCCCCTTGTCGCTGAGAAACGAAGCAACCTTGGCGTCCTGTTTCAGCAACCTGGCGAACGCCATCTGCGGGTTCACGGGCGGGCTGCTGCCGCCCATCGCCGGGTGCGAGTGGCAGCCTCCGCAGCTGTCGAGGTTCATCGTCGGGCCGAGGCCGTCTTCGACGTGTCTGCGTGGCCAGCGCTGGGGGGTCCTGCGTGACGGCATCGGCTTGACTTTCTCATTCCACACCGAAGTGATCGACAATGTCGGCGGCCTGCTCACCCCTCCACCCCCATGACCGCACCCGCCCGTTACCTGCCCCCCGTTCTGAAGCACATCAAGTTCCCCGTCATCGGCGCGCCGCTGTTCATCATCAGCAACCCCAAGCTCGTGATTGCACAGTGCAAGGCGGGTGTGGTGGGAGCGATGCCTGCGCTCAATGCGCGGCCCGCTTCGCAGCTCGATGAATGGCTGGCCGAAATTACCGAGGCCCTGGCCGCGCACGACAAGGCGCATCCCGATTCGCCCGCCGCGCCGTTTGCCATCAACCAGATCGTGCACAAGAGCAATGACCGACTGGAGCACGACATGCAGGTCTGCGCCAAGTACAAGGCGCCGATCATCATCACCAGCCTGGGCGCGCGCGAAGACGTGAACCGCGCCGTGCAGGGCTGGGGCGGCGTGGTCCTGCACGACGTCATCAACAACCTGTTTGCGCACAAGGCCATCGAGAAAGGCGCCGACGGGTTGATCCCGGTCGCCGCCGGCGCGGGCGGCCATGCCAGCGTCAAGAGCCCGTTCGCCATGGTCGCAGAGATTCGCGAGTGGTTCGGCGGCCCGGTGGCGCTGTCGGGCGCGATTTCCTCGGGCGGCGCCATCCTGGCCGCGCAGGCCATGGGCGCCGATTTCGCCTACATCGGCTCGGCCTTCATCGCCACTGAAGAAGCGCGTGCGGTGGAAGGCTACAAGAAGATGATCACCGAATCGAACTCGGACGACATCGTCTACAGCAACTTCTACACCGGCATCCACGGCAACTACCTCAAGGGCAGCATCCGAAATTCCGGCATGGACCCCGACAAACTGCCGCAAAGCGACCCCAGCAAGATGAACTTCGCCAGCGGCGAAAGTGCAAACGCCGCCAAGGCCTGGAAAGACATCTGGGGCTGCGGCCAGGGCATTGGCGCGATCCGCGAGGTGATGCCCGCTGCCGCGCTGGTGCAACGGTTCAAGCGCGAATACGCGCAGGCCAAGGCGAGCATTGGCGTCAGCATGGCAGCGGCCTGCTGACCCCCGACGCGGCGGCGTTCATCCTCAGCAGGAGCACGAAGTGACCCAGGATTTGCTGGAAACCCGAGACAACGGCATTGCCACGCTCACGATGAATCGGCCGCAGGCGCGCAACGCCCTAACGCGCGAGATGATCGACGCGCTGGCCGAAGCGCTGCCGCGCCTGGCCAATGACGTGACGGTTCGCCTGGTCATTCTCACCGGCACCGGCAGTGCCTTCTGCGCCGGGGGCGATGTGAAGGGCTTCGCACGGGGCGCCGCAGGCGCTCCCGCGACGATGACCTTCGATCAGAAGGTCACCGACCTGCGCACACGCATGGAGGTCAGCCGCTGGCTGCATGAGATGCCCAAGCCGACGCTGGCGGTGATACCCGGGCCTGCGGCCGGTGCCGGCCTGTCGATGGCGCTGGCCTGCGACATGCGCATCGCCGCGATCGAGGCCAAGCTCACCACCGCGTTCTCCAACATCGGCCTGTCCGGCGACTTTGGCGGCAGCTTCTTCCTGAACCATCTGGTAGGAGCGGCCAAGGCGCGCGAGCTGTACTTCACCGCCCAGGTGCTGCGTGGTGACGAAGCGCAGCGCATCGGCCTGGTGAACCGGGCGGTGCCCGCGGCGCAACTGGCCGAGGCCGCACGTGCCTGGGCCGCCGAGCTGGCGGCGCTGCCCACCATCGCCGTGGGCTACATGAAGCGCAACCTCAACACGGGACTTCGCGGTTCGCTGTCGGACGTGCTGGACGCCGAGGCGATCCACATGATCCGTACCTTCGAGACCCACGACCACAAGGGTGCAGCCGCGGCGTTCGTCGAAAAGCGTGCGCCGCACTTCGACGGGCGCTGAGCCCACGTTGAGCGCAGCCCCCACCCCCTTGCCGGGGCCAGCCGCCACATCCGCGGCGGCCGCTGCGGCGCGCCAGCAACGGCTGCTGAGCGGCCCGATCCTGCCCACCCTGCTGCGGTTTGCGCTGCCCAACATGGCCGCGATGCTGGCCACGGCGCTGGCCACGGTCGCCGAGACCGGCTTCGTCGGCAGCATGGGCGTGACCGCGCTGGCCGGCATGGCACTGGTGTTCCCGATGGTGATGCTGCAGCAGATGCTCTCGGCCGGCGCGATGGGCGGGGGCGTGTCGTCGGCCGTGAGCCGCGCGCTCGGCGCGGGCGACACGGCGCGCGCCAACGCACTGGCGGTGCATGCGATGTGGATCGGGCTGGCTGCCGGCCTCGTCAGCACCGCCGTGATGCTGGGCTTCGGGCCCGCGCTGTACGCCTTGCTCGGCGGCCAGGGCGAAGCGCTCGCGCAGGCGGTGGCTTACTCGAACATTGCCTTCCTGGGCGCGGCGGGCATCTGGATGCTCAACACCTTTGCCTCCGTCATCCGCGGCAGCGGCAACATGCGCGTGCCGTCGTTCACCTTGCTCGCGGCGGCCGCCGTGCAGGTGCTGGTGGGCGGGGCCTTCGGCCTGGGCTGGTTCGGCCTGCCGCGCCTGGGCATGGCGGGTGTGGCGCTGGGGCAGGTCGTGGCGTATCTTGGTGGCGCCTTGTTCCTGCTCGCCTACTTGCGCAGCGGCCGGGCAACGCTGAAGCTGGACATCGCCGCCACGCCGCTGCAACGCGAGTTGCTGCGCGACATCCTGCGCGTCGGCGCCGTGGCCTGCTTGTCGCCGTTGCAGACCGTGCTGACGATCCTCGTGCTGACGCGCCTCGTCGCGTACTTCGGCACCGATGCACTGGCCGGTTACGGCATCGGCACCCGGCTCGAGTTCTTGCTCGTGCCCATCGCCTTCGCCGTGGGCGTGGCCTCGGTGCCGCTGGTGGGCATGGCCATCGGCGCCGGACACATCGCGCGGGCGCGCCGCGTCGCCTGGGTCGCGGCTGGCGTGGCCTGCGCCGCGCTCGGCGCGCTGGGCCTGTTGCTCGCCCTGTGGCCCAACCTGTGGAGCGGGCACTTCACGCAAGACCCCGCCGTGCTGGCCGCGGCCGCGAACTATTTTCAATGGGTCGGACCCGGCTACGGCCTGTTCGGCCTGGGGCTGTGCCTGTACTTCTCTTCACTCGGCGCAGGGCACGCCGTGGGGCCGGTGCTGGCCGGCACGCTGCGCCTCGTGGTCGTCGCCCTGGGCGGCTGGCTGCTGGCGCAGGCCCACGCCGCCCCCTGGACCATCTTCGCGCTGGCCGGCCTGGGCATGGCTGCCTACGGGCTGGGCATGGCGTGGGTGGTACACATCGCGCGCTGGGGCGCGAGGCGGTGATCGGTTTGTGAGGTCGACGTGAGCGTGCTTGTTCCAGTGAACAAATGCGGCGCCGACGCTAGCGAGCACATTGGCACTCGGGGTAGTTGTACGTTGGCCCGCGTCGCTGATATGCCAGTTCCTGTCGCGTGGTTTCAAGCTTGGCCCGAAAGGGGCCGCACTTCCTGATGCAGGCATCGAGTGCGGCTTCAAGGAATGTAGACGAGGTGGTTTCCGCGTACCACATGTAGCTGCCCGCAGCCGCGCAACAGGCAATGAAGTAAACGACGAGCAACCCATGGCGGTGCTTCCGAGCAAGCGAGCCAGTGCCGGACATTACCAGACGCCTAAGGTTCGAGCTCACCCGCCTGAGATAGTGGGCGTAGCCCGCTGCAGCAGGTCGGGTGCGGCGCATTGTCAGGTTGCTGTGTCATGCCAGTTGAGTGGGACGGATTGCGGCGAGCGAGTCCATGAATTCGCTGTCTGCCTTTCCGGTGAAATGCATTGTCGGCTTCCGGCACAGGCGGAGCCTTCGCCTGCTATTGCGGCCCGCGGCAAAGTCGCTCGACCCGCTGCGGATAACTGCTCCAATCCGGAACCCCGACAGGTTGCCCTCCGTACGTATTTCCCAGAGCGTTCGCCGCTTCCCAGATGAGCCTATACGGAGTGGGAGCTTCCGACATCTCGCGCTCGAGCTTCTTCGCCTCGAGCTCGGCATCAAGCTCGCGCTTCCTCGCCTCGTCATAGTCGCGCACCTTGGCCAGGACCAGCCGATTCAGCAAGGCACGGTCGGCGTCCATCATCCGACCGCCGGGGCACAGACGCGCCTCGCCGTACTCTTCAAGCCTTGCCAGCAACAGCGGGATCACCTCTTCACTTACAACACCCTGCTCATTCAACCCGCGAGGGGCGAGCTGCCTGGAAAAGTCGCCGGGTTCGAGCGCATCCCAGATCAGCTTGGTACTGAAATTCGGACTGGCGTACCCAGCGAAATGCCGCTCAATCAGTGTCCGCAGCAGCGTGCGGTCCGGATCGCTCAGAGGTTCGTTCGCCGCGATCAGCGCGGAATCGCCCACGGCCTTTGCCAGGCCGGCGATCCAGCCGGAATCCCTGGCCAGATAACCGCTCGGAGGCACTTGCCGCCAAGGATAGGTCCATCGTGTGCCCCAGATGCGTTCATGTTGTTGTTCAGCGAGTTCCAGTATCCCGCCAAGTCCGCCGGCTCTGGCTTCACGACCCACGGCATGCCCTGCCGCGTACTCCTGCTTCCAAGAATACTCTTCCGTGTTTGCGAGAACGAGGAAACCAGGCAGCAGCGCCACCTGCAAGGCCATCCCTACCGTGACCCAACCCGGCCAGCGCCGGCCCTGGCGCATGGCCCGGTACTGCGCGAGCGGAGCGATGACGATGAAAGGCAAAAATACCGCGCTGGTCATCAAGAGCACGACCAGCGACGCCCCACCCGGGGCCCCTTTGAAGAATCCTGCTCGTTCGCTGGGAGAAGCGGCCAAGCCGAGCAGGAGAAAGATCACCACCAGGGCGACGATGAGCCCGCCGACGAGCGCCGCTCGGAAGCGAAAGATCTTGGCAAACAAAGCCACGTCAACAATCACGCCATAGGCGACGGTCAGCGCGAAGGCCAGAAGAAATCCTATCCCGTCCAATCGCATCTGGCCATAACTCGCATGTGCGGCGCTGGCAAACGCACATGAGGCCAGGAGGAAGAAGGCTTGGTTCAGGTAGCGTGTCAACACATTCTCAGCCCATCAGCGACGAGAACGAAGGCGCGTACCACCCTGCTCGAGACCGATGAAGACAGTTGCCACGAGATTGGCCCACGACAGAGCGCTGACTGTGGCCCAGGGAGAGCAACGCCTCGATGCTGAACCGATCGGATTGATCGAGTTGTCTGTAGTGGACTGCCATGGTGCAAAACCTTACGCGTTAAAGTGGCGCGAGTGTTGCACTTCGAACTTGAGCCGGCCAAGGAACCCAACGAGGCTGTAGCAAAAGTCCCAACGCCACGATGACTGCTCCGTTTGGGGGGTCACTCAACCCTTGCCGACATGGCGATCGTTCAAGTGGCTCGCCAAGCAGAAGTGATGTGGTGGCGGGTGGATTGCCCGATCTGAGTGGTGAGCCTGGTGTCGATATGTCAGCACCCGTTAGGCAGCAAGCCAACCACCCGCAAAATTCGCTCGCCGCAAACCGCCCGAGATGTAGGGGCAAGCTCGCATCAACCGCCACAACAAGCCGGACCGATGGTTCTCGATCATCAGAACGATCGGCCCCTGG
>JANNKM010000431.1:0-3347 GCA_031396305.1 Rhizobacter sp.
TGATCGCGGCGGGATTCGATGATGTTGTGCATGGCGAGCTCGCCAGCAAATTATGCCGCCAGCGATGCAGTCAAGCTCGCCAGGACATTGGGCAAGTCTGCGCCGAACAACTGGTGCACCCGACCCAACCCGCCCTGCTGGCTGAACGGCGGCAGGTCGAAGTCGTCGATCTCGATGCCCAGGCTGGCCGCGATGTGGTCGCGGATCATTTCTAGCCAGTGGAGTTGTTCGGAGGTGAATTTGTGTGTGGGCAGTGGATCCCGGCTTTCGCCGGGATGACGGGGCGGCGCTGGGTGCTGTTGGGCGAGCCATGCTTTGAAGTTCGCGGCAACGCGCTCCGGGTAGGGCACGAGCTCGTTGTCCTGCTGCATCGCGAAGCGCACCAGGCTCACCAGGTCGGTGAGGATGCGGCTTCGGCTCGCGCCTCGCACTTTCCCAGCCCCCTTGCTCTTGTCGAGCGCCGCGTAGGCCTGCCACAGCCTGCCTTCGTCCAGCAGGTGCGGCGGCGCGTGCAGCGCGTCGGCCAGCACCTTGATGTCCTCAAACGTCAGCGGCACCTGGGTCGGGCGGCTGTAGAGGATTTGCAGCGCGGTGATCTCGTCTTTGTGCTGGGCGATGAAGGCCTCGAAGGTCTGCACGATGCCTTTGGCGCGCTCGCGCGCGGCCTCGCTGAAGCCGGCTTCGAGCACGCGGTCTTGCGTGACGGTGTCGATGACGAGTTCCTTGCTCGCTTTCAGGCCCAGCAGCAGCGCGCGCAGCGCCGGGTCGGCGAGGGGCAGGACGGACCGGCGCAGCGCGGCCTCGGCTTCCTGCGGGCTGCGGTCCGCGCTCGGGTTCAGCGCGTGCACGATGCCGCCGGCGAGTTGCTTCATGTCCAGCCCGCCGCTGGCTTGGCGCACTCGTCTGCGTTCCGTTTCGCTGAGCTGCGCGTCCAGGCGTGACAGGCGCACCGCCACGCTGGACAGCACTTCTTCTTCCACGTTGCCCAGGCTCACGGCCTGCAGCAGCTTGTCGAACGGCACGGTCTTCTTCTGGTCCATCGGGCGGCTGTCGGTCTTGTCGCGCTCGCATACGCCCACGCAATCGACGATGACGAAGTGGTCCTTGTGCACGCCTTCGCCGGGGTTCACGCCGCGCAGGTCGTCGTCTTTCACGACGCGCACGCCGCGGCCCTTCATCTGCTCGAAGAAGCTGCGGCTCTTCACGCTGCGCATGAAGACGACGATCTCCACCGGCTTGATGTCGGTGCCCGTGGCCACCATGTCCACCGTGACGGCGATGCGCGGGTAGTAGCTGGTGCGAAACGCCTTGATCAGGTCTTCGGGCTTGGCGCCTGTGGTGCGATAGGTGATCTTCTGCGCGAACTCGTTGCCGCGGCCGAACTCCTCACGCAGGATCTCGACGATCTTCTCGGCGTGGTTGTCGTCCTTGGCGAAGACCAGCGTCTTGGGCAGTTCCTGCCGTTGCGGAAACAGGTCGCGCTTCCAGTTGTCGCGCAATGTGCGAGCGATGGTGCGGATCTGGTCGGGCGTCTGCACGCTGCGGTCCAGCTCTTCGGGCGCGTAGTCGAAGTCGTCGTCGAGCTGCCAGTCACGTTTCGCGCGCGTGGCCTTGTCGCGCACTTCGAGCCAGTAGCCGACTTCCACCTTGGCGCCGGCTTCGGTGACCTCGGTCTTGATGCGGTAGACGTCGTAGTTGACGTTCACGCCGTCGGCCACGGCCTGTTCGTGGCCGTACTCCATCACCAGGTTCTGGTTGAAGAAGCCGAAGGTCTGCTTGTTCGGCGTGGCGGTCAGGCCGATCAGGTGCGCGTCGAAGTATTCGAGCACTTGGCGCCACAGGTTGTAGATGCTGCGGTGCGCCTCGTCGGTGACGATGATGTCGAAGGTCTCGATCGGGTAATTCGGGTTGTAGACGATCGGCTCGGGCTGCTTGAACAGCGTCTCGATCTCTTCGGTGCTGTGTTCGTCGTCTTCATCGGCCAGCTCGCGGCCCTTGAGCATGCTGAACAAACGCTGGATGGTGCTGATGGTCACGCGCGCCGTCGTGTCGAGGTTGTTGCCTTGCAAGTGCTGGACGATGTATTCCTCGCCGAACTTGTAGTTGTTGTAGGGCGAGACGTAGGCGTCGAACTCTTTCTTCGCCTGGCGGCCGAGATTCGCACGGTCGACCAGGAACAGCACGCGCCGCGCACCGGCGAACTTGATCAGCCGGTAGATGAATCCGATCGCCGTGAAGGTCTTGCCGCTGCCGGTGGCCATCTGGATCAGCGCACGCGGTTTGTTCTGGGCCAGGCTGGCTTCCAGGTTGCGGATGGCGACGGTCTGCGCCGGCCAGAGCTTGAAGTCCGAACCCCCAGCGCCCCATTCGGTGACAAGTTGGGGCATGCGCTGCAGGCGTGCGAGGAAGCTGGACGCGGCGTAGTCGGCACTGTGCGAGACGGCGCCTTCGCGGGTACTCACGTGCGTCGCGCGTGACACGGCGTTCAACCATTGCGCCAGCATCTCCGGGCGGTGGAAGGCGAAAACGTTGCGCGCTCGGGGCGCCGGGTCCAGCCCGTTGGTGAAGTGAGTTTCGATGCCGGTGGATTCGTAGGCGAACGGCAATGGCCGGTGCCACGCCGGCAGGCTGGCGGGCAGGCCCTGGGCATATCGCGCGGATTGAGCTTCCACTCCGGTGAGCGTGGCCCCGGCCTTCTTGGCCTCGATCACGCCGCAGGCCTTGGCGTCTACATACAGCAGGTAGTCGGCGAAGCCGTGGCCAGGCTCAAGCGGGAATTCGCGAATTGCGACGCCGCGTGCCGCATGCAAATTGACCGAGGAAACGCTTTGCACGGCCCAGCCCGCCGCCTTAAGCAGCTGATCAATGGTTTCGCGTGCCCGCTGCTCGGGGTTCATTGCGCTCACCTCGGCCTGTGGTGGCGCAGTGTAGTCAGTGACCATGCCAGATGCGGGGCGCGGCAGCGCCGCTGCAGCCCGTGGCGCGCTCTGCGTCACGGGCCTGGGTCTGGCGGCGACGGGCTGCCGCTTCGCCCGATTCACCCGGCTCGCCACCGGGCATCAGGGGCTCAATCCGCGAACTTGCCCGCCGCGCGGATCAGCGGCCCGAGCCGATCGATTTCGCTCTTCAACCAGGTCTGGAGCGCCGCAGGCGTCTGCTTCGATTCGGGAACGATCTCGGCGCCGAGCTCGGCGAAGCGGCGCATCACCTCAGCGTCTTTCAGCGAAGCGCGCAGCGCCGTGTTCATCTTGGCGGTGATGTCGGCCGGCGTGCCCTTGGGCGCGTAAATGCCGTGCCACACCACCATCTCGAAGTCCTTCAAACCCTGCTCGTGCAACGTGGGCGCG
>JANNKM010000406.1:0-6308 GCA_031396305.1 Rhizobacter sp.
CTTCCACAAGCATCATCACGGCCGTGGACGCGAGCGGCTTGGTCATCGAGTAGATGCGAAAGATCGAGTCGATTTTCATCGCCCCGCCAGCGGCGTTGTTCAGCTCGCCGACGGCCTGCGAATAGACGAGCTTGCCCTTGCGCGCGACCATCACCACGGCACCGGGAAGGCGTTTCTCCTTGACCTCGTTCTGCAGCGTAGCGGTGATCCGGTTCAGCCGCTCCGTCGACATACCCACCGATTCAGGCGAGGCCGTGGGCAGAGGCTGGGAGATCGCCGCCGACGCGCCGAGCGCGAGCAATGCGGCAACGAAAGGGCGGCGCGCGGGCAGGCGCGAGCGTAGCGTCATGTCGATGTCTCCGATGTTATTTTTGAGCCGACGACACTAGCCTAGCAGAACGCCTGCGCAATGTGGCTTCGGGCTTGCCCGGGGGCCGGCGGAACGGCCCTCGGGTCGCTACGAACTCAAGAAACTAGGCGTCGCTGTCCTTGCCGTGGCAGGACTTGTAGCCTTCGCCCGCCGCCTTGCCAGCACGCGCCGCCTCGGGCGTACTTTGCTGGGTGCCGATGCTCTCGGCGGCCGGCTTGGAGGTGCTGCTCTTCAGCGAGGTGGGGCCCTGCCATGTCGGCCGGACCGCCTTCTTCGACGAGGTGCTGCCCTGGGTGGGCTTGCTCGCGGCAGCGTTGCTGGGCTTGTCTTGCGCGACGACGCTCGACGCAGTCGCCATGAAGAGCGCGATGGCCGCAGGAACAGCCAACTTGCAAAGAACGTTCATGAACGGACTCCTTGGGGGCACGAGCGCTCAACTCTACTCTCATTCTGCGGTGGTCGAAATCGCCTGGCTGGGCTCGGCGACTTTCAGCTTGCGTTGCGCAAGGTGCGCCCGAACAGGCTGAACAGACGCTCCCAATGGCGCTCCGCCGCGACCCGGTTGTAGATGCCGGTGCGCAGCGGGAACACAAAACCGTGCTCGGCTGCGGGATACCACTCCACGCGATGCGGCTTGCCCGCGGCACGCAGCGCGTCTTGCAGCTTCTGGATGTCCGCCGGCGGTGCCCACTTGTCGGTTTCGGCGCAGGCGAAGTAGCTTTCGCAGTGAACCCTGGGCACCACACGGTGCGGCGAGTCGGGCTTGTGGGTGGCCATGTTGGCGCCGTGGATCGACGCGATGCAAGCCAGGCGATCCGGGAAATCGGCCGCAGCCCACACCACGAAGGGCCCGCTCATGCAGTAGCCCACCGCGCCGACGCGCCGCGAGTCGGCGTGCGGCTGCGCATCGACGAACTGCAGCAGCGCCTGGGTGTCGCAGCGCGTGGTGGCGGCATCGAGCGAGTTCATCAGCGTGAACATGTACGCCATGGCCGGCTCGGTGCGCTCCTTCAGGAAGTAGTCGCGCGAGCGGCGGTAGTACAGATTGGGCAGCACGACGAAGTAGCCCACGCTGGCCAGGCGCCGCGCCATGTCATGCAGTTCTTCGCGCTTGCCCGGAGCGTCCATGTAGAACAGCACCACGGGAAACGGCCCGCCTTCTTCGGGATGCACGACGAACGAGTTCATCATGCCTTCGGCGGTGGGAATGTCGATGTCGTGTTCGATCATGATCGGTGGTGTTGGACGGTGTTGCTCAGAGCGGCATGCGCGCCGCGGATGCCGCGTCGAGCGCGCTCTCGCCGCGCGCGATGCCTGCGTCGAACATGGCCGCCACGCCGGGCATGACGAACAGATCGACGCCGTGGCTCTTTGCCTCCTCGATCATCAGGCGCACGTCCTTGCGCGCCATCGAAACCTCGAACGACGGCGACGTGAAGTCACCCGACTCGATGCGCGCCGCGCGCGCAGGCAGCGTCTGGCCCGGGTTGAAATGCTTGAACAGCGAAAACGCCTCGCTGGTGGAGATGCCCACCGAATGCGCGAGGCGGTTCACGTCGCCGAGCACGCCCATGATGCCCAGCAGCGTCAGGTTGCCGAACAGCTTGAACGCCGCGGCGCGCTCGGGCGCTTCACCCATGTAGACGACGTTACCGGTCATCTTCTGCAAGTCGGGCAGCAAGGCGTCGTGCTGCGCCTTTTGGCCCGAGATGAGCATTAGGCCAGTTCCGTCTTTCGCGTTCGCCGGACCCATGAAGACCGGCGCGTGAACGAAGGTTCGGCCGCGGGCCTGCCAGCGCGCATTGCGCTGGGCGGTGGGTGTGACAGCGGTCGTGGTGTGGTCAACGATCCAGGTCGACTGCGAAATCGCCGCGGCCAGCGGCTCCAGCACCGCGTCCACCGATGCATCGTCGGACAGCGACAGGTGAATTCGCTGCACACCTGCGAGCGCTGCTTTCGGGTCGGCAAATGCCTTGGCTCCGTCGGCCTCGAGCGCACGCGCCTTCGCCGCAGTGCGGTTCCAGACGTTCACTTCAACGCCGTTGGCGCGCATGCGCCGCACGAAGCCCGAACCCATCAGGCCGGTGCCGAAAAATGCAATCTTCATGGGGGTCATCCTTACGGGGTTTTCATTATTGGAAATTCAGTGCCAACCCCGGCACCGGCCAGTCGTCGATCGCGATCAGCTTGCCCACGCCCGAAAGCGTAATGAAGGCGGTGCGCAGGTCGCGCCCACCGAAGCAGAGGTTGGTCGTCATGCGGTCGGGCAGCGGCGCGTGGCTCGTGCGGCTTCCATCGGCGGCGATGACGCTGATGCCGCCGTGAATCAAGGTGGCGACATTGATGTTGCCGAATGCATCGACCGCCATCGAGTCGAAGCGCTGGTAGTGGCCGCCCGGTGCGGCAACCACCATGCGCCCGCCGTGCGGCGACGGCCAGTCGTGTTTGTGCACGACGCCGGGCGCGGTGATGTCGAAGGCCCAGACGCGCGCGCCTTCGGTTTCGGCGTAGTACAGCAGCGTGCCGTCGGGCGAGAGTGCGATGCCGTTGGGCGTCAGCACCGGGCGCGCGATGACGTTCGGCGCCGCGCCGTTGCTGCGGCCATAGAACACGCCGCCCCGGTCCATTTCGGTGGCGCGCACCTTGCCCAGGTCGGTGAAATAGAAGCCTCCCTGCGCGTCGAACACCAGGTCGTTCGGGCCGCGCAGGCCCTGGCCTTCCACGCTGTCGAAGAGGCGCTCGAAGCGGCCGGTGTTCAGGTCGACGCGCTCGATGCGTCCGCCCGAATAGTCGGCCGCCTGACCGACGGGGCGAAAACAACCGTCGCTTTCGGTGGCCCAGGCGAAGCCGCCGTTGTTGCATACGTACACGGCGCCGTCAGGCCCGATGGCCGCGCCGTTCGGGCCGCCCCCAAGCTGGGCGACAACATGAGTCCGGCCGTCGGGCGTGACGCGGCTCAATGTGCCGCGCGCGATTTCAACGAGCAAGACGCTGCCGTCACGCATTGCCACCGGCCCCTCGGGAAACTGCAGACCACTGGCGAGTTCGCGAATCTTCATGGTGAGTCCCCAAAGAAGGATTGCAGAGTGTCGCGCGGCAACCTGCCGCGCAAGCCGATCGCGACGATCGCCGCGCCCGCCTCCAGCGATGGCGCGGCGAGCAGCGTACCGCGGCGCCCGGCGAACTGAAGTTGCGACCATGCGGCGGTTCCGTCCTGGCCCTGCGTGCGCAGTAGCGCCTTGAGGCGCAATACACCGGGTGGCGGCGCCGCGAGCCAGGTGCGCAGCGCATCGACCGCGAACACCTGGGTCGGCCGGCACGACCAGGTGTCGAAACGCGCGCCGTGTTCAGGGTTGTCGGGCATCGGTGAAACGCCCGGTGCATGCTCGTGTCGGGCGTGACCGAATGGGGCGTGCTTGTCGCCGGACGGCGCCATGGCATCGTCGGGCAGGTACGCGGCGCTGAGCAGGGCGAGCGGCACCTCGGCGTGCGTGGTCTCGAAGCGCGGCGCGCACGCACCCATCGAGTCCAGCCACTGGTGAAGGGCCGGGCGCTCGGCGGGAAGGCCCAGGTCGCTCTTGTTGAGCACGATCAGGTCGGCCGATTTCAACTGACGCTGCAGCGTATCGGCGAGCAGCGGATCGCGTGCATGCGCCAGTGCCGCGCTTGCATCGACAAGCACGATGCAAGCGTCGAGGCGCAGGCGCGGTTCGGCGCGCCCGAACTGGGCGATGCGCCAGGGGTCGGAGACGCCGCTGGCCTCGACGACCACGCCGTCGAAGCGACCAGAATCGAGCACGCGCATCAGCGCCAGGCTCAGGTCGTCGCCGATCTGGCAGCACACGCAGCCGTTCGTCAAGGCGATCGTGTCACCGGCACTGGCCTCGATCAGGTTCGCGTCGATGTTGATCGGGCCGAAGTCGTTCACCAGCACCGCCAGGCGTTTGCCCGCGGCATTGCGCAGCCAATGGTTGAGCAGCGTCGTCTTGCCGGCGCCGAGAAATCCGCCGATCACGGTGAAAGGCAGGCGTTGCATCGTCAGGCGCGGCGCGCTTCATGCACGCGGCCGGACAACACGGTGCCCCACACGCGCACCTCCTTCAGCGCCATCGGATCCACACTCAACGGGTCGTCTTCGAGGACACAGAAATCGGCGCGCTTGCCGCATTCGATGCTGCCGATCTCGTGGTCGAGCTTCAAACTCCACGCCGCGCCGAGCGTGATCGCGTGCAAGGCCTGATCGATGCTGATGCGCTCGTTCGCGCCGAGCACGCGGCCCTTGGGCGTGACCCGGTTCACCGCGCACCAGGCGGTGAAGAACGGCCCGAGCGGCGTGACCGGCGCGTCGGAGTGAATCGCCAGCGGCACGCCAGCGGCCAGCGCACTGCCGCAGGCGTCGAGCCGGTTCGCGCGGTCCGGGCCCAGCGTCACGTCATGGTGCTGATCGCCCCAGTACCACAGGTGGTTGGCAAACAGGTTCACGCCGATCCCCAGCGCCGCCATGCGGCGAAACATCGGTGCGTCCACCATCTGGGCGTGCTGCAAGGTATGGCGATGGTCCGGCCGCGGGGCGCGCGAAAGGACGCGCTCGATCGCACCGATCGCGGCTTCGCTCGCTTCGTCGCCATTGGTGTGGGTGTGAATCTGCAGCCCGGCGCGGTGGTAGGTCTCGAAGTCAGCCTCGAACTGCGAGGGCGCGGTGACCCAGATGCCGTTGGCCGCGCCGTTGAAGTACCCCGGCCATTTCAGCCGCGCCGAGAAACCCTGGATCGAGCCGTCGAGCATCATCTTCACCAGGCCGAAACGCAGGTTGTCCGTATTGCGTGCACCCAGTCGCTGCATATGTTCGGCGCCGAGCGCCGCGCCGTGCGTGCCGTGAAACGCCTGGAACGCGGGCAGCAGACGGATATTGCAGTCTTGCGCGTTCAGCACATCTTCGAGCACCTCGACATCGGCGGCAGTGAGCTTGTTCACCAGGTCGGTGGCCGTGGTCACGCCTTGCATGCACGCCAGCGCCGCGAAGTTGCGCACGCCCAGCGCCGTCATCGGCGCCAGCATTCCGGCGTCGCCGAACTTGCGGATCACGAGGTACATCGCCGCGGGTTCCTGCAGCTCGCCGGTGGGCTGGCCGACGTTCGCTCCGGCAGCGAACTTGACGACGCCTTCGACGTCCGTGTCGCCGTTGATGCCCGCCAGGCGCAGCGCCGCCGAGTTCACATTCATCAGGTGCAGGTTCGCGTGTACGATGATGATGGGCCGCGAGCGGCTCGCGCGGTCGAGTTGTTCAGCCGTCATGCGCTGCTGGCCGAAGTAGATCGGATCGAACCCCCAGGCGAGCAGGGGTTCGTCGGCCGCGCGGCCTGTCGCGATCATCTGCGCGTCGGCCTGCGCCAGGCGCTGCAACACCGCGTCCATCGAGCGCATCCCGCCCCACAGCTTGCCCTGCGGGTCGCGCCGGTCGAACCAGCCGAGGTAATGCATGTCCCACATGCTGCCTTCCTTCAGGTGGCTGTGGCCTTCCACCAGGCCGGGCATCAGCACATGGTCGGCGAAGCGCGGGTCCAGCGTGTGGGCGCCCCAGGCCGACACGTCATCCAGGGTGCCCACGCTCAGGATGCGCCCGTCGCGCACCGCGAGGTGCGTCGCGCGCGGCTGCATCGGGTTGAGCGTGATGATCTGGCGGGCGGCGTAGACGACTGTCGTGCCCATCATCGGGCCAGGCTGGGGTGGCGGGCGCAATCAGGCATGGGCTTCCCTGGAAGTGACACGACGCGTAGTATTCACCGCATCGTAGACTAGGAGCGTGGGCGGCAGAAGGACGTCGGCTGCAACGCGCGAGAAACCGGCACCGCTCGGCATCACCGCCTGCGCCCAGGGGGCCTACCCTGGGCTTGTCGGTGCTACCCAGCGGTACTCGGTTTTCGCACGTTTCGCTTCG
>JANNKM010000439.1:0-8054 GCA_031396305.1 Rhizobacter sp.
TGCTCGATCGCGAAGTCTTCGCGCCGCGCAATCGACGCATGGAGCTGGACTACCGCGCTGGCAAGGTCAGCCCGCTCGAGTTCTGCGGGTTCTACGTGTCCACACTCGCAGGCCGCTCGCGCGCCGAATGGGAGGTGCTGCGCCGCGAATTCTTCGAGACGGCGATCGTGCCGCGCATCGGCAGCGCCGCGCTCGACCTCGTCGCGCGCCGCCGCGACGCGGGCGATCTGGTCGTTCTGACGACGGCGACGAACCGCTTTCTCACCGAGCTGACGGCCGCACACCTGGGCATCCCGCACCTGATCGCCACCGAATGCGAGGTCGGAAGCGATGCGCGTTTCACCGGCCGCATTGTCGGAACGCTGAACATGCGCGAAGGCAAGGTGACGCGCCTGCACGAGTGGCTGGCAACGCAGCGCAGCGCCTTGCCTGAATACGACTCGTGCCTGTACAGCGACTCGATCAATGACTTGCCGCTGCTGCGCGCGGTGCGCCGGCCAATTGCCGTGGACCCCGACATGCTGCTCGCGGCACATGCCGCCGAACAGGGTTGGCCGGTGCTGCGCCTGCGCACGCTGCTATGAACACACCCGAGCCACCGCCGCCCAGCGAAGGCGACGTCAACCACTCGCCGCTGCGGGCGCAGTGGCAAGCCGAACACCTGGACGACCCGACGCGCGCGCTGCTCGCGCGCGACAGCGCGGCGTTCCTGCACCAGTCGGTCTCGACGCCTTGCCTGAGCGCGATTCGCAACGCACAGGGCGTGTTCATTGAAGACATGGCCGGCCGGCGCTACATGGATTTCCACGGCAACAACGTGCACCACGTCGGCTACGCGCACCCGCACGTCATCGCGGCGATCAAGGCGCAGCTCGATGCATTGAGCTTCGCCCCGCGTCGCTTTGCCAGCGAGCGCGCCGTGGAACTCGCTGAAGCCTTGGGCTCGCGCTTCAAGGCGCTGACGGGACACGACGCCAAGGTGCTGTTCACCACCGGCGGCTCAGACGCCGTGGAAGTGGCGATCAAGCTCGCCCGAATCGCGACCGGCCGCCACAAGCTGCTCAGCTTCTGGGATTCATTTCACGGCGCGGGCTTCGGCGCGGCGAGCATCGGCGGCGAGGCGCTGTTTCGCAGCTCGCGCGCCGTCGGTCCGCTGTTGCCGGGAACAGAACATGTGGCGCCGTTCGGCTGCTATCGCTGCCCCTATGGACACGCCGTCGATGCGAACGGGCAACCGTTTCTCGACGCGTGCAAGCTGAGTTGCGCCGCGATGGTGCGCTACGTGCTCGATCGCGAAGGCGACGTCGCCGCGGTGATCGCCGAACCCGCGCGCGCCGTGCCGTTCATCCCGCCGCCCGGCTACTGGAAGGCTGTGCGCGAGGCGTGCAACGCCTATGGCGCACTGTTGATCTTCGACGAAATCCCCACCGGCCTGGGCAAGACGGGCAGCTTCTTCGCCGCCGAACACGATGCCGCGGCGCCCGACATCGTCGTGCTCGGCAAGGCGCTGGGCGGCGGCGTGCTGCCGATCGCCGCGTGCATTGCGCGCGCCGATCTCGATGTGGCCGGCGCCTACGCCTTCGGCCACTACACGCACGAGAAGAACCCGGTGACGGCAGCCGCGGCGCTGGCGACGCTCGAAGTGATCGAGCGCGAGCAACTCGTGGCCAACGCCGCTCGTGTGGGCGCGTATGCGCTGGAGCGCCTGCAAGACATGAAGCAGCGCCATCCGCTGATCGGCGACGTGCGCGGCCGCGGCCTGCTGATCGGCATCGAACTCGTGCGCGACCGCGACAGCAAAACCCCGGCGCCGCAAGCTGCCGAACGCGTGCTCTACGCCTGCCTGTCGCGCGGCCTGTCGTTCAAGACGACGTTCGGCAACGTACTGACGTGGACGCCGCCGCTGATCGTGACCACCGAGCAGATGGACTGGGCGCTGGGGGTACTTGGAGAATGCCTTCAAGAGTTGGAGTCGACGGGCCTGAATTCGCGATCGATCGTTTGAAACTGGAGCGTTGACGCGGTTGCGTCGTGAACGCCGCCCTTCGTAACGGCGCCGTAACGGCTCTCGCCTACAAATACCGTCAACAGCCGAGCAACGACCGGCTGCAGGAGAGACGGAATGAATGGAACCCATCATCACCAGCGCGGCCTGCTGTCATGGCTGTTCGGTGCGGCAGCGCTGTACCTGCTCGCTTCGTGCGGTGGGTCGGGAGGAGATGCCGCCGCTGTCGCGCAGCCGCCCGCGAACCCCGCGTTCGAACTGCGGCTGAGCGCGGCCACGGTCGCGGTGCGCCGGAATTCCAACGGCCTCTTGCGAGTTCGCATCGAGCGGCAGGCCGGATTCAGTGGTCCGGTCGAAGTGAAGCTGAACAATCCGCCCGGCGGCGTCGGCGCCGCAACGATCGTCGCCGAAGCGCACGAAGACGAGGCTTGGCTGCCGCTGCGCTTCGCCGCCGAGCTGCCGCTCGGCGCGCTCGGCATCGTCATCACCGGCAGCTCCAGCGCGACCACCGCGACGGCGAACCTGCAGCTCGATGTACAGGCCGCGCAGCCGAATTCCAATCAACTGATTCAGGCGGCGCTCGCTGCCGGGCAGATCGACCTCGGCACGTCGCTGCTGTACCGCGCCTATGCTGCCTTCGGCTCGGCGAAGCTGCCCGAGGCGTTTGTCGGCGCCGGGGCGGCCGGGGAGGACATCGCTTTGTTCGTCGAGATCGAGGGCCAGCGGCCGAACCTGCCGCAGTCGATCCTCGACCAACTGCAGCCGTTTCTCGTACGCCCCGACGATCCGCAAAGCGTCTTCAACGTCGGCCAGCCGACTGCGGGTGCACGCTCGACGGCGGCAGCTGCCGCGCAGCCGAGCCCGCGCGCACGGCCAATGGCGGCGGCTGCCGCGTACGCCGAGCAGTGCCCGGGCGGCAGGCGCGAGTGGATCTCGTTGCGCAGCACCCAGCACCCGGTTCGTGCGTTCGCGTTGTGCCTGGGTACGCTCCGAGACGATTCGACGGCGCGATTCGACCTGCTGAAAGTCATTGCCGTCGTCGACAAGGCCTATGGCCTGATGACGGCGAACATGGGGCCTGCGAAGCCGGACCTCTGGGCCGACGACGCCATCGACGTCTATGTCGTGCCGCCGAATGCCGACGCTCCGCGCGAGGACGGCGACTACGCGGTCGAGGGCGTGCGCGGCGTGGCGCCGCCGCAGCCGCCGTTCGTCGGCCGCACTTCGAGCGGGTACGTGATGCTGCCTCGCTGGCGGCTGGCTGAGAACGACTACCAGCTCACCGTCATCCACGAGCTCTTCCACGTACTGCAGTTCGCGCACAACTCCAAACTCACCGAATACTGGTTCACCGAGGCGTCGGCGACCTGGTCGTCGTTCCACTTCAATCGCGAGGCGGATATCGATCCGCCCGCCAACGAGGGCTTGCACCGAGAACGTTTCGGTGGCTATCAGAACAGCGACCACAGCCTGCTGAATCCCGGCACGCCTGCGAATCCCGGCACGCCTGCGAATCCCCTCGCCTACTACTCGTACGTCTGGCCGCTGTTTATGGAGCAGGTGGGCGATGCCTCGATGATCGGCGCTGCGTGGAGGCGATTCGCGAGTGTGGCGACACACGAGCAGGCGACCGAGGCACTCGACTTCCTGTTTCCGTTCAAGGACAACTTCCGCCAGTTCGCGCTGCGCAACCTGAACCAGGAATACGGGCCGAACGACCCGCTGCCGAAGGCGAAGCGCTATGTCAGTCTCGATCCGCCGTTCCCCGACGGCGAGCTGCTGCCGAAGGACGGAGTGAAGAGCAAGAGCCACGACGTCGCGCCCGGGCCGAAGGAGACGCTCAACTTCGGCCGCGCGATCGAACCGCTGTCGGCCGTCTATTTCAACGTGACGGTGACCGACGCAACGCTGAAGAAAGTCGTCTTCGATCTCAGCGGCTTTCGCGGCGGCGGCCTCGACGTCGATGCGCTGGTACTGCTCGACGGCACTTGGGAAGCCGAGCCGCGCAACCTGGCGGGCAAGAACGAGCTGACGTTCTGCCTTGACGACCCGAAAGAGAGGCTGTGGACCATCGTGTTCATCGTCAGCAACCACCAGAAGTTGGTCGGCTCGCAGGCTTCGGCCGAGCTGGGCGTGACGGGCGAGACGACGCCGTGCACCACCGTGTGGACAGGAAGCACGACCTACGAGCTGACCAGCCCCGGAAGTCGGGCGACGATCACGGCCGATGTGGTGTTCGAGTTCGACGACGCCGCGCCGCCCACTGCCCTCCAGCCGTTCCGCCTGCGCAGCGGCAATTGGACTTTTGACGCCATTCAGGAAGGGCCTTGCCCGATCACGTCGCGCGGATTGGGTGTGATGCTCAGGCAGCCGTTCGTCGACCCCTTCGTTCCCGGCTCGACCTATGCAGTACTGAACATCTTTCCGCCGCCGCCGCTCCCCGGAACCACGGCGCCTGCCAGCTATGGCGGGCAGGGCGCGACCGCGATCGAGTACCGCGAGACCAACTGCCGCGGAGACGAATCGACCAACCAAACCATCATCGGTTGGCTCAGCGCCAGTGGCGCAGAGTACTTCGTCTCCGCCGATGGCAACACGATCGAAGGTTCGATGGATAGCAGCACCGGCGTGACCATACGACATCACTGGTCGTTCACCAGGTCGCGCAGGTGAAGCGTCCGCGCGAGCAGCTCTTGAGTCAACCTGATTAGCGACAAAGCTCAGCATGCACACACAAGCGACCGTCATCCCGGCGCACGCCGGGATCCACTGGGTGAACGCAGCGCACCGCGCACCGAACGCGCGACGCTCCAACGAGTGGATACCGGCCCCGTGTCGAGCACGGGGTGGCACTTTCGCCGGTATGACAACAGATGGTTGAACCATGTCACTGATCAGGTGAGTCAATGTGGCTTTGCCACTTGACTCAAACTGGAGACAAGATGCCCAACCCTTCCCTGAAAGCGAACCTCGCCGCACTGGCAGCGGGTGTCCTGTTGCCGATCACCGACGCGGTGCCGGCAGGCGGCGCGGCCGGTGAGCCGGAGCTCGACTTCGACGTGCCCCCGGGCTACGTTGTGCGACACGAAGCCGGTGCCGTCGTTCTTGCGCCCACGCTGCCCGAGCGCACGCCCTGCGTCTACGGCGTCAGCCCGCCACGCCCCTCCCGAGGCGCCCTCGATGCGGATGCGCAGGCGGCGCTGACCGACACGCTGGGTCCGGAGTGGCGCAGGAACAGCGACTGGGGCAACTCGGTGCGCGGCAACGCCGCCGCGGGCTGGCCGTATTTCCGGGTGCAGGCCGACTTCCGGCGCAACGCCGCGGGAACCCAAGACGCCGTCACGGCGATGGCGATGGTGTTCCCGGCGGGGCAGAACCGGGTTCACGTCGTCTGGGGCGCAGGCAATCCGGCGCGCTGCACGCTGGACGACACGTCCTTCGCACGCCTGTTCCACAGCCTGCGTCCGCGCGGTTGGGTTGCCGATGGCGGAACGGCCCTGTTGCGTGATCTGCAGGGAACATGGCGCAACAGCGAACGCGATGGGCTCAGCCAGTACACGTTCAGCTCCGGCGGCCGGTTTGAACGCGGCCTGGCAACGGCCACCCGGCTGGGCCTGGACGAGAAAACGTCTGCCGCTGTCGACGCCGGGCGCTACGAGCTGCGCGCCGGCGCGCTCGTCCTGACGCCCGATCGTCGCGACCGTGAACCCGCCCGCTACCGCGTGCGCGTCTACGACGAGTTCACGTACGTGCGCGGCCGCTGGACCCGTGCGATGTCCTTGCTCGCCGAGGGCAGCAACTCCGACGAGGTACGCTACGACCGAGTCGATGCAGCGCCACGCTGAACCTCGACGCGGTCGCGAGGTGCGATTCCTGAAGGCGAAGCGTGACATCCGGCGCGTACAGTGAAATGCGCTTGACGTGTCGCTCGCGATCGCTTCAGATGGTGGACGGCATCGCGAATCGGCAGACACGGATGGCAGCAACGGCGATCATCGATCACGGCGCGCAACGGGGCGACGCGCTGCGGCTGGCCCTCACCGGCTCGGCGGCCGCGGCGTGGCGTGCCGACGCGACCCGCGTGCCATTGACGCGGCTCGATGCGGCCCTGCTTGCGGTGCTGGCGCTCGAAGGCGCCACCTCGCGCCAGCGGCTGCTGCAGCTGCTGTATCCCGCCCAAGATGCCGACACCGCGCGCAACGCATTGCGCCAGCGCTTGTTCCGGCTCAAGCGCTCGGTCGGCGCCGACGTGGTGTGCGGCAGCGAACAGCTGGCGCTGGCCAGCGGCGTGACGCACGACCTCGGCGACAACGCCGACAACGCCGACAACGCCGAAAGCGCCGAAAGCGCCGGCGATTTGCTCGGTGGCTTCGACTATGCCGACTGCGGCGAGTTCGACGATTGGCTCGCCGATTGGCGCTGCACGCTGCGCGAACGCAGGCGCGCGTGCGATGCCGAGCGCATTGCCGCGTGCGAGCGAGACGGGCAGTTCGCCGAGGGCGCCGCGCTGGCCGCGCGCCTCGTCGCCGCCGATCCGCTCGACGAATCGTTTGTGCGCCAGGCGATGAAGCTGCACTACCTGGCCGGCCAGCGCGCCGCCGCAATCGCCGCGTACGACCGCTTCAGCGAGGCGCTCGCGGTCGACTGCCCAGGCGCGGCGCCTGCGCGCGAGACCGCAGACTTGCTCGTCACGATCCGCGACGCGGGCTCGCCCCTGCCGGCGCTGCGCCGCGACATCCCGGCCAGCGTGCTGCGTCCGCCCCGCCTCGTCGGCCGCGAGGGCGCATTGCAGTCGCTGCGCTCCGCCTGGTCGGGCGAGCGCGCGTTCTGGCTGCTCGGCGAGGCCGGCCTGGGCAAGACGCGGCTCGTCGGCGAGTTTGTCGGCGCGTTTGCCAGCAGCATGCTGGCCGAACCCGTCACGCCGGAGGTGCTGGTCGTCGCGGCGCGTCCCGGCGACGGCGGTGTGCCGTATGCCAGCCTCGGCCGCGCGCTGCGAGCGTTGATCGAGCGCCGCCCCGCGCTGCTCGTTTCTGCCGAACGCGGCGAGCTGGCCCGGGTGATGCCCGAGCTCGACATCGCTGCGGTCGTGCGCGCCGCCGTCGGCGCGCAGATGGTGCTGCAGCGCGCGATCCGCTCGCTGCTGCGCGACGCGCAGCGAAACGGCATCGCCGCGCTGGTGTTCGACGACCTGCATTTCGCCGACTCGGCCAGCCTCGAGATGCTGCAGGCCCTGGTGTGCGACGACGCGCTCGCCGCGCTGCGATGGGGCTTCGCGCAGCGGCCGGCCGAAGGATCGCCGGCGATCGACGCGCTGCGCACCGCACTGGAGGAAACGCAGTGCGTCGACGTGGTCGCTCTGGCGCCGCTCGACGAAGCGCAGATGACCGAGCTGGTCGCCTCGCTCGCCCTGCCCGGGTTCGACGCGGCACAGCTTGCGCCGCTGCTGACGCGGCACACCGGCGGCAACCCGATGTACGCGCTGGAGACGATCAAGCACTTGATCAGCACCGGCCAGGCGTTGGATGCGAGGCTGCCGCGCCCGGCCAGCGTCGGCCAGCTCATCGAACGGCGCCTGCGCCAGCTCACGCCGCCGGCGCTGGCACTGGCGCGTGTCGCCGCGGTGGCCGGCATCGATTTCGGCATCGAGCTGGCAGCAGCCGTGCTCGCGACGCGCGCGCTCGCGCTGGCCGACGCCTGGCGCGAGCTCGAGGCGGCGCAGGTGCTGCGCGGCAACGCGTTCGCGCACGACCTGGTCGGCGAGGCCACGCTGGCCGGCGTGCCGGCGCCGATCGCCGCGCACACGCACGGCGAAGTGGCGGCGTTTCTCGAGTCTCGCGGCGGCGAGCCGGCGCGCGTGGCCGCGCACTGGATCGCTGCCGGCCAGCCGCAGCGCGCGCTGGCCGCGTTGCACGCCGCGGCCGACGCGGCGCTGCCGAGGTCGGCACGATCACTGACGTCTTGTACGACGAGATCACCGAGGAGCCGGCCTGGGGCGTGGTGTCTCCGGGCGGCCTGCATGCCCGGCACTACATCCCGCTCCTACCGCCGG
>JANNKM010000463.1:0-3242 GCA_031396305.1 Rhizobacter sp.
CTGCCAGCGCGCGGGTGCGGCGGTGGGTGACTCTTGCAGTGCGCGTTCGATGGTCGAGGCCACCGCCTCGGTGAAATCCCAATCGGCGCGGCCCATGTGCTGCAGCAACGGACGTGCCGCTTCGTCAGCGGGCACCAGCAGCATGTAGCCGCGTTCGCCTTCATGGCCGTTGGGGCGCCAGGCGGCGAGCGCCGGCTCGGTGCCGTCGGCCTCGAAAAAGGCGATGCCGGGGCGGCCGTGGTGTTCGACGAGGCGCGCGTGTGCATGCGGCAGCTTTCGGCCGCCCACCTGCACCTGGTGCAGCACGAAACACAGCTCACGGTGCGGGGGCGAATCTCGTTCCGCGCCGATTTCGACGCGGCCTACCTCGAAGCGTGCTGCGCCTACAGGGGCCACGACCTTTGTGCTGAGCTCGCGCCATGCCAGGTAGTATTGCTCCAGTTCCTCCTGCACCTGATGGAGTTGCAGCAGGAGCAGTTCGTTCTCCTGGGCCGTGGCCTGCTGCTGCGTGCGCAGTTCCTCAAGCTGAGACGTACTGGCGGCCCGCGCTGTTGAGGCGGCTTGTTCGGCCTGGCGCGAGCGGGCTGCTTCGGCGTCGATCTTGTCCTGAGCAGTCTTCTGGTTCGTGGCAGCACCCGTTGCGCTCGCCTGGTGTTGGAGGTAGCTGCGTTCCAACTCTTCTTGAACCTGATGAAGTTGCCGCAGCAGCAATTCGCTCTCCCGGGCCGCGGCTTGCTGTGCGGCTTGCAGGTTCTCATGCTGTTGCTGGGACGACTGAAGCTCTCGCTGCGTCTTCGCAAGGTCTGCACGCAAGGCAGCCGTTTCCTTGACCTGATGCAACAGCTCGCGATAGCTGCCAACGGCGGCCGCCGCGTTCGTCTGCGCGGCGCATGCTGGCGCGGGCTCGCCTTCGACCAGCGCCACGCAACTGGCATACAGGCTGCTGAAGGCGCGCATGCAGGCTGCATCTTGCGCGGCCAAGCGCTCGGTCAGCAGGGTCGCCAGTGGATCTGGTGCCACTGAATCCTCGGGTGTGGTGGGCTGAGTGGCCGTGGTATCGCCCGGCTTGAGCCCGAGCCAGCGGCTGAGCGCAGAGGTGAACTCACGCGGTTGCGCACGCGCCTCTTCAGCCAGTACGACCAGGCAGCGCGGCAGGTGCCGCTGCACCAGACGTTCGATCTGCTTAGCGACAGACAGCCAGAGGGCCAGCACATGCGCAGGATCGCCCTCGCCGCCTTGCGCAAGCCAATGCGCCAATGCCTGGGCCGGGCTTTCGACCCAGATCAGGAAGCGTGCATCCCCGGATTGGGCCGCGAGCCGCTCGGCTTCTACTGGGTCCGGCGAGCCGACATTTGCCATCGGGCCAGCCAGGGATTGCGCAAGCTGTGGCCAGCCGCCGCATGGCGTGCCCAGAGTGAACAGGTTGGATGCGTTCATGGGTGTGATGCGGCTGTGCGGGTGAGCCGGTCGAGGAAGCTCTGCCATTGCGGCAGCACATGTTCAGGGAGGTAGCGAAGCGCGACGGCTTCACCGATGCTGCGCAGTGCGTCCCTGCGCTTCGCTGCGTCTGCTCCATTGCCCAGCAGACGGCCCAGCGAAGCAGCCAGGTCTTCCGCGGAGTAGGGCGAGAAGTATTCGGCAGCGTCGCCGAAGACTTCGCGGTGTACCGCAATGTCGGACGCTGCGACGATGCCGCTGCAGCGCATTGCCTCGACGCCAGGATAGTCAAAGCCCTCGCCGTAGCTCGGGCACACCGTGACCTGGGCATGGCGGTACAGCAGGCGCAGCTCTTCCGAAGGCACGTCTTCAAGCAGGTGCAGGCCGCCGCGCTCCAGCCACGGCTGAAACTTCTTCACGATTGCCGAGTGGTCCCAGCCCAGCGACCCGACAAACACCAGCCGCAGGTCGGCGTGGCCGATCGAGCGCAGCCGCTCCCAGGCGGCGAGCAACGTCAGGTGGTTCTTGCGCGGCTCGATCGTCGAGACCATCAGCAGATAGGCCATGCCGTCGGCAGCGCGGCTCACGCTGGTGCCGCCACCATTGCCGGACGAAAGCGTCGCATTGCGCCGCGTGCGCAGGATCTCGGCCACACGATCCGGCGCCGAAGCCTCGGCGAAGTAGTGGTGCGACACCATGTTCGGGATCGTGACTGCGCGCGTCTCGGCTTGCGGAAACACCGAGATCAAATCCTGCCGCGTGGCCTCGGATACGCAGGCGAACCAGGCGCCGTCGCGCACATTGCGGCGCAGCGCCTCGTAGTGCGAGGCCTGGTGGTAAGCGCGGTCCGAAATGGTGTGCGGCATCAGCAGGGGAATGGCGTCGTGGTAGCGCACCACGAGTTGCGTGGGCGCGGCGACGCGGCCGGGAAACGGCGTTTCGGAGATCAGCACGTCGTAGCCACGCGTGTCGAGCCGCGGGTACACCGCGTGCCCGAAGCGCCGCGTGGCCAGCGCCGCAGAGTGCAGCGCGGTCCAGGGCGTGCGCAAGACTCGGTAGTTGGCCCGGGTCACTTGCGCAAAATCGGTGTCGGGCAAGGTCTTGGCGAACAGGCTGCGCCAGACGAAATCGCGAAAACGCGCCGGCTCGAACACGCCCATCGGCTCGAGCAGTCCGAGCACGGCACCCAACACCATTCGCACGTGCTGCCAGGCCAGGCGGGCACCTGCGCGCAATTGCTCCTGCCGCGAGCGCTTGCCGTTTTGCAGCAATGACACGACCACTTTGGACAGCCGATTGACACGCCGGTCTTCGCTCAGCCCGTTCGCGTTCGCCGGCAGGCCACGCGCCAGGACGCGTGTACTGCTCTGCAACAGGCCCTCGACCTCCATGCCGCCGATCTCACGCAGGCCGCGGAAGAGCAGCCGGGTTTCCTGCGGGATACCGGCGTAGCCGTCCAGCGCCGGGCGCATCTCGAGCAGGACTCTGATGTCGTCTCCACCGGGCCTGAGCGTGGAAGCGTCGCGCGGGTCCGCCTGGCGCGCCAGTGCGGCCGTGAGTGCATCGAGGGCGGGGGGATTCTTCATTTTCGGGTGCGCCTTCAGGCGGCGTCCGCGGTAGGGCGCTGCACGGGGGTCGAATCGTAAAACGTGTAAGCAGCGTCAACGCTGTCGAATTCGTGCAAATGTCCGTCATGCAGCACGCACGCGCGTTCGCAGTACAGCTTGATCGCGTTCGCGTCGTGCGACACCAGGATGAAGGCGCGGTCCTTGCGCTTGCGAAACAGCTCGTCGTGGCATCGGTCG
>JANNKM010000475.1:0-17912 GCA_031396305.1 Rhizobacter sp.
GTCATCCCGGCGGTTCGCCGGGATGACGGTGCTGCCGGTGACCGCGACCTTGAGATTCGTCAACGATTGTGTGGTCTGAGTCCTCGGTCCTCATTCCTTTGATCTGCAACAAAGCAGACCGAACCGCTTGAAACAAAGATAGCCATCGAGAGGCGTCGCGGTCCAGCGGGTCTCGAGTACCAACAAACCTCGACGGAGATGACGCGATGAAATTCAACTCCCTGCCGGTGGCGTGGCTCGTTGCCGCCGCGCTGTTCCTGTGCGCTCACGATTCGTTCTCCCAGGCCGTTGACGCCGACGCGGCGCAGGCGCTGATGAAGAAGAACGACTGTGGCAAGTGCCACGCGGTGGACAAGAAGAAGGACGGCCCGGCGTACAAGGAAACCGCCGCCAAGCTCAAGGGCAAGGCGGGCGCGGAAGACGAGGTCTACAAGCACCTGACGACGAGCCCGAAGGTCAAGATCGACGGCAAGGAAGAAGAGCACAAGGCCGTGAAGAGCAAGGACGAAGCCGAGGTGCGCAACCTCGCGCGCTGGATCCTGTCGCGCTGACGCAGCCCCCGCACGACCGCGGCCAAGCCTTCGCCTGCCGAGGTTCAGATGAACAACAAGAATGAATCGATCGCCTCGCTGAAACGCAACTGGAAGCTGGTTCTCGGCATCGGCGCCGTCAGTCTGTTCGCCGCCGTGTTGCTCGTGATCGGCGGTGCCGCCGGGCTGGCGTGGACGAGCACCGAGAAGTTCTGCATCGGCTGCCACGAGATGAGTTCCACCGTCTACGCCGAATACAAGGACACGATCCACGACCGCAATCGCACGGGCGTGCGCGCCATCTGCACCGACTGCCATGTGCCGCGCGAACCGGGTCCGCTGATCGCACGCAAGATGGCCGCGACGTTCGAGCTCTATGGGCACCTCGTCGGCGTCATCGACACGCCGGAGAAGTTCGAGGCGCACCGCCCGGCAATGGCGCAGAAGGTGTGGAAGCGCATGAAGGAAACCGACTCGCACGAGTGCCGAAATTGCCACATCGCCGACAAGATGGATACCGACAAGCAGTCCGAAAAGGCGAAGGCGCGCCATGCCAAGGGTAAGGCTGAAGGCTCGACCTGCATCGACTGCCATTTCGGCATCGCGCACAAGGAGCCCGAAGGCCCGGGCCCGCAGGAGATGAAGGTCAAGGTCACGAAGTAGCGCATTGGAAATTCAGATCGGTCATCCGAACCGTGATGGAGATAAGCATGAAGTCCACGTTGATTCGCTCGAGCTTGGCGGCCGTGCTGGCCGCTGGTCTTCTGACGCTGGCCGGCTGCGGAGGCAGTGACGGTGCCGCCGGGCCCGCCGGCCCTGCCGGCCCGTCCGGCACGGGCGCCGTGAACCTGGCCGCACTGACACCCGAGGAATGGGCGGGTGCCACCTTCAAGTCCGAAGTCACCAGCGTCACGATCGCCAGCCCGCCGGTGGTGGAATTCACCGTGACTGACGCGCTGGGCAACCCGGTGGTCGGTTTCGAGAAACTCACCTCCAAGAGTTCCTCCGCCACGATCGCGAGCTATCCCAACTTGTCGTTTTCCATCGCGAAGTTGCTGCCGCGAACCGACAACAAGCCGAGCACCTGGGTCAGCTACATCGTCACCAACGTGTCGAGCACCACCGGCGCCGTCACGCTGACACGCCCGACCACCGACAACATCGGCACGCTGACGGCAGTCGCCGACAAGCCGGGAACCTACAGGTACACCTTCTACCGTGACGTGCCCGGAATGAAGGCGCAGGTCGACGCCATCACACCGCCAGCCGGAAGCGCCAAGGCCGACCTCGGCGATCTGACCTATGAGCCGAACCTGCCGCATCGCCTGACGATCCAGATCGGCGGGGCTGCGCCTGGAACGGGAACCAACGTGCCCAACGCGGTGCAGACGACGCCGGCCGTGAACATGGTCAACGCGATCAACGTGACCTACGACTTCAAGCCCAGGCCGGCGGGGCAACCCGGAACTCCCATTCCTCTGGCCGAGCTGACGCGCGAGGACGTGAATGTCGCCAGTTGCAACGTCTGCCACGGCAAGCTCGCCGTGCACGGCGGAAGCGCGCGTGTCGAAACACGTTATTGCGTCGTCTGCCACACCGAACAACGCGCCTACGGGCAGACGAAGGTCACCTCGACCGCCGGCAAGTTCCCGGCGCTGACGGAGACCAAGACGGTCAATGCCCTGACTGGAATCACCAGCTATTCCTATTCGCCACAAACCGCCGTGGCCGATGGTGAGGTCGCGGGCAACTTCAATACCTTGATCCACAAGATGCACCAGGGCAACTGGCTCGTCAAGGACAACTACAACTACGCCAATGCAGTCTTCAACAACAAGGGCTTCTCCAAGCTCGGGGGCGGGCAGCGCATGTGCACGACCTGCCACGACAGCAAGATTGCCTCGACCGCGGACAACTACAAGAACCTGCCGAGTCGGGCGGCCTGTGGGGCGTGCCACGACGGCATCAAGTTCGATGACGGGACCGGCTCGACGCTCGCCAACAAGCAGGCCGCTACCGCGGTGGGCGCGGTGGTCGCGACCTCCGGCCACCGTGGCGGCGCGCAGGCCGACGACTCCAAGTGCTCGACTTGCCACTCGCCGACCTTCGTCCCGATCGACCACCGGATGGAGAACCTGACGAAGAACAACACCTATATCCTGCCTGGTCTGGCATCGTTCACGTACGACATCAAGACGGCAACTGTGAACGCAAGCAATGACCTGACCATCGAGTTCGGGATCAAGCAGCGCATCGCACCGTCAACCACCGACACGCTGGTGACCTTGGAGCCGCCGGCCGCGACTGTGACCGCTCCGCTGGCAGGCTTCAGCGGCAGCCCGAGCTTCCTGCTCGCCTTTGCCTCGCCCCAGGACGGTATCAGCTCGCCTGTCGACTACAACAACCTCGGTGCCAAGCAAGGGCAGCCGCGCGGTGTGTCGATCGCCAGCCTGCTCAGCACGAGCAACGCGGCCAACGGTACCTTAGTGCCGTCCGCAACCACCACCGGCTACTACACCGCGACGATCCTTGGCTCCGGTGCCTGGAAGTTTCCACTCGGCGCCAAGCTGCGCACGGTGGCCTTGCAGGGTTACTTCACGCAGCTCAATGCGCCCACAAACAATCCGCGCGATCCCGCAACCGTGGGCAGCGTGGGACGCCACGCAATCTCGGTGGTCAAGACGGTCACCGGCGACGCCGCGCGCCGCACCGTGGTGGCAGCAGACAAGTGCGCGGGCTGTCACGAGTGGTTCGAAGGGCATGGCGGAAATCGCGTCTACGAGACTCAGGTCTGCGTGATGTGCCACAACCCCGGCTTGGCGAGCAGTGGTCGCGGGATTGCAGATGCCGCGAGCGGTACCTTCCCTGGATTGAACAACTGGACGTTCGATGCGGCGACGACGAAGATCGTCACCGACTGGGGCTTCGACAAGACCTTGCCCAACGCCGCGCTGAAGTTCCCGGTGACGAGCAACAACTTCAAGGACATGATCCACGGCATCCACGCGGGCCGGGATCGCCGAGTGGTGCCGTTCCAGACGGCGCGTGACAGAACCAGCACCACCGGCGCGGGCGGCGGCGTGATCCAGTTGCTCGACTTCCGGCGCATGGATTTCCCGGGCCGGTTGAACTATTGCGAAACCTGCCACACCACGGCCGTCACGTCCGACCAGAAGACCTACAACTACGTGCCGGCGAGCACACTGGTGTCGACCTACGAGTCGATCGACGCGGCTTATGCCGCGGCGATAGGCGCCGGCACGGCGACGCCGGCTCTGGCCAAGACTGCGCTCAACACGTCCAACGTCACCGACACGGTGGTCACGCCGTTTGCCGCGGCTTGTGTCAGCTGCCACGACGGCACGCCCGCCAAGGCGCACATCAGCATCATGGGTGGCGCGCTGCACGTGACGCGCTCGGCGGCGCAGCCGACGCCCCGGCCGCTCGAAGACATCGAGTCGTGCGTGGTCTGCCACGGCCCGGGCCGTGACTTCGACACCGAGCGGGTGCACAAGAAGTAAGCCCGTAGCGCAGGCAAGTGAGGCTTTCGTGCAATACGGAAACGTTGCCATCACGCTGACGGTGGCCCTTGCGCTGCTCGGCGGCAGGCTCTGCCTGGCCGCCGAGCAGGCCAAGGCCACTGCGACGCAAACGGCCGCACCGGTGGCGCACGCCGCACCGCCGAACGCACCGCTCAAACGCGTCGACATCAACAGCGCGAGCCGCGCCGAACTGAAAACGCTGCCGGGAATCGACGACGCGCAAGCGAAGCGCATCATCGCGGCGCGCCCGTACCCGAGCAAGGCCAAGCTCGTCGCTGACAAGGTGTTGTCGATCGAGGCCTATGACGCCCTCAAGGGCCGAATCGTCGCCATTCAGAAGGAAGCTCCTCCGTCACGCAAACCATAGGCCGCAGGCGCAAGACGCGTCGATGCCGTGCAGGCCGATGCCAACGCAGAACAAACGAGGCAGACATCGATGAGCATGACCAGACCCCTGCATTGCGCGTTGCTGCTTCTGGCCGGCCTGTCATGGCAGCCGCTCGCCACAGCGCAGACGAGCGCGCCCGCGCCATCCGCCGCAGCGTCCGCGCCGAGCGCCGCGGGCAGCGGCACCGAATACAGCGAAAAGGGCGCCGACACCTGCCTGAACTGCCACGACGCCGAGGCCGACACCGCCACGTTCACGACGGCCGCGATTTTCAAGACGAAGCATGCGCACCGGCGCAACGCGCGCGCTCCGTTCGGCCCGGGCGCGCTGCAATGCGAAGCGTGTCACGGGCCGGGTGAGCGCCACTCGGCCAAGGGCAGCAAGAAGACGGCGACGACGAACAGCTTCAAGCCGAATTCGTTCCTCACGGTCGCGCAGCGCAACCAGCCGTGCCTGGACTGCCACCAGGGCAATGCGCGCACCGGCTGGCATGGGGGAGCGCACGAGCGCGGCAACGTCGCGTGTACTGATTGCCACAAGCTGCACGCCGAGCAAGACCCGGTGCTGAGCAAGAGCACGCAGGCTGAGGTCTGTTATGCCTGCCACAAGCAACAGCGCGCGGACTTCCAGAAGACATCGTCGCACCCGGTGCGCTTTGGCACGATGGTCTGCAGCGATTGCCACAGTGCGCATGGCTCGGCGAGCGTGGCGATGCTCAACAAACCCACGCTGAACCAGACCTGCTTCAGCTGCCACGCCGACAAGCGCGGGCCGCTGCTCTGGGAGCATGCGCCGGTCGCCGAAGATTGCAGCCTGTGTCACTCGAGCCACGGCTCGGTGCGTGCCGCCCTGCTGAACAAGACGCCACCCTTGCTGTGCCAGCAATGCCACTCGAGCTCTGGGCATCCGTCGGTGGCGCGCAGCTCGGCGGGCCTGCCCGGCGGCAGCGCCGGCGGTTCGATATTCATCGCCGCCGGCAGCTGCAGCAACTGCCATTCGCAGGTGCACGGGTCGAACCATCCGGCAGGCGCGAAGTTGATGCGATGAATACACACCTGGTGAGCGACATGGCACAGCCGCGGTTCCACCCTCATCCCAACCCTCTCCCGCAAGCGGGAGAGCAACTGTCATCCCGGCCAAAGTGTCACCCCGTACTCGATACGGGGCCGGGATCCAGGACGGTGGAGATCGGAAAAGGGTGGATCCCGGCGTACGCCGGGATGACATACAAGGGGGCGCGTGTGGCTCCCTCGCCCCCGTACCCGGGGGAGAGGGCGGGCGGTGAGGGGCGAGCGCGAGACGCGACATCGAGAACGGACGCGACCATGAAAATCTTCAGCCCGCTGATCCCGCTCATCGCCATCGGTGCGCTGTCGGTCGCCGCCGGCAGCGCGCTGGCTGCGGTAGACACCTCACAGTGGAAGTGCGAGTCCTGCCCGTTCGAAAAGGAAGCGACGAGCGCCGCGCTGGACATCGGCGTCGGTGCCGTGGCCGGAGAGACGCCCAAGTTCGGCGACCACACCGGGTTGTACGACAAGCGTGGCTTCCTCGTGGCTGGAGGAGCGCTGCGATATCGTGGCGCGGGCGGTTTGTTCGGCAGCGCGCAGGCGTCAGACCTCGGCCTGGACACGCGCGCGCTGGCCGCGGAAATCGGCAATGAAGGCCTGTACACGTTACGCTTCGGTTATGCCGAAATGCCGCGCCACTTCGCCGATGGCGCAAGGACGCCGTTCTTCGGCATTGGCGGCAGCGTGCTGTCGCTGCCGGCGGGTTTTCCCGCGGCGACGACCGGTGCGATGCCGCTGGCCACGTCGCTGCAAGGGGTGGACATCGGATACAAGAGGAAGCGGTTGGACGCCGGTGGCACGCTGTTCGCCGGGGAGAACTGGACGTACCGCGTCAGCCTGCGCCACGACGTGCGCGACGGCACGCAGCGCACAGCGGGATCGTTCTTCTCGACGAGCTCGCATCTGGTGGCCCCGGTGGACCAGGTGACCGATCAGCTCGAAGTGTCGGCGTCATACGCAAGCCGCCTCTGGCAGGCGACGCTGGCGTACCACGGGTCGGTGTTCCGCAATGGCGAGCCGGCGTTGACGTGGGCAAACCCGTTCACACCGCTGGTGGCTGGCGCCGACCGCGGCCAGCTCGCCTTGGCGCCGGACAATCAGTTCCACCAGGTTGTGGCGTCGGCGGGCTACCAGGTCAGCTCCTGGATCCGCGCGAGCGGAGAACTCGCAATCGGGCGCATGACGCAGGACGCCGGCTATCTTGCGGCGACGCTGAACACGACGGGTCTGACGGTACCGGCGCTGCCGGCACAGTCTCTGCGTGGGCGTGCCGATACGCTCAACGGCAGCGTTCGAATCACCGCCACGCCGATCGAGGGGCTGCGCTTGACCGCGAGCTATGCGCGAGACGAGCGCGACAATCAAACGCCCAGCCTGAGCTACCCGCCGGTGCAGACCGACATGTTCCTGGGCCCGGCGCCGCGTGCCAACCAGATATTCAGCTTCTCGCAGGACCGCTTCAAGCTCGGCGCCGAGTACCGCGGCCCCGGCAGCCTGAAGACGAGCGTCGGTGTCGACCAGGACAATCGCGAACGCAGCGCGCAGGACGTGGCGACGACGCGCGAGACGACGCTGTGGGGGCGGGTCGGCGTGCAGGCGCTGGAGAACGTCGGGGTGGCCATCAAGCTCGCGCACGCGAAACGCAACACTTCCGGCTACGCGCCCGCGACCTGGGTGGCTCCGCCGCAGAATCCGCTGCTGCGCAAGTTCAACCTGGCCGAGCGCAGCCGGAACTCGGCGGGGCTGCGCGCCGACGCCGCGATCAGCGAGACCGTGAGCCTGGGCGTCAACGTCGACTATGCGGACGACGAGTACACCGACTCGCCGATTGGTCTGAAAGACGGTCGCAGCATCAGCTTCGGCGGCGACTTGTCGGTCGCGGTTTCCGAACAGACCCAGCTGCACCTGTACGCGCAGGGCGAGCGGATTCGCTCAACCCAGGTCGGCAGCCAGACGTTCGCGACGCCCAATTGGTCAGGGCGCAGCAAGGACGGCGTCGATGTGGTCGGCGTGGGCGTCAAACACGTTGCGCTCAAGGGCAAACTCGACGTTGGCGCGGATCTGGTGTCGTCGCGCTCGCGCAGCGATATCGCGGTGGACACGGGCGTTGCGGGGGGCGAGTTTCCGACGGCAACAACGCGGCTGGACAGCCTGAAGCTGAGTGCCACCTACCGCCTGCAGGACAACCTGTGGCTGCTCGGCAGCTACTGGTACGAGCACTACACCGCGAAGGACTGGAGGGTCGACGGCGTGCAGCCGGGCACGCTGCCGGACCTGTTGGCGTTTGGCGAGCAGGCGCCGCGCTACAACGTCAATGTGGTGCGGGTCGCGGTGCGCTATCGGTTCTGAGGACTGAACGCATGGGCAACTGTCATCCCGGCGAAAGTGCCACCCCGTGCTCGACACGGGGCCGGGATCCAGGGTAGTGAACAGAGGGTGGATCCCGGCCTTCGCCGGGATGACATACAAGAGGCTGGGCGCGCAGCGCGCTTCATCGGGTCACGGCGGATTGATCTGAATCAATCGCCGTCGCGACTTCCCAAGCATCATCGATGCCAAGAACCGCAGCGAGCGGCAACGCTTTCAACCCGGGGAGACTGCGAATGAATGGCCCGCTTGCGATTGCCGCCGACGCTGCGCCACAGAACCGCGTGCCACTGGGCACGCCCAGCCTGCCGATTCCGCGCTACTTGTCGCAGGCGTACTGGTGGGCCTATGTGCATCCGAACGCGGTGCACCTGTTCGAGCGCGACTGGCTCGTCAACACGATCCTGTTCGGCAACTACGCGCGCCTGCGCGACGCGGCACTCACCGAGTTGGGGGCGGTGGTGCATGGCCGCACGCTGCAGGTCGCGTGTGTCTATGGCAACCTGACGCGCAGGTTGCAGCAGCGCCTCGCAGCGGATGCGCATCTGGACATCGTGGATGTGCTGCCGATCCAGCTGAAGAACCTGAGCAACAAGCTGCCGTCCGATGCGCGTGTGGCGCTGCTGCACGGCGACTCGTCAAGGCTCGCGTGTGGCGACGCGAGTTATGACAACGTGCTGCTGTTCTTCCTGTTGCACGAGCAGCCCGACGCGGTGCGAAGCGCGACGCTCGCCGAGGCGATGCGCGTCGTCAGGCCCGGCGGCCGGGTCGTGATCGTCGATTACCACCGGCCCGCGCCGTGGCATCCGGCGCGCCCGTTGATGCGGCTCGTGTTCCGCAAGCTCGAACCGTTTGCGATGGCACTGTGGAACCATGAGGTTCTCGACTTCCTGCCGCCGGGCCTGCGTCCGACCGCTCTGGCCAAGCGAACCTATTTCGGCGGTCTGTACCAGAAGCTCGTGCTGACGCGTTGAGTTGACGCCCTCGCGATGCAAAGTTTCAACTTCGATGTCGCGATCGTCGGTGCCGGCGGCGCCGGGCTGCGCGCCGCGATCGCGGTGGCCGAGAGCGACCTATTGCTGAAGGTCGCACTCATCTCCAAGGTCTACCCGATGCGCAGCCACACGGTGGCGGCCGAAGGCGGCGCGGCAGCGGTGACGCAGCCGCACGACAGCCTGGAGGCTCATTTCCACGACACCGTGGCGGGCGGCGACTGGCTGTGCGAGCAGGACGTGGTCGACTATTTCGTTGCGCACGCGTGGCAGGAATTGGTGCAGCTGGAGCATTGGGGCTGTCCGTGGAGCCGCAGCGCCGACGGCCACGCGAATGTGCGCGCATTCGGCGGCATGGCGATCGAACGCACCTGGTTCGCCGCCGACAAGACCGGTTTTCACATGCTGCACACGCTGTTCCAGACGTCGATGAAGTACCCGTCGATCCAGCGCTTCGACGAGCATTTCTGCATCGAACTGGTGGTTGACGATGGCCGCGTGCAAGGTGTGGTCGCGATCGATATCGCGAGCGGCGAGTTCCAGCTGATCCGGGCGGGCGCAGTGATCATCGCCACCGGCGGCGCGGGCCGGGTGTTCCGCGAGAACACGAACGGCGGCATCGTCACCGGCGACGGCATGGCACTCGCCTATCGCCACGGCGTGCCGCTGCGCGACATGGAGTTCGTGCAGTACCACCCGACGTGCATGCCCGGCACCGGCTTGCTGTTCACCGAAGCGTGCCGCGGCGAGGGCGGTTTTCTGCTGAACAAGGACGGATACCGTTATCTGCAGGACTATGGCCTCGGCCCCGCCGAACCGCAGCCACGCAACAAGGCGATGGAGCTGGGCCCGCGCGATCGCCTGAGCCAGGCGTACTGGCACGAGAAGAAGAAGGGCCGCACGATTGCCGGCCCGCATGGTGACGTGGTGCACCTCGACCTGCGGCATCTGGGAGAAAAAAAGCTGCGCGAGCGCCTGCCGCAGATCTATGAACTTGCCGTGCAGTACCTCGGCGTCGACCCCGCCAAGGCACCGATTCCCGTGCTGCCCGCCGTGCATTACACGATGGGCGGCATCGTTGCCGATGTGAATACGGCGTCATCGCTGCCGGGCCTGTACTCGGTGGGCGAATGCTCGAGCGTCGGCATTCACGGCGCGAACCGGCTGGGCTCGAATTCGCTGACCGAACTGCTCGTGTTCGGCAAGGTGGCCGGCGAGCAAGCTGCTGCATGCGCCAGGCGCACCACATACGCGGACTCCGCTTCGGTCACGGCGTTGGCGATCCAAGCCCGCGACCGGGCCGTGGCGATTCTCGATCGGCGAGCGGGCGGCGAGCGCATCGCGACGCTCCGCCGCGAGATGGCACAGAGCATGGAAGAGGGCTGCGGCATCTACCGCACGGCGCAGACGATGCAGGCCACCTGCGACAAGCTCGCCGAGCTGAAACGGCGTTGCCGCAACGTGCAGCTCGACGACCACTCGCGAGCCTGGAACACCGAGTGGCTGCTCGCAATCGAGCTCGGCTACCAGCTCGACGTGGCACAGGCGATCGTGCACAGCGCGCTGCAGCGCCGCGAATCGCGCGGTTCGCACCAGCGGTTGGACGGTTTCGAGGCGCGCGACGACGTGAATTTCCTTCAGCACAGCCTGGCCTATTACGCTGGCGCAGGCGCGCCGCGAATCGCCTACGCGCCGGTGAAAATCACCCGCTCCCCGCCCGGCACGCGCGCCTACGGCGCGGCCGCCGAGCGGGCCAGGCGCAGGCGAACGTTGAGGCGGGTGCGCCGGGAGCGGCGCCGCGCGCGGCGCTGGAGGCCGGCCGTGCCTGACGCAGCGAAGACGGTGCGCATCGAGGTGCTGCGCTACCGCGCCGGGCAGGACGACGCGCCGGTCTGGCAGGGTTACACCGTGCCATTCAGCAACGACATGTCGTTGCTGCAGGCGCTGCTGCACATCAAGGACGAGATCGACGGGACCTTGAGCTTTCGCTGGTCGTGCCGCATGGCGATCTGTGGCAGCTGCGCAATGATGATCGACGGCAAGCCGGCGCTGGCGTGCCAAACCTTCGTGCGCGATTTGCTGCCGGGACCGGTACGCGTCGAGGCGCTCGCGCACTTTCCGATCGAACGCGACCTGGTCGTTTCGGTCGACGGGTTCGTGAAGAAACTCGAGGGCATCAAGCCGTATCTCATCGCCAAACAGCCGCGCGCCTTGGCCGACTGTGAGCATCTGCAGACTCCCGAACAACTGGAGCGCTTCGAGCAGTACGCCTCGTGCATCAACTGCATGCTGTGTTACGCCGCGTGCCCGCAGTTCGGGCTGGACCCGCAGTTCACCGGCCCCGGCGTGCTGGCGCTGCTGCACCGCTACAACGCCGATTCGCGCGATGCTGGAAGCGCCGAGCGCATGCAGATACTCAACGCTGAAGAAGGCGTGTGGAGTTGCACTGCGGTGGGCTACTGCTCCGAGGTTTGCCCGAAAGGTGTGGACCCGGCGAACGCGGTGAACCAGAACAAGGTGAACAGCGCGAAAGACTACTTTCTGCGTTTCGCAACACCGCACGGAGGCCGCCCGTGAGCGAGCCCAGGCCGGTGCCCAACCGCCCCGCCTACGTGCGGCCAATGCAGGGCTGGTGGCGGCGCGACCCGTTTTTCGTGCGCTACATGCTGCGCGAGGCGACGGCGGTCGCGGTCGCCGTGTACGCAGTCGTGTTGACGCTCGGCTTGGTGTGTCTGGCGCAGGGCGAAGCAGCGTGGAACGGCTGGCTCGCCGCGCTGCGCAACCCGGCGTCGCTGCTGCTTCACGCGGTGCTGCTCATCGCGATGATCATTCACGCCAAGAGCTGGTTCGACATCATGCCCAAGACGATGCCGATGATCTTCATCGGCGCGCGACGGCTGAGTCCGACGACGATCACGCGCACCGGCTGGGCGGCGACGCTGCTGGCCTGCGCGGCACTGTTTGCAGCAGCGTGGGCGTGGCAGGCATGAAGCGCTCCAACGCACCCATTTTCTGGCTGCTGTTCGGCGCCGGTGGCATGCTCGCCGCGCTGTTCGGGCCGATGCTCGTATTCATCACCGGCATCGCCGTGCCGCTGGGGTGGGCGTTGCCCGCCGATTTGCTGAGCTACCCGCGCATGTTGGCGCTCGCGCAGCACGCGCTGGCAAAGGCGGCGCTCCTGCTCGTCATCGCGTTGTTCGCCTGGCACGCCGCGCACCGCATCTTGCACAGCCTGCACGACCTGGGCATCCCCATGAGCGTGCCCGCGAAGCTGTCCTGCTACGGCGCCGCGTTGGCAATCACCTTGGCCAGCGCCGCGGGATTGTTGGCCATCGGCTTCTGAGCGCCCCCAGGGCCGGTCCCGCCCGGCCCGCCCCCCCGAGCAACTGTCATCCCGGCGCACGCCGGGATCCAGGGCCTTCGCGCATCACCAACGGTGGATCCCGGCCCCCGTGTCGTGGCACGGGGCAACGGTTCGCCGGGATGACATACAAGGGGGTTCAAGCAAAGTGGCAAAGCCACATTTGCTTGAGATTGACCTGCTTTGCGACCCGATGGTTGCGGGGTTCGCGCAGATGCAGTGCCGGTATATATTCGGGCCGGCAGACTGTCTCGGAGGCCTTGATGGACGTCCTCGAAGAACCACGAATCAAGCGGCACCGGCTCACGGTGGAGCAGTACCACAGCATGGGTGCGGCTGGCGTGTTCGAGCCCGGCGCACGTGTCGAATTGATCGAAGGTGAGGTGATCGACATGGCACCGATCGGCAGCCGGCACTGGGCGATCGTGAATCGACTGAACCGGCTTCTCGTGCACGCGGTGGGGGGGCGCGCCATCGTCTCCGTGCAGTCGTCGATTCGGCTCGGCACTCAATCGGAACCCGAGCCCGACCTCGCACTGCTCAAGCCGCGCGACGACTTCTATGCCACTGCCTTGCCCACCGGTCATGACGCATTGCTCGTGATCGAGGTCGCCGATTCGACCGCGGCCTACGATTTGAGAATCAAGTCGCGCCTGTATGCATTGCATGGCGTGCCGGCGTATTGGGTGTTCGATCTCGACGCGGGCGTGCTGCGCAGCTTCGCCGCGCCGCAAGGCGACACCTATGCCGAGGCGATTGCGACAGCAGCGCCAGGGTCGGTGGCCTTGCCGGGCCTGCCGGACTGCGTCGTCGATCTGAGCGGCCTGCTCGGGGGCTGAGGCCCCTGAGGGCTGCTTCGTTCGCAACGCTTCAAAAACTCGCGCGCGTTTTCATCAAAAACTGGGTGCGCTTGATGTTCGAGTTCGCATCCGGATTGAGCGGGATCGCCACGTCGACGTGCAGCACATGGCTGAACGCGGCGCGGTCGCTGAAGATGCGCAGGCCCACGCCGACGTTGCTCAGCCAGCCCGGGTTGGTGGTGTTCATGTTCGTTCCACCCCAGGCGCGGCCGGTGTCGAAGAATGCGGCGCCGCCGATGCGAAACAGGCGCCAGACGTACAGGTCGGTGAAGGCGCGTTCTTCGAGTGTCAGCAGGGCGCGCCGAGTTCCGCTCTGGTAGCGCAGCGGGTAGCCGCGCAGGCCGTTGTCGCCGCCCAGCAGCAGCAGGTCGTCGGCGTCGGGGCGGGTCAGCATGTCGCCCGTGGCAGCCGCATAGAACAACCAGCGCGGGCTTTGCGGCAGATAGTAGCGGGCCTGGCCACCGAAGCGCTGGCGCTGCGCACCGGCGCCGGCGTATTCGCCTGATATCGACGCCGAGGTCGTCAGCGTGTGTTCGGGCGCGGGCTCGAAGCCGCGCGCGATCGAGCCCGAGTACAGCCACACGTTGCGGCTCGAGCCCAGCGAGGTGGTGGCCCGGCCCAGTTGCAGCGTCGAGGCCAGGCCGAGCGCAAAGAATTCGGGCCGCCCGATCAGGTTGCGGTTGCGCAGCTTCTCGAAGCGGTCTTCGATGACTTCAACACGCAGGAACGGCGCGACCAACTTGTCGTTTGGCGGCAGTTGTGGCGGCGGTATCCGGCCGGGTTCGAGCGAATAGACGTCTTCGTGCTGGCTCACGCCGATCGAATAGCGCTGCACCCAGCCCTCGACCCTGCCGCGTGACCAGCCGCCAAAGAGTTCGGCCTGATCCTTGCGGTGCCGGTACTGGCTCGCGACGATGCCGGCGTTGTAGATCGAATCGATGCGGTTGTCCTTGGATACCGTCAGGCCCGCTGCCCACGGCGTGTCCAGCGCATAGAACGGATGCGCGATGCTCGCCGCTTCGCGTTTGCCGTCGCTGTTGACGGAGCGCAAGTAGCCCAGCGAGGTCCAGCCGCCGAAAGCGCGATCGTTCAGAACCTCGAACTCGTTGCTCGACCGGTCGACGCCTTTGACGCGCTTGAAGCTCACCCCGATGCCGGTGCCCAGCAGGTTGTATTCCTTCAGCCCCAGGCTGCTGGAGTTGGCCCCGCCGGTGCGGCTGGCGCTCAGGCCCGGATCGAGCGTCCAGGTGTCGCGCGTCTGGACCTCGACGTCGACGACGCCGTCGCGGTAGGCGATTGGCCGGATCTGCACGTCGTAGAGGTAGCGTGCGCTGCGCAGCACGCGCTCGGTCTCGTCGATCAGGCGCACCGAAATCGGGTCGCCGCTCTTGAACAGCAGCGCGCGCTCGATGACGCCGGCGCGCGTTTGAATGTGCAGCGCGTTGGCCCAGCGAAACAGCCACTTGTCTTCTTTCGGATCGTCGGTGTCGAAGATTTCGCGGCTGCGCACCTGAATCTCGCCGATCGTCGCGCCCGCGGCCTCGAGTTCCGCAAAGCTGGGCACAGGCAACGGCTCATCGGCTCGGGCCGTGCCATGAAGTGCCAGCGCCAGCGCAAATCCAAGACAGCGAACGAATGCGGCCAACGGCGGGGTCTCGTGAATCAGAGTCCGGTGGGACAAATCGCCCCCGGCGCGGGGGCGCGCACGCCGATGTAGAACTTGCCGGGACCGGCGTGGTGGAACTCTACGACGCTGAGCACGGTCGGTGCGGCGAACCGCGCGTCCCATGCGGCATAGTGCCGCGACTGCGGGTCTGCCACAGGTGCACTGTTGGCGACAATCACGCTGCCGCAGGCGTGCGCCACGGCGCTCGGCAAGACCGCCTCGAAGTCACCGCGCCGGCCGTCGACGACACGAGGCACGCCGCCGAATGCGACGGCAAGCGCGGCGCCGGTACGAACGTCGGAGATGACATGGTGCAGTTTTGATCCGCTGTGTTCGGCCCAAGCGTCTTGCACCGCCCGCGCCAGCTCGGGTGGCGGCAGCGCGGCGAGGTAGGGCTTCATGCGGTTCAGATTGGGGAACGCGCCGCCATTGGCCGTGAGCACGCTCCATGTCGCCACCTGCAGGGCGATGCAGGCGAGCGCCGCGCGCAGCAGCACGCGCCGCGGCGCTTGAACCGCCCAGGGGCTTGCAGCGACCAGCCAGAACGTCAGCAGCACGTGAAACGTCGTGCCCCAGCCAACCAGCAGGAACGCGCCGGCCAGGGTGGCGATGCCGAGCGTCAGCAGCAGCGGCGCGAAGCCGACGATCGTGAGGAACGGCCGAAGCGCATCGGCCTGCTGTGCCGCGGGCGGCGCACGCCGGCGCAACCAGATGAAGATCAGCAATGCCGGGGCGACTTTCGCTGCATGGCTGATGGCGAAATTCCACACCGACTTCAGGCGTTGGGCGCGGTCGAGATGATCGGGATACAGCGACTGCGCCGCATAGCCACCCGATGCGGTGGGTGCATCCAGCGCGGCGATGAAGTATGGCGCGACCACCGCGGCGCAGATCAGGGCAGCCAGGGCAAGCCCGCGCAGCGTGCGCGGCTCGTGCAGCCGGCGCGTCCACGCCAGGTAGACGGCGAACGCGGCGAACAGCACGACCGCGCTGAACTTGACGAGCATCATCAGCCCGGCAGCCACGCCCAACAGCGCCCAGTCGATGCGCCGCGTGCGGGTCAGGGCACGATGGAACAGCACGATCGTCAACAGCGCGAACGGCAACTGCACCGTGTTGTGGTTGAAATAGGTCGTGCCGGAACTCATGAATTCGACGCCCGATGCCAGCAACGTGGCGAGCGCCGCACGCGCCGCACCGATGAGCGGCCGGGCCCATGTGTACAGCAGCAGCAGGGTGGCCACTGAACACAGCGCGCCGAGCAGATGAGTCGCACCGATCGACGCGCCGAACAGCTGGTTCACGCCGTACAGGAGCCAGGTAGGCAACGGCGGATGCTTGCCGTAGGCGAGCCGGAATTCCTGGCTCAGCAGCACTTGCTCAAGGCTATCGTTTTGCGGCGCGGCGATCAGGTGAGCTGACAGGACACCCCAGAGCGCGATCTGCACGAATGCGAGCAGCAGCACCAGCCGCAGGGGGGGCGCCCAACGTGCGGCCAATCGGGGCCGCCACGCCCCGGCGCGGACCCGACCCAAAGCCCGACGGGTTCCTAGGCGCGCCGGCTGCGGCGTCAGGGCGTCACGCATCCGGCGCCCCGGCTCGGGCTGACCGCGTGCGACGCCAGGCAAGCGCTCCACCAGGGGCTGGACAGCGCCTGGAACTCGACGACGCGCGACGCAGCGATGCTGTCGGCGCCATCGAGGCGCGACGCGGGGTGGCACATCAGCACGTCGCCGTCGGCAGCACTGGCGAGCCAGGCCGCCGCGCGGGTTCGATACGCCTGCGAATTGCCGGTGAAATCATAGAGCCCGATCAGGTGCGAGTTGGTAGCGATTCCGGCGCATGCGCAGCCGGCGGCCAGCGCATCGGCCCCCAGGCTGGTGATCAACCGGCCCTTCGCCCCCGCCTCGGCGCGCGCACGGCTGATGCGCACCCATGGCAGGCGCCTGGCGTAGCGTGTCGCCAGCAGTTCGACCAGCACGTCGCGGATCACGGGCAACTGGTGCACATGGCGATGCCCGTCGATGTAGTCCGGCGCCGTGCCCAGCGCGTCTTCAAAGCGCTGCAACTGCGACGTGAGAAGGGTTCGCACCTTGGTGCGTCCGATCGCGCGCGCGCAAGACGCTGCAACCAGCAGCAGGTGGTTCGGTGTCAGGCGCTCGAACTCGGTCAGGTCGATGTGCACGCCTATATCGGCCTTTGCGCGCTGCGCTGCGCCCAGGCGCCGTGCCGCCTTCGGCCAGCGCGGCGAGGTCGTGAGGCACGACGTTGCCGTGACGACGCCGGCGTCAATCAGCGCGAGGATGCCGTCATCGACGGCGGCGTTGTACGCGTAGTCATCAGCTGCAACGATGCAGCGTTTCATCGTTCGGTACCCGGTGTGGCGCCTGCCGAAGGACACGCGCGACGATGTAATTCGGGCGTCGTTTCACTTCGTCGAAGATTCGAGCCTGGTATTCACCGAGGATGCCGATGAAGAGCAATTGCACACCGGAAAAAAACATGATGCTGGCGACGATGGTGGGCCAGCCGGGAACCGTGCCGTTGAACGCAAGCGTTTCGACGATGACCCAGACGCCGTAGCCGAACGCGAGCAGCGCCAGAAACGCACCCACCACGCTGGCGGCGCGCAGCGGCAGCGCCGTGAACCCGGTCAGGCCCGACCACGCCAGACGCATCAGTCGGGTCCGTGAATAGTGGCTCGCGCCGCCGCTGCGCGGCGTGGGGATGTAGGGCACGCCGATCGACTTGAACCCGACCCAGGCATACAGCCCCTTCATGAAACGATTTTGTTCCGGCAGTGCCCGGATCGCATCGACGACCCTGCGGTCCATCACCCGGAAGTCGCCAGCGTCGGCTGGAATCTCGACCTCGCTGCCTGCGGCCAGGGCCCGATAGAACCAGCGCACACCCCAGCGCTTGAATCGGCCCTCGGCGCGGCGATCGCGGTGAACCGCATAGACCATGTCGTTGCCCTGGGTCCAAAGGCGAAACATCTGGTCGACGGTGGCCAACGGATGTTGGCCGTCGGCATCGATGCACAGCACGACGTCGCCGCTGGCGCGCTCCAACCCGGCCGTGATGGCTGCTTCCTTGCCGAAATTGCGTGACAGCTGTACCAGCGTGACCGGCCAGAGCG
>JANNKM010000509.1:0-7501 GCA_031396305.1 Rhizobacter sp.
GGTCGCGGCGGAGATGCCGGGCGTGAAGCTGTTCTTCATGCAGTCCTCGGGGGGCCTGACCGATGCCCATGCCTTCCAGGGCAAGGACGCCATCCTGTCCGGCCCGGCCGGCGGCATCGTCGGCATGGCCCGGACCGCGCAGCTGGCGGGCCAGGCCAAGGTGATCGGATTCGACATGGGTGGCACTTCGACCGACGTGTCGCACTTTGCCGGCGAGTTCGAGCGCGAGTTCGAAACCCAGGTGGCGGGCGTGCGGCTGTTCTTCATGCAGAGTTCGGGTGGGCTGGCGCAAGCGCAGCACTTCCAGGGCAAGGACGCGATCCTGTCCGGCCCGGCGGGCGGCATCGTCGGCATGGTGCGTACCGCGGTCGCCGCCGGGCACGGCCAGGTGATCGGCTTCGACATGGGCGGCACGTCGACCGACGTGAGCCACTTCACCGGCGGCGCTGCGGGTGAGTTCGAGCGCGCGTTCGAAACGCAGGTGGCGGGCGTGCGCCAGCGCGCGCCGATGATGAGCATCCACACCGGTGCCGCGGGCGGCGGCGCGATCATCCAATTCGACGGCGCGCGCCGGCGCGTCGGGCCGCAAAGCGCAGGCGCGAACCCGGGCCCGGCGAGTTACCGGCGCGGCGGGCCGCTGACGACGACAGACGCGAACGTGCTGCTGGGCAAGATCCAGCCGGAGCACTTTCCCAAGGTGTTCGGTCCGGCAGCGAACGAGGCGCTGGACATTGAGGCCGTGAAGCGCGGATTCGACGCGATGGCGCAGCGCATGCGTCCCTCCAGCGGCCGACGCCCAAGCGAGATTAGCGCCGAAAGCGTGGCCAGCGGCGCGCTGCAAATCGCGGTGGCGAACATGGCGAATGCGATCAAGCGCATCTCCGTCGCACGCGGCTACGACGTCACACAGTACACGCTGCAGTGTTTCGGCGGCGCCGGCGGGCAGCACGCCTGCGCCGTGGCCGATGCGCTGGGCATGACGCGGGTGTTCGTGCATCCGTTGGCCGGCGTGTTGAGCGCATATGGCATGGGGCTGGCGGACCAGATCGTGATGCGCGAAGCCGCGGTCGAACTGCTGCTCGACGCCGCGGGCCTGGCCGACGCCGAGCGGCGCGCCGCCGCACTCGGCTCGTCGGCCTCGGACGAACTGGCAAGCCAGGGCGTGCCGCGAGAGCGCATTGAACTGCGACGCCGCGTGCATGTGCGCTACCAGGGCACCGACACGGCGCTCGTCGTCGGATTCGACGCGCTGCCTGATGTTGAACGATCCTTTGCTGGACAAACCTTTGCCGCGCAAACGCTCGCGTCGATTCGCAGCCGCTTCGAGGCCGGCTATCGACAGCGCTTTGCCTTTCTGATGCCCGACAAGGCGCTCGTGATTGAAGCGGTGTCGGTGGAAGCGGTCGGCGCGGGCGAGCGCGCGATGTTCGCTGAAGAAGCCGCGCAAGCAGGTACTCCGAGCGGCGCGCCGGCATCGCATCGCCCGGCACCGGCGGCCCAGGTGCGCATGTACTGCGAGGCCGACGAGGCGATCGCCGGCTGGCGCGACGCGGCACTGTTCGTGCGCGATGCGTTGCAAGCCGGCGCGGCGATCGACGGCCCGGCGATCATTGCCGAAACCAACGCGACAACGGTGGTCGAGCCCGGCTGGCAGGCTGTGCTCACAAGCCAGGGGCCACTCGAGCTGCGTCGCGTGCGCCCGCGCCCCTCGCAAACCGCGCTGGGCACGAGCGCCGACCCGGTGATGCTGGAGGTGTTCAACAACCTGTTCATGAACATCGCCGAGCAGATGGGTCTGAGCCTGCAGAACACGGCGCATTCGGTGAACATCAAGGAGCGGCTCGACTTTTCATGTGCGCTGTTCGACGCTTCAGGCAACCTGATCGCCAACGCGCCGCACATGCCGGTGCACCTGGGTTCGATGAGCGAATCGATCAAGACCGTGATCGCGCGCAACCCCGAGATGCGCCGCGGCGATGTGTATGTGCTGAATGATCCGTACCACGGCGGCACGCATCTGCCCGATGTGACGGTGGTGACGCCGGTGTATCTCGATGGCGCAAGCCCTCACCCCAACCTTCTCCCGGCAACGGAAGATCATTTGTCATCCCGGCGAAAGCCGGGATCTATCGCTGGGCGACCAATCGCGGGGCAGTGGATCCCGGCGTGCGCCGGGATGACGGCCTCCGAGGGCCGGGGGCGAGATGGGGGTTTCGAGCCGCATGCGGCGAGCCCATCGAGCGATTCGGGCGTGCAAGCCCGAATGCGCGCTGCAAGTGAGGGCCAACCCGCCCCCAACTTCTACGTCGCCTCGCGTGGCCACCACGCCGACATCGGCGGCAGCACGCCGGGCTCGATGCCACCGTTCTCGACGACGATCGATGAAGAGGGCGTGCTGTTCGACAACTTCCTGCTCGTGCGCGACGGCGGCTTGTTTGAGGCCGAGCTTCGCGCGCAGCTGGGCGGCGGCGAATACCCGGCGCGCAACCCGGACCAGACGATCGCCGACCTGCGCGCGCAGATCGCCGCCAACGAAAAAGGCGTGCAGGAGCTGCACGCGATGGTCGCGCAGTTCGGCCGCGCCACAGTGGACGCGTACATGCGCCATGTGCAAGACAACGCCGAAGAGTCGGTGCGGCGTGTCATCACGGCACTGAAAGACGGCTCGTTCGGATTGGACCTGGACAACGGCGCACGCATCGCCGTCGCGGTGAGCGTGGACACGAAGGCTCGCACGGCAACGATCGACTTCACCGGCACCAGCGCGCAACTGCCGAACAACTTCAACGCGCCGAAGGCGGTGACGATGGCCGCCGTGCTCTACGTGTTTCGCCTGCTCGTGGACGACGACATTCCGCTGAATGCCGGCTGCCTGAAGCCCTTGCAGGTGATCGTGCCCGTTGGCTGCATGCTCAACCCGCGCCCGCCCGCGGCGGTGGTCGCGGGCAATGTGGAAACGTCGACCTGCGTCACGAACGCGTTGTTGGGAGCGTTGGGCGTGATGGCGGCGAGCCAGTGCACGATGAACAACTTCACCTTCGGCAACGAGCGCCACCAGTACTACGAAACGATCTCCGGTGGATCCGGCGCCGGGCCCGGTTTCGCCGGCACGAGCGTCGTGCAGACCCACATGACGAACTCGCGCCTCACCGACCCCGAGGTGCTCGAGTTCCGCTTCCCGGTGCGGTTGGAAAGTTATGCCGTCCGCGAAGGCTCGGGCGGTGCAGGCCGCTGGAAGGGCGGTGATGGGGCGGTGCGTCGCGTGCGCTTCCTGGAGGCGATGACTGCGTCGATCCTCAGCAACGGCCGGCGCCACGCGGCCTTCGGCATGGCCGGCGGGGCGCCCGGTGCACTGGGCGTGAACCGCGTCGAGCGTGTCAACGGCGCCGTCGAGCCGCTCGGCCACATCGGCTCGGTGCCGATGCAGCCGGGCGATGTGTTCGTCATCGAAACCCCCGGCGGCGGAGGTTATGGCAGCACCTGAACCGCAGTCCGGCGACTTCATCGTCGTCGGCGCCGGCATCGCCGGCGCGTCGCTTGCGTACGAGCTGGCGCAGCACGGGCGGGTGCTGCTCCTCGAACGCGAAAGCCAACCCGGCTACCACACGACAGGCCGTTCGGCGGCGCTGTATTCCGAAACCTACGGCAACACCACGATGCGCGCCTTGACGCGCGCCGGGCGCAGCTTCTTCCTGAACCCGCCGCAATGTTTTGCGGCGGGGCCGATTCTCACGCCGCGCGGCACGCTCGTCGTGGGCACCGCGGCGCAGCGCGACGCCCTGGAGCGCAGCCTCGCCGAGATGGCCGGCACGGTACCCGGCCTGGAGCTCTGGAGCGGCGCGCAGGTTCGTGCCCGCGTGCCGGTGTACGCGCCCGAGCAAGTGGCCGGTGGCGCGGTGTGGGAGCCGCACGCAATGGACATCGACGTGCACGCGCTGCATCAGGGCTATCTGCGCGGTGCGCGCGCACGCGGCTGCGCGCTGCACCGCAACGCGGAATTGCAGAGCCTGGCCCACACCGCGGGGCGCTGGCGCGTCAGCACATCCGCCGGTGAATTCAACGCGCCGGTGGTCGTGAACGCCGCAGGAGCCTGGGCCGACGACGTGGCACGTCTGGCCGGTGCGCAGCCACTGGGCGTGCAGCCGCTGCGGCGCACCGTGATCACGTTCGACGCACCCGACGGGCTGGCGATTCACGATTGGCCGGCGGTCATCGACGTCGACGAAACCTACTACTTCAAACCCGACGCCGGGCGCGTGCTCGCGTCGCTTGCCGACGAAACGCCGTCGGATCCTTGCGATGCCCAGCCCGACGCATACGACATCGCGCTGCTCGTGGACCGCCTGAGTCGCGCCACGACGTTCGAGATTCGCAAGATCCACTCGAAGTGGGCGGGGCTGCGCAGCTTCGTTGCCGACCGCACCCTGGTGGCCGGCTACGACCCGCGCATCGAAGGATTCTTCTGGCTCGCTGCCCAAGGCGGATACGGCATTCAAACCTCATCGGGCGCCTCGCGCGCTGCCGCGGCGCTGGTGTTGCGGCGAGGTTTGCCGAGCGATCTGCGTGACCTTGGGTTGCGAGCCGAAGACTTGTCGCCGGCACGCGAGTTGGACGCGTGACAAGCTTCCATCGACCGTCGCATCAACTGTGACGCCGTGGAACAACAAGAGCGCGATCCTAGGGTTTGCCCCATATAGCCACGATCACCCGACCTTCCGAAGATAGGGCTGCGTGTTCATAGGCTGGGCTGAAGGGCTGGGCTGGCGCTGTGCGCGCGAACTCCGGGTCGCAGACGAACTCATTCCCACGGAACAAGGAAAACCTTCCATGCAAAAGACACTCCACATCAATCCGGACAAATGCACCGGATGCCTACAGTGCGAAATGGCTTGTTCGTTCGAGAACTACGGGACCTATGCGACGGCCAAGTCGCGCATCAAGGTGTTCGATTTCCATCACACCGGGCGCAAGGTTCCCTACACCTGCACGCAGTGCGACGAAGCCTGGTGTCTGCACGCCTGCCCGGTGGAGGCGATCACGCTCGATGCCTTGACCGGCGCGAAGGTGGTGAACGACGCAACCTGTGTGGGCTGCAAGGTCTGCACCATCGCCTGCCCGTTCGGCACGATCAACTATGTGCAGGAAACCGGCAAAGTCCAGAAGTGCGATCTCTGCGGTGGTGAGCCGGCGTGTGCCGAAGCCTGCCCCACCGGTGCGATCACGTTTGTCGACGCCAACTGGACCGGCCTGAACAAGATGGCCGCGTGGGCGGACAAGCTCGGGAACCAGCCAAGCTCGCAGCCCGGCGCAGCCTAACTCACAGCCTCAGGAGAACCAACATGTCTTGGGCAGGAAAAATTCTTCGCGTCAACCTCACCGCCGGCACCGTCAAGTCGGAGCCGCTGAACATGGAGTGGGCCAAGCAGTATCTGGGCTCGCGTGGTCTGGCCAGCAAGTACCTGGTGTCGGAAATCGACCCCAAGGTCGACCCGCTGTCGCCCGCCAACAAGATCATCTGGGCCACCGGCCCGCTGACCGGCACGATGGCTTCCACCGGTGGCCGCTACACGGTCGTCACCAAAGGCCCGCTGACGGGCGCGATTGCCTGTTCGAACTCGGGCGGCTACTGGGGTGCCGAGCTGAAGTTGGCCGGCTGGGACATGGTGATCTTCGAAGGCAAGTCGCCCAAGCCCGTGTACCTGTACATCAATGACGACGTGACCGAGCTGCGCGACGCCGCGCACCTGTGGGGCAAGACGGTCTGGGAAACCGAAGCCGCGCTGAAGAAGGGCTTGCAAGACCCGCTGGCACGCGTCTCGAGCATCGGCGGCGCCGGCGAAAACCTGGTGCTGTACGCGGCCGTCGTGAACGACCTGCACCGCGCGGCGGGCCGCTCCGGCGTGGGCGCGGTGATGGGCAGCAAGAACCTGAAGGCGATCGCGGTGCGCGGCACCAAGGGCGTGGGCAACATTGCCAACCCCAAGGAGTTCATGAAGGTCACGTACGAGAAGAAGAAGATCCTCGCCGAGAACGGCGTCACCGGCCAGGGCCTGCCGACCTATGGCACACAGGTGTTGATGAACGTGATCAACGAAATTGGCGCGCTGCCCACGCGGAACCACAGGGATGTCGCTTTCGAAGGCGCGAAAGACATCTCCGCCGAAGCGATGGCCACGCCGCGCAAGACCGACGGCAAGAAGCCGCTTGTGACGAACCAGGCGTGTTTCGGCTGCACGATCGCCTGCGGGCGCATCCAGACCATCGACAAGGGCCATTTTTCGGTCGAGAACAAGCCTCAGTACTGGGGCGCTTCGGGCGGCCTGGAATATGAAGCCGCATGGGCTCTGGGCGCGGCCAATGGCGTGAACGACCTCGACGCCCTGCAATACGCCAACGTGCTGTGCAACGAGCACGGCATGGATCCGATCTCGTTCGGAGCGACGATCGGCGCGGTGATGGAGCTGTACGAGATGGGCGTGCTGACCAAAGAGCAGCTCGGCATCGACGCCAAGTTCGGCTCGGCGCGCGCGCTCGCCCACTTCGCTGAGATCACTGCCAAGGGTGAAGGCTTCGGCAAGGAAATCGGCCAGGGCTCGGCGCGCCTGACGAAGAAGTACGGCCACCCCGATCTGAGCATGACGGTCAAGGGCCAGGAGTTCCCGGCCTACGACAGCCGCGGCATCCAGGGCATGGGCCTGGCCTACGCGACGAGCAACCGCGGCGCCTGCCATCTCAGGGGCTACACCGTGGCCTCGGAAGTGCTGGGCATTCCGGTCAAGACCGATCCGCTGGTCAGTGAGGGCAAGCCCGATCTGGTGAAGGCGTTCCAGGATGCGACCGCCACGTTCGATTCGGCGGGCATCTGCATCTTCACCAGCTTCGCCTGGGGCCTGGCCGACGTGGCGCCGCAAGTCGCCGCGGCGTGCGGCCCGGAGTTCACGCTGGAGAACCTGAGCGTGATCGGCGAGCGCATCTGGAACCTCGAGCGCGACTTCAACAACAAGGCCGGCTTCACGGCGAAAGACGACTCGCTGCCCAAGCGTCTGCTGACCGAACCCGCGAAAACCGGTCCGGCGAAAGGCCTGGTCAGCAAGCTGCCCGAGATGCTGCCGAAGTACTATGAGGCACGTGGCTGGGACAGCAACGGCCAGCTCAAGCCGGAGACGCGCGCGCGCCTCGGCCTGTAAGTCAGCAAGGCCAGCGGGGACGGAGGCGGTTCACGGAGCCGCCTTCCGTTTTTCAGGCGTGGCAACAGTCTTTCACCCCACTGCCGTTGTCATCCCGGCGAAAGCCGGGATCCAATGCCACCTGCAAAGAGTGGTTCCCGGCGTGCGCCGGGATGACAGCTGCGACATTGGCCGTTCTCGAATACCTCGAGCATTGATGAGGAGACCCGCATGAAGCACGTGATCCTGGGTGCCGGGCCGGCTGGCGTGATTGCGGCCGAGACGATACGCAAGAATGCACCGCATGACGACATCGTGATCGTCGGCGACGAGGC
>JANNKM010000541.1:0-9260 GCA_031396305.1 Rhizobacter sp.
CACGCGCGGCGATCACGGGGCAGCACGACTGCCCTACACCGGGACTCACGCCGGCCCGCTGGCCGGCCTGCCACCCACCGGGTGACGCTCTCCTACGACGGCGCCGCATTTTTCACCCCCCGTGCCGACCAGTTGATCTCGGCTTGGGTCCTCGGGGACCTCAGCGCTCTGCGAGCACACCTTGCCTGACGGTTCGCCGTTGCCGCGCCGCGTCGTTGGCGGCGCGCAGCGGGCCTCGAGCCGTCCTGCCGCAGCGCCTTTGCCACTGCCGGGTGCCTCCAAACCTTGAAATGCTCGCCGTGCCGAGCGGCACGGCTGCCCCAAAGCAACCCCAACGCAGACCCGACCCAAAGCCCGACAGGCTCCGAGTAAAGGCTCAGCGCGGATCGACGCGCACCAAGGCAAGCGAGATGTTGTCGCCGCCGCCGTTGGCGCGTTGGCGCGCTTTGTTCACCAGCATCTCGCTGGCGCTGCGCGGGCCCAGGGTGTGCACGATCGCGCCGATCTCCTTGGCGGTGAAATAGTGCCAAAGCCCGTCGCTGCAGCTGAGGATGCTGTCACCGACTTGGAGAGGCTCGATGCGCTTGTGGGTCAGCGGTGGGTCCTGTTGCGTTCCGAGGCAACCCGTCAGCAGGTTCGATTGCGGGTGGTCGTTGGCGTCTTCCTCGGCAATCTGGCCTTCGTCGACGAGGCGCTGCACGTAGGAATGGTCTGTGGTGCGCGACATCAGCGTCGAGCCGCGAAAGTGGTAGACGCGCGAGTCACCAGCGTGCACCACGTCGCATTCGAGATTCGGGTTGACGATGAACGCCGCGAGGGTGCTGTGCGGCTCTTCTTCCGACGTGATGGCGGTCAGCTTGATCATCAGGTGGGCTTCGAGTACGAGCTGCTTGAGCGCTTCACCGGTGTCCTCGCGACTCGGCGCGAAACGCTCGAACAACTGCTGGGCGGTCAGAATCACCTGATCGGCAGCCTTGCGACCACCGCTTTTGCCGCCCATGCCGTCGGCCAGTACACCCATCAAACAGCCCGGAACCCGGTGGTGCTGGAGGATCTGCACCTGATCTTGCTGGTAGGCGCGGTCGCCGCGATGAATTCCGGTGGCGGCGGAAAGCTTGTACCCTTGGGTCGCGATGCTCATGGTCGAAAACTATAATCGCTGCGCGAGGGCGCGCTCTGAACAATTCTGGGGACTAAGTCGCGCGTCGATGGATCACAACCTTCACTCCGCATCACGCAGGCTCATCGAGCTGCGCATGGCCCAAGGCGAACTCGAGAGCAAGCTCGAGCGTTTGCTTGCGCAGAAGACGGGCGACGAGCTGAGCGTACGCCGCCTCGAAAAGCAGTGCATCAGGCTGCGCGACCAGATCGCAAGAACCGAGGCCGAGCTCGATCCGCCTCAGCCCGCGTGAACCCGCCGCGCAAAGCGCCCGCGGGCCTTGGGGATCGAACGACGCAGTCGTCGGCCGAGGGGGCCGTTTGACCGCGCTGCAAGACGCGGTGCGCGCGGCCTTCGCGCACGATGGCGCGCTGGCGCGTGCCGACCCGCAGCATCGGGAGCGCGACGTTCAACTGCAGATGGCGCTGGGCGTGTGCGAGGCGATCGAAACGCGCAGCGCCCTGGTCGTCGAGGCGGGAACCGGTGTCGGCAAGACCTTCGCCTACCTCGTCCCCACCCTGCTCAGCGGCGCGCGCGCCCTGCTCAGCACAGCCACAAAAAGCCTGCAAGACCAGCTCTTCGTGCGCGACCTGCCTAGGCTGCGCGCGGCGCTGAACGTGCCCGTCAGCGTGGCCTTGCTCAAGGGGCGCGGCAACTACCTGTGCCTGCACCGCATGGGGCAGGCGCGCCAGTCGGGAACGATGGCGGACCGCTGGGCGGTGCGCGCGCTGGCGAAGATCGAAGCCTGGGCGCAGCGCACCCAGACCGGCGATCTGGCCGAGCTTGAAGGGCTGGATGAGCGCAGCAGCGTGATTCCGCTGGTCACGTCGTCGCGTGAAAATTGCCTGGGCAGCGAATGCCCGCAGTTCCGGCAGTGCCATGTCGTCAAAGCCCGGCGCGACGCCATGGCGGCGGACCTGGTCGTCGTGAATCATCACTTGTTCTTCGCCGACATGCTGTTGCGCGATACCGGTGTCGCCGAATTGCTGCCGAGCGTGGAGTTGGCGGTCTTTGACGAAGCGCACCAGCTCGCCGAGGCCGGAGTGAACTTCCTGGGGAACCAGCTCGGCAGCGGCGCGCTGCTCGACTTCGCACGCGATTGTCTGGGTGCGGGCTTGCAGCAGGCGCGCGGCCTGCAGGCCTGGGCTGATGTATGCGGCCATGTCGAGCGGGCGGCGCGCGAATTGCGCCTGGCCGCAGCCGGAAGCCTGCGCGAGGCGCGCGGCAACATCAAACTGCGATGGGACGGGCGTGCGCACATCGACGACTTCGTCGCGGCGCTGCAAAGCGCCGTCAGCGCCACCCACTCAGCCCGGGACGCCGTGCAGGCGGTGCTCGACGCCGGCCCCGACTTCGCGCGCCTGGCCGAGCGCGCGGCGGAATTGAATGCGCTGGCGCAGCAGTTCTTGGAGCCTGCGGCCGACGGCCGAGTGCGCTGGATCGACGTTTCGGCGCACCAGGTTCGACTGGTCGAGTCGCCGCTCGACATCCGCGAGGCCCTGCGCGAACAGATGGGGGCGGCCAGCAAGGCCTGGGTCTTCACTTCGGCGACGCTCGGAGATGACGCACGCTTGAGCTGGTTCACCGAGTCGGCGGGGCTGGACGACGCGCGCATCCTTCGTCTGGGCAGCCCGTTCGACTACGCGAACAACGCGAGGTTATACGTCCCGGCAGACTTTCCCAAGCCGAACCAGGCCGAACACCCGCAAGCGGTGGCGAGCCTGGCGGCGCGCTGCGCGCGCACCGTCGGAGGCCGCACATTCGTCTTGACGACGACGCTGCGCGCGCTGCGCAGCGTCGGCGAGTCGCTGCGTGCCGAGTTCGAGCGCAATGGCGATGCGATCGATGTGCTGATCCAGGGCCAGAGCCCGAAGCGCCAGCTGATGCAGAGCTTCCTCGCCCAACCGCGCAGCGTGCTGGTGGGCTCACAGAGTTTCTGGGAAGGCATTGACGTCCCCGGACAGGCGCTGCTGTGCGTGCTGATCGACAAACTGCCGTTTCCGCCGCCGAACGATCCGCTCGTCGAAGCGCGCATCAAGCGCCTGGAGGCGGCGGGGCGCAATGCATTCTCCGACTACTTCGTCGCCGAAGCCGCGGTGTCGTTGAAGCAGGGCGCCGGGCGGCTGATCCGCAGTGAAACCGATTGCGGGCTGCTCGTCGTGTGCGACCCGCGCCTCGCGCTGATGAACTACGGCGCACGCCTGCGCGCCGCATTGCCGCCGATGGCGGCGGTGGCGACGGAAGCGTTGGCGCTGCAATGGTTGGCGGGTCTGGTCGTCGGCGCGGTCTGAGCGGCGGCAGCCGGCCTGCGCAGACGCGCTTTCACGGCGTCAAGGGCCGCACTCGGCGCACTGCGCGCACTCAAGCTACCAGAGGCGCCACCAGCTTTTCGTCTCTTCAGTCTGTTCGCGCGAGCCGAACCGCGTATCGGGGTAGTTCTTGCGCAGCACGCGCTCGGTGTCGTCGCGCAGGTCCGTCAGGCCGAGCCGGCCATAGCTCTGCGCCATGATGCTCAGGGCCTCTTCAACGGCTGGTGTTTGCTGGAACTCACGCACCGCGTGCTGCGCCCGGTTCGCGGCCGCCAGATAAGCGCCGCGCCGATAGTAATAGCGCGCCACATGCACTTCGTAGGTCGCGAGCGAGTTGACGATGAAGGTCATGCGCGCGCGCGCGTCGGGCGCATAGTTCGATCCCGGGAACTGCTCGGTGAGCTGCCTGAACGATTGGTAGGAGTCGCGTGACGCCTGCTGGTCCCGCTCTGAAAGATTCTGCCCCGACAGGTTGCCGAAGATGCCCAGGTTGTCGTTGAAGTTGATCAGCCCCTGCAGGTACAGCGCATAGTCAAGCGCCGGGCTCGTGGGGTGGAGTTTGAGGAAGCGCTCCAGGCTGGCCAGTGCCTGCGCCTTCTCACCGCTCTTGTGCAGCACGAAGGCGCGCTCCAGTTGCGCTTGTTGGGCGAGAATCGTGCCGGCGGCACGGCCCTCCAGACGTTCGAACAGTTTTGCAGCCCTGTCGTACGCGCCGTTGTCGGCCTCCTGTTTGGCCTCGGCGTACAGCTTCTCGAGGTTCCAGCCGGCGGTCTCGTCTTTCGGCGACGAGCCGCAGCCCGACACACTTGCAAGAACCACCCCAACCATGACGATCGCCGCGCCCCAATTCCCGCGTGAACTCTTCGTTTGCAAGCGTCGCAATCGCATCGGGGCAGTCCTCTCAAGTAAATGTGGCTGTGCCACTTTACTTGAACCCCCGCGGGGGGCGGGCCGGGCTGGCCCGGCCCTGGGGGTGCTCAGTGGTCTGGAAAATCAACTCGCAATTATAGGGAAACGTGCTTGAAGGCCGGCGACCCCCCAGAGGTTGACGCGGCCTTGGACTTCAGCGACGCGTTGGGCCTGGACGAGCCCGAGCTGCGCAAGGCGGTCGTTCCCGATGCGTTGCACGGGCAGCGCCTGGACAAGGCCCTGGTCCAGTTTGCTCCGGAGTTCTCGCGGAGTCATTTGCAAGGATTGATCGAGGCGGGCCATGTGCGCGTCGGCGGCGTGGTCCGCGCCACCTCGTCGAGCAAGGTCGCTGCGGGCCAACCTATCGAGATTGAACTCGTTGCGACCGCCGAGTCGCAGGCATTTCGCGCCGAAGCGCTGCCGCTGGCCATCGTCCATGAGGATGCCCAGGTGCTCGTGCTCGACAAGCGCGCCGGCTGGGTGGTGCATCCGGCTGCGGGCAACTGGTCGGGAACACTGCTCAACGCCTTGCTGGCGCATCACGCGGGTGCGGCGGGGCTGCCGCGCGCCGGCATCGTGCATCGGCTGGACAAAGACACCTCGGGCCTGATGGTCGTCGCCAAAACCTTGCCTGCGTTCACGGCGCTCGTGCGCATGATCGCGGCGCGAGAGGTGCACCGCCAATACCGGGCGATTGCGCATGGCGAGGTCGCTGCCGCGCCGTTCAGCATCGACGCGCCCATCGGCCGCGACCCACGGGTTCGCGTGCGCATGGCGGTCGTGACGCATGGCAAGCAAGCGCGCACCGATGTCGAGCGCGTGGCGTTCGCCGGCCGGCACAGCGCGCTGCGTTGCACCTTGCATACCGGGCGCACGCATCAGATCCGGGTGCATCTGGCCTCGCGCGGCCATCCTCTGGTGGGCGACGCGCTGTACGGCGGTGCACCCGCGTTGGGCATGCAGCACCAGGCCTTGCACGCCGCCAGGCTTGAGTTCGAGCACCCGGCGAGCGGCAAACGGATGAGCTTCGATGCCGCGCCGCCACCTGACTTTGCCCAGGCATGGGAGCAGCTGACACACGCGCTTGCGCAACTTTGAACCCGGCCTGCCCGCGGATGGGTACAATTCAGTCTAGCCCCGTTCAGCGCAAGGCCCTGGGAGTTTGGCAATGCCGACTCGGGCCGCGTCCGGTTCCAGCACGCAAGTGCGGGCCCTGCGGCAAGTGCATGTAGCGCAGCGGGTAGCTTTTGGCCCAGGGCAATCCGAGAAACGTCGCCTGCCGGCCCCGCGTTGTTTCGCACTTCCTGATCCGCCCGGTGTTGCGCCTGGACGGACCCCGAGCACCCGCCCCGACACACCGCCGGGGCCTCTACGGCGCAAGGCGCAATGGAATTTGATCGTCCATGAATACACAGGCTGCAAAGCGCGTCCTCGAGACGGCGCTGTTGTGCGCGAGCCAGCCCCTGAGCCTGGCTGAGATGGGTGCGTTGTTCGACGCTGAACTCGGGCCGGACAGTCTGCGCATGCTGCTCGATGAACTGCGCCGCGACTGGGCCGAGCGTGGTCTCGAAATCGTGACGCTGGCCAGCGGCTGGCGAATGCAAAGCCGCCCGGAGATGCGCGAATACCTGGACCGGCTGAACCCGGAAAAGCCGGTGAAGTATTCGCGCGCCGTGCTCGAAACCCTGGCCATCATTGCCTACCGCCAGCCGGTGACGCGCGGCGACATCGAAGAGATACGCGGCGTCACGGTGGCCACGCAGATCGTCAAGCAACTCGAAGACCGCGGCTGGGTCGAGGCGATCGGCTTTCGCGAGGCGCCCGGCCGGCCCGCACTGCTGGCCACGACCAAAGCTTTTCTCGACGATCTAGGCCTGGCCAGCCTGAAAGACCTGCCCCTGCTGCCCGGCTCGGGTGAATCGAGCCCACGGCCCACCGAATCTGCGTCCCAAGCCTCGCTGTTGGACCCCCAGGCCAGCCTCGCGCTTGAAGTTGCCGATGCCGCCCAATACTTTCTTGTTTCCGAATCGACCGACGCGACCGGCAGCGCCGCAGATCCTCCTCCTTCCGCCTTTGCCGCGGCTCCCATGGAACCCTCAGCATGAACGAGAATTCGCCACTGCCCCCTAAGGGCGACGACGCCAGCGATGACGCCCCTGCGGCGCCCCCCAAGGCCATACGCGTGCGGCGTGCGTCCGCAGTGAAGGCCGAAGCGTCAGCGTCGGAGCCAGCGGCGGCTGCTGCCGGCCTGGCCCTCGCTGACGAAGAGGGTCCGGCGGCACCGCGGCGTCGGCGCCGCAAGGTCGAGGTGGCGCTCGAGGCGCAAGGCCCGGAGAGCGCCCCCAGGCCGACGACTACGTCGTCCGCCCCCCGAGGGGGGATGAGCAAAGTGGCAGAGCCACATTTGCTCATGAGCGCGCCGCCGGAGCCCGCCGTACACACCGCGCCCGAAGTCGCTGACATGACCGTACGCACGCCGATGGCGCCCGACGTGCAACCCGCGCCAGAACCAGCCCGGGACCCGGCCCATTCCTATCCAGCGCCGACGGCAGAGGCTGAGCAATCCCTGCCCGGCAGCGCGGCGGGCGCTCCCGTCCAGCCTCGCGATGACGATGACAGCCCGCGCGGGCGGCGGCGCAATCGGCGCGACCGCAAGCGGCGCGACCGTGGCGATGGCAGCGTTGACGCCACGCCCGACGCGGCCCAGGGGCCAGAGGGTGACGCCGCGCCACGTGTTCAGGCAGCGGTGGCACAAGCCGGCGAGTTGTTTGCGCAAGTGCTGTCCGGCGCGTTCGACGTCGACGAAGGCCCAGTGAGCGAAGCCTCCGTCATCGCCGATGCACCCACGGCGCCTGAGGCCCCCGTGCAGGCCGAGGCCGACCCCGCCGATGGCACCGAGGCCCGCGACGCCGAGGCACACAAGCGCGTTCTCGCGGCCGAGCCCGAGGCACCCAAGCTACACAAGGTGTTGGCCCAGGCCGGCGTGGGTTCGCGGCGTGACATGGAAGAGATGATCCTGGACGGGCGCATCACCGTGAACGGTGAGCCGGCCCACGTGGGCCAGCGCATCTCATTTGGCGACCAGATCAAGGTCAACGGCAAGATCGTCAAGGTGCGCATCACGCCGCCGCCGGCACGCCTGGTCGCGTACCACAAGCCGGCCGGCGAGATCGTCACCCACGACGACCCGCAGAACCGCCCCACCGTGTACCGGCGCCTGCCGCGCCTGGCGCAGGGCAAGTGGCAGTCGATCGGGCGCCTGGACATCAACACCGAAGGCCTGCTGCTTTTCACCAATTCGGGTGACCTGGCGCATCAATTGATGCACCCGCGCTTCGGCGTCGAACGCGAATACGCGGTGCGTGTGCTGGGCACTCTCGAGCCCGAGGCGAAGGCGCGGCTGCTTGCTGGTGTCGACGTCGAAGGCCAGATGGCGAACTTCCGCTCCATCGAAGAAGGCGGCGGCGAAGGCGTGAACCGGTGGTACCGCGTCGTCATCACGGAAGGTCGCAATCGCGAGGTGCGCAAGCTCTTCGACGCAGTGGGCTTAACCGTGAATCGCCTGATCCGCATCCGTTATGGCAGCGTCGTGCTTCCGCACGGCCTGAAGCGCGGCATGTGGGTCGATCTGGATGAGAACGAATTGCGCGCGGTGCGCCGGCTTGCCGGCGGCGAGCGCGGCCCACGGCCGGAACAAGAAGGCGAGCGTGGCCAGGAGCGCGGCGCCGAGCGTGGGCCTGATCGGCGCGGCGATCGCGCCGGCCATCCGCCCAGACCCCGCAATGACCGAGGTGGCCACGGCGACCGGCCGCGTGATCCACAGCGCGAGCCCCAACGCGACCATCAACGTGATCCGCAGCGCGACCCGCAACGCGCTCGCCCGATGCCCGCCCCCGCGCAACCAGCCCAGTTCGAGCGCGACGCCGGTCATGAACGAGGGCCCGAGGCGGACTCTGACGCCGACCACGACTTCGACCCACGCAACATCCCGAATCCGCTGGAGCAGACGTTCGACAAGCGCTTCGTGCAAAACCCGCGCAGCCCTGCCGGGGGGCGCGGCTTCGGGCGTGGCGGCGGTGGCTTTGGTGCCGGGGGCAGCGCGCCTGCGCCGTCGAGCCCGCGGCGCGGTTCGGGGCCGAAAGAGCCCGACCCGTTGCAAACCTCGCTGGGCTTCATCGGCGCCGACGCGTTTCACCGCAAGTCCAAGGGTGGACGCGGCGGAGGTGGGACCGGCGGCGGGGGATATGGTGGCGGGGGCGGCGGCGGTGGTCGTCGCGGCCGCTGAGCCAGCTTTTCGCCGGCGCCGCATCCAGCGGACGCCGCTAAACTCAAACACTTTGCCTATTGCCAGTTTCAGGAGAAAAACATGAGTCTCGAGCGCACGCTGTCGATCATCAAACCCGACGCGGTAGCCAAGAACGTCATCGGTCAGATCTATGCCCGCTTCGAAGCGGCGGGCCTGAAGATCGCGGCGGCGAAGATGATCCACTTGTCGCGCGAACAAGCGCAGGCGTTCTACGCCGTGCACAAGGCGCGCCCGTTCTTCAAGGACCTGGTGGACTTCATGATCTCCGGCCCGGTGATGATTCAGGTGCTGGAGGGCGACAACGCGATTGCGAAAAATCGCGACCTGATGGGTGCGACCGACCCGAAGAAGGCCGCCAAGGGAACGATTCGCGCCGACTTCGCCGACAGCATCGACGCGAACTCGGTGCACGGCTCGGACGCGCCGGAAACCGCAGCCGTTGAGATTGCCTTCTTTTTCCCCAGCATGAGCGTTTACGCCCGCTGAGCACGGTGCAACGTTGTTCATGACCCAGCCCACTCAGAGCGCCCCCAGGCCGACGACTTCGTCGTCCGCCCCAAGGGCCACGAAGGGGCCC
>JANNKM010000063.1:0-4066 GCA_031396305.1 Rhizobacter sp.
GGCGCCAGCGTTGTAGGAAAGCTCACGGCCGCCGGCGAGCGAGCCGAGGGCGGCCTGCGCGGTGAGCACGTTGGCGCGCACCGAGACGTTCATGCCGATGAACCCGGCCGCGGCCGAGAGAATCGCGCCGATCGCGAAGCCAAGCAGGGGCTTGAGCACCTCGGAGAGCTTTGAGACCGGCGTGACGTTGCCGTTGCCGGTGAGGAACAGGAAGAACACGCCCACACCGAGCAACCCCAGGCCGACGACGAGCATGCCGGTGATCGCGCCGCCCTTGAATGCGACATCGAGCGCAGGGGCAATGCCTTTCGTCGCGGCCTGCGCGGTGCGCACGTTGGCGCGCACCGAGACGTTCATGCCGATGAAACCGCACGCGCCCGACAGCACCGCGCCGAGCACGAAGCCCACCGCGCTCGTGCCGTCGAGGAAGATGCCGATGAGCAGGGTGAGAACGACACCGACCATGGCGATGGTGCGGTACTGCCGCGCCAGGTAAGCGGCGGCACCTTGCTGAATCGCGCCTGCGATCTCCTGCATGCGCGCATTGCCGGCGTCTTGCGACAGGATCCAGCTGCGTTGCACGAATCCGTAGATCACTGCGGCGACGCCGCAGGCAAGCGCGAAATAGAGCGCCATGGTGGTTGACATTGGCAGGGTCTCCTCGTTGGTGTGTGATGCCAGGGTCAAAGTTTGCGGACCCTGCATGGTCAGGCGTGAATCGCCCCAAAACGTGCAGCCGTGGATGCTAAGCGATGGGCGATGACAAGGCAATCCGAGTCAGCCGGATTTCAATGTCGGCGCGACGTGGCGGCGTCAACGGTTCGAAGAAATGCCGGCTCGCTAAGATACGGGTAACCCCCACCCCTGAGAGCGACGCATGAGTCTGCACAACGTGACACCTGGCGCTGACGCCCCGGACCAGTTCAACGTGATCATCGAAATCCCGATGAACGCGAACCCGATCAAGTACGAGGTCGACAAGGAAAGCGGCGCGATGTTCGTCGACCGCTTCATGAGCACGGCGATGCACTACCCGTGCAATTACGGCTACATCCCGCTGACGCTGGCGGACGACGGCGACCCTGTGGACGTGCTCGTGATCACGCCGTTTCCGCTGGCGCCGAGCGTGGTCGTGAAGTGCCGGCCGCTGGGGGTATTGATGATGGATGACGAAGCCGGTGGCGACGCGAAGCTGTTGGCTGTTCCCATCGACAAGATCCTGTCGATCTATTCGCACTGGAAGAAACCCGAAGACCTGAACCCGTTGCGGCTCAAGACGATCCAGCACTTCTTCGAGCACTACAAAGACCTCGAAGAGGGCAAGTGGGTGTCGGTCAAAGGCTGGGAAGGCCCGGCTGCGGCGATCGCCGAGGTGCGCAAGGGCATCGCGGCCTACGCTGCCGCGCCGAAATGACGCGGCGGCCGGCTCGATTGCCGATCCGGCTCGTCTGCGCGCTGGCCGCGTGCCTGTGGCTTGGGATCGTGCACGCGCAGCCGGCCGCGCCGGGGCTGCCGCAGAAGGCGACTTCGGTCGAAGGAATCGACGAGTACCGCCTCGGCAACGGCTTGCAAGTGCTGTTGATCCCCGACGACTCCAAGCCGACGACGACGGTCAATCTCACCTACCGTGTCGGCTCGCGCCACGAAAACTACGGTGAATCCGGCATGGCGCATCTGCTCGAACATTTGTTGTTCAAGGGCAGCGCCAAGTACCCGAAGGTCTGGGCCGAGTTCGAGAAGCGCGGCCTGCGCGCCAATGGCACGACCTGGTACGACCGCACCAACTACACGGCGAGTTTTTCGAGCAGCGACGACAACCTGCGCTGGTACCTCGGCTGGCAGGCCGACGCGATGGTGAACAGTTTCATCGCGCGCAAGGACCTCGACACCGAAATGACGGTGGTGCGAAATGAAATGGAGATGGGCGAGAACAGCCCCGATCGAATTCTCTTCGAAAAGACGCTGGCGACGATGTACCAGTGGCACAACTACGGCAAGAGCACGATCGGCGCGCGCAGCGACGTTGAAAACGTCGACATCCCCAGGCTGCGCGCGTTCTACAAACGCCACTATCAACCAGACAACGCCACCCTCATCGTCGCTGGGCGCTTCCCCGTGGCCAAGACCTTGGCCTGGATCGCCCAGGCGTTCGGCCCGCTGCCGCGCAGCCCCCAGCGCCGCGAAGCGACGCACACGCTCGAGCCGGTGCAGGACGGAGAGCGCAGCGTCACGTTGCGCCGCGTGGGCGGCGTGCCGCAACTGATCGTGGCGTATCACATGCCGCCGGCGGCACACGCCGATTTCGCGGCCACCGAGTTGCTCGCGCTGATCCTGGGCGACAACCCTTCTGGCCGACTGCACAAGCGCCTGACCGAGCAGCGCCTGGCGGCCGACACCTATGCTTTTGCGCAAGGGCTGGCCGAACCGGGCTTCGCGATGTTCGGCGCGCAGCTGGCGCCGGGGCAAGACCCCGAACCGGCGCGCGCGGAGTTGCTCGCGACGCTCGAGTCCCTGGCGAACGAACCGATCACCCGGGACGAATTGCAGCGCGCGCGTGGCAAGTGGCTGAAGGGCTGGGAACAGGCCTTCACGAACCCGGAAACGGTGGGTGTGGCGCTCTCCGAGTCGATCGCCCAAGGCGACTGGCGCTTGTTCTTCCTGATTCGCGACCGCGTGCGCGCCGCGACATTGGCCGACGTGCAACGCGTCGCCGAGCAGCGCCTGCTGCCGAGCAACCGCACGCTGGGAATGTACCTGCCCACCGACAGGCCGCCGCGCGCGCCAGCTCAGGCCGCGCCCGATGTCGGCGCCGCCCTGCGCGAATTCAAGCCGCAAGCAGCCGCGGCCAAAGTTGAAGCGTTCGATGCGACGCCCGTGAACATCGACGCGCGCACGAAGCGATTCGAAGTCGACGGCGTCCGGGCCGCGCTGCTCGGTAAAGGCACGCGTGGCGGCGCGGCGCACGCGGTGCTGACGCTCAATTTCGGCGATGCCGCGGCGCTGGCAGGTCAGGTCGAGGTCGCCGAGGCGGTGGTCGCGTTGCTCGACAAAGGCTCGGCGACGTTGACGCGCCAGCAGGTGCAAGACCGACTCGATGAACTGAAGACGGAACTGCGCGTGAGCGGCCAACCCGGGCGTGTCAGCCTGCACTTGCAGTCGCGCCGCGAGCATCTGGCCGAGGCGATCCTGCTGGCCTGCGACCTGCTGCGCAACGCGACGTTTCCCGCCGAGGCACTGGACGAATGGCGGCGCCAGAGGCTGGCGGCGATCGAACAGCTACGCAAGGAGCCCGATGGCGTGGCCGAGAACGCGATCGCGATTCACAACAACGCCTACCCGCGCGACGACGTGCGCCACGCGCGCAGCTTCGACGAATGGGTGGCCGACGTGAACACCGTCCACATCGACCAGGTCCGCGCGTTCCACCGCCGCTTTTACGGCGCGGGCAACGCGGTGTTCGCAGCGGTCGGCGAATTCGACGAGGCTGCGCTGCGCCAGGCGCTGACGAGCGGCTTGGGGGGCTGGAAATCGCACATGGTGTTTCGTCGCGTCGAATTCCCGGCGCAACCGGCAAAGCCGCAACGCCTGGTGCTGAACACGCCCGACAAACAAAATGCGACGCTGCTCGCGCAACTGGCGGTGCCGCTCAACGACAGCGCCACCGACTACCCGGCATTGACGATGGCGAATTTCCTTCTTGGCGGCGGCGGCAGTTCGCGCCTTTGGAAACGCGTCCGCGAAACCGAGGGGCTTTCATACGACGTGGGCAGCCACATCCAATGGAACAACTTCGAGCCGAACTCGATGTGGCAAGTCAGCGCCATCTTCGCGCCGGGCAACCTCGCCAAAGTCGAGGCGGCGTTTCGTGAAGAAGTCGCGCGCGCGCTGCGTGACGGCTTCACGGCGCAGGAGCTTGCCGAAGGCCGGCAAGGTTTGCTCAACTTCAGGCGTCTGTCGCGCGCCCAAGACGGCACACTCGCGGCGAGTCTGGCGAGCAATCTCTATCTCGGGCGCAGCTTTGCCTTGGCCGCGCGTGTCGATGCGGCGTTGGCGGCGTTGACGCTCG
>JANNKM010000418.1:0-15156 GCA_031396305.1 Rhizobacter sp.
CCATCAGCGCCTGCAGCCCCCTGGCCTGGTCTGTCGTGATCGAACTCGCCTGGCTGGCGAAGAAGCGCTCGATGAACAAGTCATTCTCCAGCAGGCCGCGCCGACAGCGCCATTTCAGGCGGCTGAGCGTTGTGGCATCGACCTGGGTTTCCATGCTCAGACGGCGCGCCGCACCATCATCTCCTTGATCTTGCCGATCGCCCGGGTCGGGTTCAAGCCTTTCGGGCACACGTCGACGCAGTTCATGATGGTATGGCAACGAAACAGCCGGTACGGATCTTCCAGATTGTCCAGACGACCTTGCGTGTCCTGGTCGCGGCTGTCGGCGATGAAACGATAGGCCTGCAGCAATCCGGCCGGGCCGACGAACTTGTCGGGGTTCCACCAAAAGCTTGGGCAGGCCGTGGAACAACTCGCGCACAAGATGCACTCGTACAGGCCGTTCAGCTCGTCGCGTTCTTCGGGCGATTGCAGGCGTTCCTTTTCCGGCGGCCTTTCGTCGTTGACGAGGTAGGGCTTGATCGAGTGGTATTGCTTGAAGAACTGCGTCATGTCGACGATCAGGTCGCGGATCACCGGCAAGCCCGGCAAGGGCTTGAGCACGATCGGGTCTTTCAGCGTGAGCATGTTGGTCAGGCACGCCAGGCCGTTCTTGCCGTTGATGTTCATCGCGTCCGATCCGCACACGCCCTCGCGGCACGAACGGCGAAAGCTCAGGGTCGGATCGACCGCCTTCAATTTGCCCAAGGCGTCGAGCAGCATGCGCTCGCTGCCGTCGAGCTCGACTTCGAGCCGCTGCATGTACGGCTTGGCGTGCGCGTCGGGGTTGTAGCGATAGATCTGAAATACGCGCAATGTCATGAATGTCTTTCTACGGCCATACGGGGGCTGCGCCTTAGAACGTTCGGACCTTCGGGGGAATCGATTCTGTGGTCAGTGGTTGCATCCGCACCGGCTTGTAGTCGAGCCGGTCACCCTGCGAATACCAAAGCGAGTGTTTCAACCAGTCCTTGTCGTTGCGTCCGTTCGGAAACTCGGGGGAGTCGGAAAAGTCGTTCACGGTATGCGCGCCTCGACTCTCATGGCGCGCGGCGGCGCAAACCATGGTGGCGCGCGCCGCTTCGATCAGGTTTTCGACCTCGAGCGCTTCAATGCGCGCCGTGTTGAACACCTTGGACTTGTCCGCCAGGTGAATGCCCTTCACGCGTTCGGCCAGCGCCTGCACCTTGCCCACGCCCTCATTCATCGCCGTCTGGGTGCGAAACACGCTGGCGTGGCGCTGCATCGTGGCACGAATGTCGTTGGCCACGTCTTGTGCGTATTCGCCGGCTGTCGTGGCGTCCAGGCGCGCCAGGCGCGCGCGCGAAACGTCGGCCGCCTCAGCAGGCAGCGGCTTGTGCTGCTGCGCGGCCAATCCGGCGTCCACCAGGTGGTTGCCCGCTGCGCGACCGAACACCAGCAGGTCCAGCAATGAATTCGTGCCAAGACGGTTTGCGCCGTGCACGCTGACGCAGGCACATTCGCCCACCGCATAGAGACCTTGCACCACGGCGTTGGGGTCACCGCCCTTGGGCGCCGCCACCTGGCCGTGGATCGTGGTGGGAATACCGCCCATCTGGTAGTGGATCGTCGGCACCACGGGAATGGGCTCCTTCGTGATATCGACGTTCGCGAAATTGTGGCCGATCTCATACACGCTGGGCAGGCGCTTCAGAATGTCTTCCGAGCCGATGTGCGTCATGTCCAGGTGGATGTAGTCCTTGTTCGGGCCACACCCCCGCCCTTCCTTGATCTCCTGGTCCATGCAGCGCGACACGAAGTCGCGCGGTGCAAGGTCTTTCAGTGTCGGCGCGTAGCGCTCCATGAATCGCTCGCCGTCGCTGTTGCGCAAAATCGCGCCTTCGCCGCGGCAACCTTCCGTGAGCAATACGCCCGCGCCGGCCACGCCGGTGGGATGGAACTGCCAAAACTCCATGTCTTCGAGCGGCAGGCCGGCACGCGCGGCCATGCCCAGACCATCGCCGGTATTGATGAAGGCATTGGTCGACGCCGCAAAGATGCGGCCGGCACCGCCGGTGGCGAGCAGCGTCACCTTGGCCTCCAGGATGTGCAACTCGCCGGTCTCCATCTCGAGCGCCGTGACGCCGACAACGTCGCCCTCGGCGTCGCGTATCAGGTCGAGCGCCATCCACTCGACGAAGAAGTTGGCGCGCGCCTTGATGTTCTGCTGATACAGCGTGTGCAACATCGCGTGGCCGGTGCGGTCCGCCGCCGCGCAAGCGCGCTGCACCGGCTTTTCGCCGTAGTTCGCGGTGTGGCCGCCAAACGGGCGCTGGTAGATCGTGCCGTCGGGGTTGCGATCGAACGGCATGCCGAAGTGTTCGAGCTCGTAGACGACTTTCGGCGCTTCGCGGCACATGAACTCGATCGCGTCCTGGTCACCCAGCCAATCCGAGCCCTTCACGGTGTCGTAGAAATGGAAGTGCCAGTTGTCTTCGCTCATGTTGCCCAGCGCTGCGCCGATGCCGCCCTGCGCCGCCACCGTGTGCGAGCGCGTCGGGAACACCTTGGACAGCACCGCCACGTTCAGGCCGGCTTGCGCAAGCTGCAGCGAGGCACGCATGCCCGAGCCGCCGGCACCCACGATCACCACGTCGAACCTGCGCCTTGGAACCGACGATCCACCGAGCATCAAAGTCTCCACAACACCTGGATCGCCCAGCCGGCACAACCCACCAACCACACCAACGTCACCACTTGCAGGCAAAGCCGCAGCACCACGCCGTGCACGTAGTCCATCAGGATGTCGCGCACGCCGACCCAGGCGTGCACCGCCAGCGCCACGATCACGCTGAAGGTCAAGACGCGCATCCACTGTTTCGAGAAGATTGCAGCCCAGCGGTCGTAATCGAGTTCGCCGCCGAACACGATCTGGGCGAGCAGCACGAGTGTGAACAGCGCCATCAACGCAGCCGTCACGCGCTGCGAGAGCCAGTCGCGCAAGCCGTAGTGTGCACCGACAACGATGCGTCTTGATCCGTAGTTTTGCGCCATGGTTGCCGGCCTCAGATGAACAGCTTCGCGCCCAGCAGCAGGGTCAGCATGCCACTCAGCGCGAGCGTCACCACCGCCGATGCGCGCCCGAACTCAAGACTCACCGCGTGCGTGGCATCCATCCAGAGGTGGCGCACCCCGGCGATGAAATGGTGCAGATAGGCCCAGATCAGCGACAGCGCGACGAGCTTGAACAGCCAGCCCGGAAGCCAGCCGATGCCGCCGAGAAACAAGGCGACGAACTGGCTGTGGCTGATCTCCGTGCTCAAGCTGGTGTCGAACATCCAGATGATGAACGGCAGCAGCACGAACATCAGCGCCCCGCTGGCGCGGTGCAGGATCGACACCCATCCCGCCAGCGGCAGCCGGTATTGCAGCGCGTCGACCAACCGCATCGTTCCGGGTCGTTGCGTCTTGTGTTTGATCGATTCCGTCATGCCCAAGCCTGTTGTTTTTGGATGCGCCGTTGGATACGCTCAACGGTTGAGTTTATTGCAATGCAGCAGTGCGGCAGCGCGGCAGCGTCTGACGACCTGTCGGGTCCTCAGTTCAAGTCGTTGCGATAGTGGTGCATCGTCGTGTCGTACAGGCCGCGCCGCAATTCCACCGGTGAGTCGCCATACGTCATCGACAGACGCTCGACGCTGAGCAGCGGCGCGCCCAGCACCACACCCAGATGCGTGGCCGCTTCGGCGTCGGCCGCGACGGCACGGATGCGCTCCTGCGCGCGAATCATGCGCACGCCGAACTCGCTTTCGAACAGGCCGTAAAGCGGGCCGCGATAGCCCGCAAGTTGCTCGGCCGACAGTCCTTGGAACAACTTGCCCGGCAGCCAGATGTCGTCAAAGACGACCGGTTGCCCGCGAAACGACAACACGCGGCGCACCCGAACTACCGGGTCGCCGCTTTTCAGGCCGAGCGCATTCGCCACATCGGCGCTCGCCCGTTGGTGCGTGCAGTCGATGAAGCGGCGCTGCATCCGGCTCGCATTGCCGTCGTCGGGTTGCAGGCGCAGAAAGCGAAACTGAACCTTTTCTTCGGCGTGGGTCGCGACAAACGTACCCTTGCCCTGGCGCCGCACGAGCAGGTTTTCCGACGCGAGTTCGTCAATCGCCTTGCGCACCGTGCCCGGGCTGACACGAAAGCGCAGCGCAAGATCCTTTTCGCTCGGTATGCCCTGGCCGGGGCGCCAGACGTGCGCCTGCAGGTCACGCGTCAGCAGCGCCTTGATTTGCCGGTACAGCGGGGCGAAGGCCGGGGTCGCGTCGGCAGGATCGGGGCGCGATGCGGGGTCTGGGTTGGCCGGAGGCATGGGGCGCGATTGCAGCACAGGCGGACGAGCGCGTCCATGGGATTGCGTGGCCCGGCGCCTGACCTACACTTTGGCCTCTCAGCCTGGAGAACATTGCATGAGCAAAACGCCCGTTCGCATCACCGTCACCGGCGCCGCCGGTCAAATTGGCTACGCGCTGCTGTTTCGCATCGCCTCGGGCGAGATGCTGGGCAAAGACCAGCCCGTGCGGTTGCAGCTGCTCGAAATCCCCGACGAGAAGGCGCAGAAGGCGCTCAAGGGCGTCATGATGGAACTTGAGGACTGCGCCTTTCCGCTGCTGGCCGACATGCAAGCGTTCGGCGACGCAATGCCGGCATTCAAGGACACTGACTACGCCATGCTCGTCGGCGCGCGTCCGCGCGGACCCGGCATGGAGCGCAAGGATCTGCTTGCGGCAAATGCGCAGATCTTCACCGCACAAGGCAGGGCACTGAACGCGACGGCGTCGCGCAAGGTGCGCGTGCTCGTCGTGGGCAACCCGGCCAATACCAACGCCTACATCGCCATGAAAAGCGCGCCCGATCTGCCGCGCAAGAATTTCACCGCGATGCTGCGCCTGGACCACAACCGCGCCGCAAGCCAGATCGCGGCCAAGACCGGTAAGGCCGTGGCCGACATCGAAAAGCTCTGCGTCTGGGGCAATCATTCGCCGACGATGTACGCCGACTATCGGTTCGCGACGATCGCCGGCAAGGCGGTGAAGGACATGATCAACGACCAGGTCTGGAACAAGGACGTGTTCCTGCCCACGGTAGGCAAGCGCGGCGCCGCGATCATTGAAGCGCGTGGCCTGTCCTCGGCTGCGTCAGCCGCGAATGCCGCCATCGACCACATGCGCGACTGGGCCATGGGGACGCAAGGCAAATGGGTCACGATGGGTGTGGCGAGCAATGGCGAGTACGGCATTCCGAAGGACCTGATGTTCGGTTACCCGGTCACGACCGCGGGTGGCGAGTACCGAATCGTCGAAGGATTGACGATCGATGCGTTCAGCCAGGAGCGCATCAACGTCACCCTGAAGGAATTGCTGGAAGAGCAAGAAGGCGTCAAGCATTTGCTCTGAGCCGGCAATGGAAGTCGAAACGCAGCGCGAAGCCCGTGCAAAGTGCGCGCCGCGACTCGTAACAGCTCGCACGGAAGACGTGGATTTGCGACTTCGCAGCCGGGTCGCCGCAGCGCAGAACTTGAGGCCCGGGCGCTGCGCGCGGCGTGACTTTCGGGCGAAATCGGAAGTGCCGATTACGTTGAAAGGGCAAGCCTGGGCCTTTGCGCCCGGTTGAAGCCCCGGCCTGGGCGCAAACGGTCGACGCAGCACCTCAACCGCAGGCACCAGACAGCGTTGCACCTTGCAACCGTGGCAACGGCCGGGGCTCGCAGAATCCTCCGGTCACCCCCTACCCAAGGAGAACCTAATGAAAGTATCGATGCCGCTACAAGTGCTGGTTGCCTGCCTCGCGCTCGGCGGCCTGTCCACGCCAGCCGTTTCAGCCACCGAAGCGCCGAAAAAGCCGGTCGTTGCCAAGAAGGCCGCGCCGAGCCTATCGCTCAGCGCCGGGCAACTGTCTGCCGCCGACCGTGTGTTGACCGGCAAGGTCAATTGCGAGTTTGACCAGTCCATTGATGTTGCTCCCGTGAGCGGCAAGAAGGGCTTCTTCAACGTCGCGTACAAGGGCAAGACCTACACCATGGTCCCCGAGGCCACGACCACTGGCGCGGTGCGCCTGGAAGACAAGAAAGCCGGCATGATGTGGCTGCAGATTGCCAACAAATCGATGCTGATGAACACCAAGGCCGGCCAGCGCATGGTCGACAACTGCCAGCACGCGTCGCAGAAGTCCTGACCGAGCGACCCCGAGGCGGCCCGTAGCCGCCGAACCAGATGGCGCCGCCTGTGCAACACAGCGGCGCCATTTTTCATTGCGCCGTGCCACGCGAGTGCGGCGAGAATGCGCGTCGGCCTGCCAGGGTGGACGTGGCCTTCGAACAACTTGAGGTCAGCGTCGATGAAGATCATGCTAGTGGGACAAAAATGGCTGGGCGCGCAGGCGCTGGGCAGCTTGCGCAAGGCGGCGCATGAGGTGGTGGCCGTCGCCGCACCGAGCCCGGAAGACCGCTTGTGGGCGGCCGCGATGCAAAACTCGATTCCGGCGGTCGAAGTCGGCAAACGTCTCGAAGCCGAGCATGTACCGGCGGGCACTGAACTGATCGTCTGCGCCCATGCGCATTGCTTCATCAGCGACGCGGCGCGCAAAGCGACGCGCCTGGGCGCGATCGGCTATCACCCGAGCCTGCTGCCGTTGCACCGCGGGCGCGACGCGATCGAGTGGGCGCTGCGATTTCGCGAGCGCGTCACCGGCGGCTCCGTCTACTGGATGGACGATCGTGCAGACGGCGGCCCGGTGATCTGCCAGGACTGGTGCTTCATCCGCCCCGAAGACACGGCCGAGGACCTGTGGCGGCGTGACCTCGGGCCGATGGGCGTGAAGCTGCTCGACCAGGCCGTCGCACTCATCGCCGCGGGCGGCGGACGGGGGGTCCCGCAAGAGGAAGCACTGCACACCTGGGAGCCCGCGCTGCACACGCGCAAGGCGCTGAGCCAAGGTCCGAACGGCAGTTGAACGGACCACTCAGCGCGCTGGCGCGATCTGTTCGGCGTAGTCGAGCAGCGCCGCGAGGATGTCCTGGCCGCGTTCGTCCGCCGATGCGCTCAGCGCGTCGATCCGGTCGTGAAGTTGGGCCAGTGTGATCGCGCCGCTTGCTCCGTCGTGCAGGCGAAGCACGCAGTGGCGCAGCCACCGTTCGCGATCCTGGGCGTCGACGAACTCAGGGTAGTTGCGCGCACGAAACCGGAACAGCAATTCTTCCAGGCGCTCATCGGCAAACGCGGGGCGCTTCGCGACCAGCCGTTCAGGCGGCAGCACGCGCAGCCGCTGCAGGCTGCGCCGGTCTTCATCGCCGATGAAACCACCGTAGAGGTCTTCGTCGACATCGACGTCGGCGTCAGGCCGGTCGCGCTCGAACACCGCCGGCCAGATTCCGGCCATCGTCGGCGCACGCCGCGCCGCGACTTCGGCGTGGCGCAAGGCCTGCGGCACGTCGATCTGCCAGCGCTGCGCCATCGGCGGCGTGAGCGTCTTGAGATTGCCGATCACGATCGGCGACTTGTTGATGTGGATCGTCTTGATGGGCAGGCGCTGCACACCCGCAGGCAGCGCATCGGCCTTGCTGAACAGGCGCTCGCGGATCGTCGGTGCTGACAGCGTGAACAGCTCGCTCGGGTCTACGCCCAAGTCCCAGACGATGACCTCGTTCTTGTTCGTCGGGTGCGGCGCCAGCGGCCACACCACGGCGATGCAGCCGCGCTCCACGCCATAGCGGCCCGAGACATGCAGGAACGGCAGTCCCTGGTTCTGCGCCAGCGCCATCTCGTCCAGGACTTCGTTCTTCTTGCGCAGCTTCAGGCAAAAGTCCCACAGCCTGGGCTGGCAGGTCTTGAGACGCCGCGCCAGCGCGATGGTGGCGCGAACGTCGGACAGCGCGTCGTGCGCGGCCTCATGCGCCAGGCCGTTCGCGCTGGCCAGGTCGCCGAGCCGAAACGACACCTGATCCTGGTCGTTGCGCGGCCACTCGATGCCCTGCGGACGCAGCGCATAGGCGCAGCGCATCACGTCGAGCAGGTCCCAGCGGCCGCAGTCGTTCTGCCACTCGCGCGCATACGGCTCGAGCAGGTTGCGCCAGAACAGGAAGCGCGTCACCTCGTCGTCGAAGCGGATCGAGTTGTAGCCTACGCCCACCGTGCCCGGCTGGGCGAGTTGCGCCTGCACCGCGTCGGCGAACTGCGCCTCATTCAAGCCCTTTTCCAGGCAGGTCTGCGGCAGGATGCCGGTGAGCAGACTCGCCTCGGGCTCGGGGAGGAAATCAGGCGCCGGTTTGCAGTAGTGCATCACCGGTGCGGCGAGCTCGTTCAAGTCGAAGTCGGTGCGCACCCCCGCGAACTGTGCCGGTCGGTCGTGGCGCGGGTTCACGCCGAAGGTCTCGTAGTCGTGCCAGAAGAAAGTAGGGGGAGTCATGTTCGGGTTGGCGCGTGAGCAAACTGCGATTTATTCCGCTCGGTTCCCTGTCGCTTTCCCTGATGGTCCCCGGGCCAGCGACGGCCGAAAGTCGGGTCTTGTGTCCGCCCGAAGCGCCAGCTTAACCGCGCGCGATCGAGTTTCGTTCCACCCCCACCGGAGAATCGTCATGCCACGTCGAATCGTATTGACCGGCATCACCGCTGCGCTGCTCGGCCTGGCGGCCTGCGGCAGCCTGCATAAAACCGATGCATCCGCCGTATTGCGCCAGTCCGAACAAGCCATGGGCGGCGGCGCCTTGAACTCGATCCGCTACTCCGCGCAGGGCGGTGGCGCGTTGTTCGGCCAGGCCTTCATCCCCGGCATGGCGTGGCCGCGCATGAGCTACACGTCGCTGGTGCGCGTGGCGGACTATCAGAACGGCGCCTGGCGCGAAGAATTCGGCCGTGCCCGTGCCGAGCCCAACGGCGGCGGTGCGGTACCGCTGATGGGCCAGGGCGAGCAGCGCGCCGTCGGCTTGATGCGCGGCAACGCCGCCTGGAACCAGGCCGGGCCCACGTCGGTGCCCGCGCCCGTGGCGCTGGACGAGCGCATTCACGATTTGTGGACCACGCCGCACGGCGCATTGAAAGCAGCCATTCGCAACGGCGCCACGGTGAGTCCGCGCAGCGTTGACGGCAAGACGTTGCAGGCCGTGTCGTTCACCGAGCCGGGGCGCTTCACTGCAACGCTGTTGATCGGTGCGAACAACCTGGTCGAGCGCGTCGAGTCGCGCCGGCCACACCCGGTGGCCGGCGACACCGACGTGATCACGACGTTCCTGGACTACAAAGACTTCAACGGCGTGATGTTCCCGACGCGCATCCGCCAGACCCAGGGCGGCTTCGACGTGCTCGACGTGGCGGTGCGCGAAGTCCAGTCGAATGTGGCGTCCGACATCGTCGTTCCCGACGCGGTGCGTGGATTTTCAGAACGCGTTGTCGCCGAAAAAGCCGCCGACGGCGTGTGGTACCTCGCGGGCGGCTCGCACCACAGCGTGCTGATCGAGATGAGCGATCACCTCGTGATCGTCGAAAGCCCGCTCTACGACGGTCGCGCCGCCGCGGTGTTTGCCGAGGCGCGCAAGCTCGTTCCCGGAAAACCGATCCGCTACGTCGTCAATTCCCACCATCACTTCGACCACGCGGGCGGGCTGCGTGCAGCCGCTGCCGAAGGCGCGACGCTGGTCACCAGCGCCGTGGCCAAGGCACCGTTCGAGCGCGCCCTGGCCAACCCGAACCGCATCAGCCCCGACCTGCTGGCGCGTTCGGGCCGAAACGTCAACCTCATCGGCGTACGCGGCAAGCACGACCTGAGCGACAGCACGCGGCGCGTGGAAGTGCACGAGATCGACGCCAGCATCCACGCTCAGGGTTTCCTGATGGTGCACCTGCCCAAGGAACGCCTGCTCATCCAGGCCGACGCCTACACACCGCTGGCCACCGGAATGCCGCCGCCCGCGGTGCCGAACGCGAACAACGTCAACCTGGTGCTGAACATCGAACGGCTCAACCTGGGCGTGGACCGCATCTTGCCGCTGCACGGCAGGATCGTGCCGCTGAGCGAGTTGCATGCGGCGATCGGGCGCAAGTCCTGAGGAGTTACGGGCAAGTCCGGGCCGCGCCAGGCCCGCCGAGCGCTGATCTGGGCCTCGCACACGCGCCTGTCGTGAAAGCGATCGGGGGTTTGTGGTTATGCTTCGCTCCCCTGTGTGAAGCCGCTCCCGGAGACCCACGCCATGCCCCGCGTATTCAACTTCAGCGCCGGCCCCGCCGCGCTGCCCGAGCCGGTGCTCCGGCGAGCCGCCGACGAGATGCTCGACTGGCATGATTCGGGCATGTCGGTGATGGAAATGAGCCACCGCGGCAAGGAGTTCATGGGCATCCACGCCGAAGCGCAGGCGCTGCTGCGCAAGCTGCTCGCAGTGCCGGCGAAATACAAGATCCTGTTCATGCAGGGCGGCGCGATCGCCGAAAATGCCATCGTGCCGATGAACCTGCTGCGCGGCAGGACCGGGGCCGACTACGTCGACACCGGCGAGTGGTCGAAGAAGTCGATCCAGGAGGCGGGCCGCTATTGCAAGGTCAACGTCGCGGCAAGCTCGAAGGAGTCGGGCTACACGCACATCCCGGATCGAAAGACCTGGAGGCTCGACGCAAACGCCGCCTATGTGCACATCTGCTCGAATGAAACGATTGGCGGCGTCGAGTACGGTTTCACGCCCGACGTCGGCAGCGTTCCGCTCGTGGCCGACATGTCGTCGAACCTGCTGTCGCAGCCGATCGACGTGTCGAAGTACGGCCTGATCTACGGCGGCGCGCAGAAGAACATCGGCCCGGCGGGCCTGACGATCGTGATCGTTCGCGACGACCTGCTCGGCGGCGCCGCGAGCTTCACGCCGTCGGCGTTCAACTACAAGGAGCAGGCCGAGAACGACTCGATGCTGAACACGCCGCCAACCTACGGCATCTACATTGCCGGGCTGGTCTTCAAGTGGCTCGAGGCACGCGGCGGCTTGGTCGCGATGGAAAAGCACAACCGCGCCAAGGCGGCGCTGCTCTACGACTATCTGGATAAGACGACGTTCTATTCGAGCCCGGTGGCGAAGGACTGCCGCTCCTTGATGAATGTGCCGTTCAAGCTGCGCGACGCCGCGCTGGACGACGCCTTCCTCAAAGGCGCACAGACACGCGGCATGGTGCAGTTGAAGGGGCACCGCTCGGTGGGAGGAATGCGCGCGTCGATCTACAACGCGATGCCGATCGAAGGTGTGCAGGCGCTCGTCGCCTACATGAAGGACTTCGAGGCGAAAAATGGCTGAGGCAGGTGCGCGCCGATTCGAGGTGCTGGTGCTGAACCAGATTTCCCCGAATGGCTTGAAAAAACTGCCACCCGAGCGCTACCACGTGAGCAAGGAATCGGCGCAGCCCGATGCGATATTGTTGCGCTCCGCGGATCTGCACACGTTTGCGATTGCACCGAGTGTCGTGGCGATCGCCCGCGCGGGTGCCGGCACGAACAACATTCCGGTTCCGGCGCTGAGCCAGCGTGGCGTGGCGGTGTTCAATACCCCCGGCGCGAACGCGAATGCGGTGAAGGAACTGGTGCTTGCCGGCATGCTGATGGCCGCGCGCCGGTTGCCCGCGGCGCTGCGCTTCACCGCGAGCCTGGACCCTGCTGCGCCCGACATGGACCGCACCGTCGAGGCCGGCAAGAAGTCATTCGCCGGGTTCGAGCTTGCCGGCCACTCGCTCGGAATTATCGGCCTGGGCAAGATCGGCTGCCTCGTCGCGGATGCCGCCATCAAGCTCGGCATGGAGGTGCTCGGCTACGACCCCGACATCACGGTCGATGCCGCGTGGAGCCTGCCGGCGCAGGTGAAGCGCGCCACCAGCGTCGCCGAAGTGCTGCGCACCGCCGATTTCGTGACGCTGCACGTGCCGCTGCTGGAGGCCACGCGTAACCTGGTGAGCGCAGCGAACATCGGCCAGATGCGCGCCTCGACCGTGCTGCTGAATTTCTCGCGCGACGGCATCGTGAACGAACCAGCCGTCCTGGCGGCGCTGAATGAAAAGCGCCTGGCGGCCTATGTGTGCGACTTCCCGAGCGCCGCGGTCAACGGCCATGAACGCGTGATCGCTCTGCCCCACCTCGGTGCATCGACGGCGGAGGCGGAAGAAAACTGCGCCCTGATGGCGGTAGCGCAACTGCGTGCCTTCCTCGAGCATGGCGAAATTGCGAACGCAGTGAACTTTCCGGCGGTCGTGATGGCCCGCGAATCGGCGTACCGCGTCGCGATCGCCAACGCCAACGTGCCGAACATGCTGGGTCAGATATCGACGGCAATGGCGCGTGCCGGGTTGAACATCCACAACATGGTCAACAAGTCACGCGGCGAAATGGCCTACACGCTGGTCGACGTGGACAGCCCGGTGGCGGACGCGGTGCTCGCCGACCTGCGTGCGATTCACGGCGTGCTCTCGGTTCGCTACTTGCCGAACTGAAAGCGCCCCCAGGGCGCCGCAAGGCGGCGTCCTTGGGGCGCTCAAGAGTAATGCGCGCGATGCAATGAATCTGCCGCAAGCGCCGTGCACAATAGCTGCGTCCTGATTGCCGGAGAACCCCCGATGTCCACGACGAACAAGATCAACAGCGCCACCCACGCCTTCGCCAAGACCATCAAGTCGTTCACCACGGCGTCGGGCGAAGAAGGAAAGTTCTTTTCGCTGCCTGAGCTTGCGCGCACCTACCCCAACGTTACCAAGCTCCCAATCTCGATCCGGATCGTGTTGGAGTCTGTCTTGCGCAATTGCGACGGCAAACGCGTCACGCCGGGCCATGTGGCACAGCTCGCGAACTGGCAGGCGCGGGCCGAACGCAGCGAAGAAATCCCCTTCGTCGTTGCGCGCGTCGTGCTGCAAGACTTCACCGGCGTGCCGCTGCTCGCCGACCTGGCCGCGATGCGCAACGTGGCAGCAAGCATGGGCAAGGACCCGAAGGCGATCGAGCCGATGGTGCCGGTGGACCTGGTGGTGGATCACTCCGTGATGATCGACCACTTCGGCACGCCCGGGGCGCTGGACCTGAACATGAAGCTCGAGTTCTCGCGCAACCAGGAGCGCTACCAGTTCATGAAGTGGGGCATGGGCGCGTTCGACACCTTCGGCGTCGTGCCCCCGGGGTTTGGCATCGTGCACCAGGTCAACCTGGAGTACCTGGCGCGCGGCGTGCACAAGACGGCAGACCGCGTTTACTACCCCGATTCGCTGGTGGGCACCGACAGCCACACGACGATGATCAACGGCATCGGCGTCGTCGCATGGGGCGTGGGCGGCATCGAGGCCGAGGCCGGCATGCTGGGGCAGCCGGTCTACTTCCTGACGCCCGACGTGGTGGGAATGGAACTCACAGGCAAGCTGCGCGAAGGCGTGACGGCGACCGACCTGGTGCTGACTGTCACCGAAATCCTGCGCAAGCAAAAAGTCGTCGGCAAGTTCGTCGAGTTCTTCGGCGAAGGCACGCGCACGCTGGCGCTGCCGGATCGCGCGACGATCGGCAACATGGCGCCCGAATACGGCGCGACGATGGGCTTCTTTCCGGTCGACGAAAAGACGATCGAATATTTCCAGGGCACCGGGCGCACACCGGAAGAGATCGAAGCCTTCGAGGCTTACTTCAAGGCGCAGAACATGTTCGGCGTGCCGATGCCTGGAGACATCAACTACAGCCAGGTCGTGACGCTCGACCTGGGCACGGTCACGCCCAGCCTGTCGGGCCCGAAGCGGCCGCAAGACCGGATTGAGCTGGGCAAGGTGAAGAAGCAGTTCGCCTCGCTGTTCAGCAAGGGCGCCGCGGACAACGGCTTCAACCAACCCGCCGAGAAACTGAGCCAGACGTTCACGACGAGCGACGGCCTCGAATTGCGCAACGGCGACGTTCTCATCGCAGCGATCACGTCGTGCACGAACACGTCCAACCCCGGCGTATTGCTCGCCGCGGGCTTGGTCGCGAAGAAGGCTGTCGAAGCGGGCTTGACAGTGAACAAGCACATCAAGACCTCGCTCGCTCCGGGCTCGCGAATCGTCACCGAATACCTCACCAAGGCGGGCCTCTTGCCCTACCTGGAAAAACTCGGTTTCAGCGTCGCGGCCTACGGCTGCACCACCTGCATCGGCAACGCCGGCGACCTGACCGGCCCGATCAATGAAGCGATCACGAAGAACGATCTGGTCTGCGCCGCCGTGCTGTCGGGAAACCGCAACTTCGAAGCGCGCATCCACCCGAACCTGAAGGCGAACTTCCTCGCTTCGCCGCCGCTCGTCGTCGCCTACGCGATTGCCGGAACAGTGAGCCGCGACTTGATGACCGAGCCGGTGGGCAAGGGCACGGGCGGACGCGACATTTTCCTGGGCGACATCTGGCCGAGCAGCGACGAGATCCACAAGCTGATGAAGCACGCCATGGATGGCAAGGCGTTCAAGGCGAATTACGACAAGGTGAAGAGCGAGCCCGGCGAACTGTGGGAACGCATCGCCGGCGAGAAGGGCAACGTCTACAGCTGGCCAGCAAGTACCTATATCGCCGAGCCGCCGTTCTTCAAGGGCTTCACGATGGCGCCGCCCGCCGTGGACCCCGGCGTGCGCGGCGCGCGAATCATGGGGCTGTTCGGAGACTCGATCACCACCGACCACATCTCGCCCGCGGGTTCATTCAAGGACACCACGCCGGCGGGCAAGTATCTGCTGGCCAACGGCGTGCTGAAGGCCGACTTCAATTCCTATGGCGCACGCCGCGGCAACCATGACGTGATGATGCGCGGCACCTTCGCCAACGTGCGCATCAAGAACCTGATGCTGCCGGCCCTGCCCGACGGCTCGCGCGAAGAGGGCGGCTACACGCTCTATCAGTTGCCCGGCCCCGACCAGAACTCGAAACTGCCGATTTTTGTGGGGGCGATGAAGTACGTGCTGGCGGGTGTTCCCACGGTCGTCTTCGCCGGCTAAGATTACGGCACCGGCTCGTCGCGCGACTGGGCCGCCAAGGGCACGCAGCTGCTGGGCATCCGCTTGCGTGATCTCGCCCCGTTGCTGACGGTCGAGCAGGTTCTCAAATCGCATCCTCAGTAGTCCCTCGCGAACCAATGCCGTGCCCATCCGGTGC
>JANNKM010000140.1:0-2992 GCA_031396305.1 Rhizobacter sp.
TCACGGGCGTGATCGACGCCGACGGCGAGAACGCGGTCGCCGATCAGCTTCTCGCCGGCGGCGTGACGCCGGTGCAGATCAGTGTCGCGGGCACGAGTCTGTCGGCGCCCACGCAGAACTGGTGGGCGGCGCTGCGCGCAGCGCCGGTGAGCACGGAAGAAGTGTTGATCTTCTCGCGCCAGATGTATACCCTGCAGCGTGCCGGGGTGCCGATTCTTCGTGCCCTGGCCGGCTTGCAGGCCTCGACCGCAAAGCCCGCGCTCGTGGCGCTGCTGATCGACCTGCGCGCCGGGCTGGACCAGGGCCGCGAACTCGGCACCGCGATGACGCGGCATCCGACGATCTTCAGCGCCTTCTATCTGGCGATGATCCGCGTCGGCGAAATGACCGGGCGGCTGACCGATGTCTTCTTGCGCCTGTCGGAACACCTCGAGTTCGAACTCGACGTTCGAGCGCGAATCAAGCAGGCATTGCGCTACCCGATCATGGTGATCGCGGCGATCGCGCTCGCGCTGGTCGTGATCAATCTGTTCGTCCTGCCCACTTTCGCCAGCGTATTCGCCGGCTTCAAGGCCGAGCTGCCGTTGATGACGCGCATCCTGCTCGGCTTCTCGACGTGGACGGTGCGCTGGTGGCCGCTGCTGCTCGCCTTGACCATCGGCGTGGCCTGGTGGTTGCGCGCGTGGCTCGCCACCCCTGCCGGCCGTTACCGCTGGGACCGCATGAAGCTGCGCCTGCCGCTGGCAGGGCCCATCATCCTCAAGGCGACGCTGGCGCGCTTTGCGCGCAGCTTCGCGCTCGCGTCGAAGAGCGGCGTGGCGATCAGCCAGGCGATGACGGTGGTGGCGCAGACGGTGGACAACGCCTTCATCGGCGAGCGCATTCAGCAGATGCGCGACGGCGTGGAGCGCGGCGAGGCGCTGTCGCGCTGCGCCGCCGCCACCGGCGTGTTCACGCCGATTGTGCTGCAGATGATCGCGGTGGGCGAGGAGACCGGCGCACTCGACACGTTGCTCGTCGACATCGCGCAGATGTACGAACGCGAGACCGACTACGCGATCAAGGGCCTGGCGTCGGCGATCGAGCCGATTCTGCTGCTCGTCATCGGTGCCCTGGTGCTGTGTCTTGCGCTGGGCGTGTTCTTGCCGATGTGGAACCTGGGCTCGGCGGCGATGGGGCGGCCCAGTTGAACCATGGCGCGGGTCTTTCTCACGAACCGCGCCCCACGTCGGGCTCAACTTTGGCGTGCAAGTTCCGAAATCGGTGTGACGGTGGCCAGGTTCGGTTCATTCCGACTGCGCCGGCACAGGGCACCCCCCACTTCAATCCCATCCTGCGAGGTCATATGAAAAGCAAACAATCCGGTTTCACGCTCATCGAGCTGATCATGGTCATCGTCATCCTCGGCATCCTTGCCGTGGTGGCGCTGCCGAGGTTCTTTGACCTTGGCGGCGAGGCTCGAGCCGCTGCAGCGCATGGCGTGGCGGGTGGCCTGAGCTCGGCGGCGGCGACAAACTATGCCGGGCGCATCGTCAACGCGGCCAACGGCGTCGCAATCACCGACTGTGCGAACGTCGCCAACGCCCTTCAAGGCGGGCTGCCGACCGGTTACGTGATCACCACTCCTGCCCCGATTGCGGCAAATGCCACGGCCGTCTGCACGCTGACACCGCCGGTTGGTGCAGCGGTCACTTTTACCGCGACCGGCATCCTCTGATCCCGCACACGGTGGCCCGCCACCGCGCGCGATGAACACGCGCATGCAAACCCGCCCGCTGCACCGGGCGGGTTTTACTTTGGTCGAGCTGATCATGGTCATGCTCCTGATCGGCATCCTTGCGGTGTTCACTATGCCGCGAATGCTCGACCTGACGGCGTGGCGGCTGCGCGCGTTCGGCGACGAACTCGGCGCGCAGATGCACGCGATGCAGCGCCTCGCCCTGGTGCAGCGCCGGCCGGTCGTGGCGACGATCGACACCACGGGCGTCGCCTTTGCCTATGCGGCCGGAGGTGCCCTGGGCAGCGTCGACTGCCCGGCCGCAGCGAGTCCCTGCATCAATGAGGCCGGCCCGCGCAGCGTAACGTTCAACGCCGCGAACACCGGCCGCGCTGCCACTTCCACCGGTGCTGCTCTGCCGATCACGGTGGCCTCGGGCGGCAGCTCGACAAGCTTTGTCGTCGAGGTGGAAACAGGCCTGTTTCACCCCTCTCCTTGAGGCATGGCGCCGCTGCCGGCGCCCCTAGCATCGCGGCAACCCTACTTGCGAGTTGCGCAATGCCGCCTTGCGTCCGTGCCTTTGTCGCCCGTCCCGCGCGCTGCCAGCGCCGCGTGCGCGCGGGTGCGCATGGTCTGTCGCTGATCGAACTCGTCATGTTCATCGTCGTCGTCAGCGCCGCGCTGGCCGGTGTGCTCAACGTGTTCATCACCGCGACCGCCGGCAGCGCCGACCCGACGCTGCGCCGTCAGGCGCTGGCGATTGCGCAATCGATCCTGGAAGAAGTGCAGCTCATGCCCTTCACCTATTGCGATCCGGACGATGCGAACGTCGAGACGGCGGCCGGCAGTGGCGCTTGTGCGGCCGTGCCCGAGGTCGTCGGGGCGGAAGCCGGCGAAACCCGGTTCGGGCCGCCACAGTTCGACAACGTGAACGACTACCACGGCTACACGATGGCCGGCGTCCTCGACATCGCCAACACCGCGGTCGCGGGACTGAGCGGCTACAGCGCCAGCGTCAGCGTGGCCAGCGCCGCGCTCGGTTCGATCGCTGCCGGAAGCGGCGACGCGCTGCGCATCACGGTCAGCGTCAGCGGGCCGCACGGCACGGCTGTCAGCCTCGACGGGTATCGCGCCCGCCATGCGCCGAATGCAACGCTTTAGGAGCCTGTCGGACTTTGGGTCGGGCCCGCGCCGGGGCGATTTGCGGCGCCATACGTCGTTGTCGGCTCCTTGTGTGGCACGCCACACGGCGTCGCCGACGCCTAGTCTGGCGCC
>JANNKM010000144.1:0-2348 GCA_031396305.1 Rhizobacter sp.
CGGCACCGCCCTGCAGGCCACGCACCCGGTCTTCGACAGTGACCCGGGCGGTCAGCATCAATACCGGGGTTTGTTTGCTTTGGCGCAACGCGGCCAGCAGGCTGAGGCCGTCGATACCGGGGAGCATGCCGTCGAGTACGAGAAGATCGTGCTCACCCTCCATGGCCAGATGGAGCCCGTCCACGCCGTTGTGGGCCACGTCAACGACGTAGCCTTCTTCCGTCAGGCCCTTGCGCAGGTACTCGGCAAGCTTGATCTCGTCTTCAATCACCAGGAGTTTCATGGGCACCATTGTTCCGCAACCGACCCGCAGTGAGGTGGCGAACCTGTCATCTCCTGGACATTGGAACCGTGATGCTGTTGCCCGACGCGAGTGTCATCGCGATGGCCGGCGACCGCACCGCGATGGTCGCGGTCGGCGACCGGGTGTTCACGCCGGGCGATCAAGACCTGGGCATGTCGGTCGCGCAGATCTTCGAGCCGCCGTACCTGTTCTCGGGCCCGACGGAAGACCTGAAGCCGCGCCCGGCGATCCTGAAAGGCCCCGATCACCGACTACAGGAAGCCGATCGTCTTGCGAGTGAGCGACCCGGCGAGCATCAAGACGGTGTCGATGGTTCGCACCGGCTCGGTCACGCACCAGCTGGCGAACGACAATCGCGTCGTGATCCTGCACTTCAAGAATCCCGGCAAGGACGACAGGTTGATAGTCGACATGCCGCGTGTCCCGGCGCAAGCGATCCCAGGCGACTACATGCTCTTCGTCGTCGACCGAGCCGGAACGCCGAGCATCGCCAAACACGTTCGGCTGCGCCTGCGCGATGATGACGACGACGACCGTGACGATTAGGAAGTGCCGTTGACCGGCAGTACGACGCGACTGCCGGTCCATCTTGAGGTGTCAGCGTCCCGGTTGACGCAGATCAATAAATCCGGGCGGCGCCTGGCTTAGTCTAAAGCCCTGGAAGAAACCGCACGAGTCACCATGTTCCGTGATCGCCAACAACTTCGCCGCTGGGCAGCCCGTGCCTTGGTCGTGTGGCTGTTCGGCATTGGAGCGGGTATCGCCCAGGCATGTATGGCGCCGAACCACCAAGCCCTGCACGGGGAGCGCACCGCGCCTGCCGGTGCGGTCCATGTGATAAGGGGTGAGGCAGCGCAACCGGCTGGCGATTCTGATCACGCGTCGCAGCAGACGCAGCGTGGCGGTGCCTCGGGTCACGATGACTCGCTCGTCGAATCGATCTGCCAGGACTTCTGCGAAAAGTCCGCGCTCGCGATTCCTCCGCTGAGGACCGCTCTCGACAAAGTTCAGTGCGACGCCCTGCTTCCTGCGGTCGGTGCGATGACCTGCCCGGTTCCGGCCACCGAGCCGGTGCGAGTGTCGGTGCCGCGCCAGTACGGCGCGCTCGCGCCGCCGATCAGACTCGCCTTCCTGCGCCTGGCGCTTTAGCGCCTGCCAACTGGCAGGCGGCGTTCGCGCCTGCTCTGACCAGCGCTCCGCCGCTCCCTCGCGTTGCCACCCCGCGGTGGTGGACGCAGCGGCGTGATCCCCTGATCCAGCTCGACCCGACCTGCCATCGGCCCTCAGGCCGATCGATCGCGACCTCAATCACTCCAGGAGTCCATTGTCATGACCAACATCCGCAAACTTTGCGTCGCACTCTTCGTGTCGACTCTCGCACTGACGGCCGCCGCGCAGGATCGCGCTGCCGGCTCGGCAGCTTCGCCCGCGCCGAGCACGACGCTGGCGCACGACTGCGTCAAGCCAATGCCGCGGCACGACCACACTGCCGAAAAGGGCATGCCGACACCGAAATCGATCATCGATCCGTGCCCGCCCAGCGCGGCAGCGTCGGCGCCGAAAGTGAAGGCGCAACTCAGGCATGACCACGCCAAGTTCCACAAGAACCAGTGATCGCAGCCGGGGACTGCCATGACCTTTGAGCGATCGATGCGCGACCTGCTGTTCGCCGCCCTGGTCAGTACGGTTCTGTCCGGCCCGACACTGGCTCAGGAGCACGGGCTTGGCTCCAACCTGAAGGGCCTGCTCGAGGTCGCGCGCGCGCAAAGCCTCGAACTCGCCGCGATGCGCCAGGAGGCCGACGCGGCGCAGCAGCGGGTACAGCCCGCGGGTGCGCTGCCCGACCCGGTGCTGCGAGTCGAGCTGATGAATATGCGAGAGTGGGTCAACGAGGTGTCGCCCACGCCGTTGCCGTGGCGCTTCGGCGAGACGAAGTACACGTTCATGCAGATGCTGCCCGGCTGGGGCAAGCGCGATCTGAAGCGCGATGCGGCTGCCGCCGATGCAATGCAGGCGAGCGCGCGCAGCGCTGCCGCCTGGGCCG
>JANNKM010000149.1:0-2813 GCA_031396305.1 Rhizobacter sp.
CGGCCCAGGCCCGATTGCTTGACACCGCCGAAGGGCACTTCGGCGGTCGAGATCAAGCCGGTGTTGACCCCGACCATGCCGTACTCGAGCGCTTCGCCGACGCGAAAGATGCGCCCGATGTCGCGGCTGTAGAAGTAGCTCGCCAGGCCGAACTCGGTGGCGTTGGCCAGCGCCACCACTTCAGCCTCGGTCTTGAACTTGAACACCGGGGCGACCGGGCCGAAGGTTTCTTCGCGCGCGCACAGCATTTCGCTCGAAGCAAAGGACAGCACGGTGGGCTCGAAGAAACGCGTGCCCTGGCGCTTTCCGCCGGTCAGCACCTTCGCACCCTTGGCCACGGCATCGGCGACATGGCGCTCGATCTTCGCGATGGCCTGGTCGTCGATCATCGGACCCTGGTTGACGCCGGCCTCGAAGCCGTTGCCGACCTTGATGGCCTTGACTCTCACCGCGAGCTTTTCGACGAAGGCGTCGTACACGCCCTCCTGCACATAGAGGCGATTCGCGCAGACGCAGGTCTGGCCGGCATTGCGGTACTTGCTGACCATCGCACCCTCGATCGCGCTGTCGACGTCGGCGTCGTCGAACACGATGAAGGGCGCGTTGCCGCCGAGCTCCAGACTCAGCTTCTTGATCGTCGGCGCGCACTGCGCGCTCAAGATTCGCCCGACTTCGGTGGAGCCGGTGAACGACAAGTGGCGCACGATGTCGCTCGAGCAAAGCACCTTGCCCACGGCGATGGAGTTGTCGGCGTCTGCCGTGATGACGTTCAGCACGCCCGCGGGCATGCCGGCACGCTGCGCGAGTTCAGCCACCGCAAGCGCCGACAACGGTGTCTGCTCGGCGGGTTTGATCACCACCGTGCAGCCCGCCGCGAGTGCCGGTGCCACTTTGCGCGTGATCATCGCGATCGGAAAGTTCCATGGCGTGATCGCCGCGCACACGCCCATCGATTGCTTGATGACGAGGTAGCGCTTGTTGGCGTCGGTCGTCGGTATGGTTTCGCCGTAGACGCGGCGGCCCTCTTCGGCAAACCATTCAATGAAACTCGCGCCGTAGGCGACTTCGCCCTTCGCCTCTAGAAGCGGCTTGCCCTGTTCAGCCGTCATGATGCGCGCCAGGTCGTCGGCGTGCTGGTGCAGCAGGTGGAACCACTTCATCAGACACGCGCCGCGTTCCTTTGCGGTCTTGCCGCGCCACGCCGGCCAGGCCTTGTTCGCGGCTGCGAGTGCGGTCAGCGTCTGCGCCGGGCCGAGATTCGCCACGTCGGCGAGCTTGAGCCCGGTGGCCGGGTCAGTGACCGCGAAGCGCGAGGGGGATGCGACCCAGTCTCCGTCGATCAGCGCGTTCGTCTTCAGAAGGGCCGAGTCGTTGAGCGTGGCCAGCGGCGAAGTCTTCATGTCCATGGGTAGGGATCCGGTTGGCAGAGCATGTGGCAATCGAGGGTCGAATCATAGTTCGCGGGTGTTGGGCATGGCCTGCCGCAAGGTCACTGCCCGCCGCGAGCGAGGGCGCCAACCTATAATCGCGCCCTCTGAAAATCAAGCCAGTACGCAAGCACTCTCGGCCTTGTCACCGGGAGTCGATCGAGTGCGTGCGAGCGAAAGAACACCGGCATGAAAGCCTCCGAAATCCGCAGCCAGTTCCTGAAATTCTTCGAAGCCAAGGGGCACACGATCGTCGCGTCGAGCCCGGTGATCCCCGGCGACGACCCGACGCTGCTGTTCACGAACGCCGGCATGAACCAGTTCAAGGACGTGTTCCTCGGCTTCGACAAGCGGCCCTATGCACGCGCCACCACGAGCCAGAAATGCATTCGCGCCGGCGGCAAACACAACGACCTGGAGAACGTGGGCTACACCGCGCGGCACCACACCTTCTTCGAGATGCTGGGCAACTTCAGCTTCGGCGACTACTTCAAGCGCGACGCGATCCGCTACGCGTGGGAGCTGCTCACGCTGCACTTCAAGCTGCCCGCCGAAAAGCTCTGGGCCACGGTCTATGCCGACGACGACGAGGCTTACGACATCTGGTTGAAGGACATCGGCCTGCCGGCCGAGCGCATCGTGCGCATCGGCGACAACAAGGGCGCGCGCTATGCGTCCGACAACTTCTGGATGATGGGCGACACGGGGCCGTGCGGGCCTTGTAGCGAAATCTTCTACGACCATGGCCCCGATGTGGCCGGCGGCCCGCCGGGCAGCGCCGAGCAGGACGGCGACCGCTACATCGAAATCTGGAACAACGTCTTCATGCAGTTCAACCGCACCGAAGACGGTGTGATGCACAAGCTGCCCAAGCCGAGCGTGGACACCGGCATGGGCCTGGAGCGGCTGACCGCGGTGCTGCAGCATGTGCACAGCAACTACGAGATCGACCTCTTCCAGCACCTGCTGGCCGCGGCCAAGCGCGCGGTGGACGGCGCCGCGCCGGCGGGCAATGACGCCGACGCCACCAGCCCGAGCCTGAAGGTCATCGCCGACCACATCCGCGCCTGCGCCTTCACGGTGGTCGACGGCGTGATCCCCGGCAACGAAGGCCGCGGCTACGTGCTGCGCCGCATCGCGCGGCGCGGCATCCGCCACGGCTACAAGCTGGGCGCGCGAAAGCCGTTCTTCTACACACTGGTGGCGCCGCTGGCGCTGGAGATGGGCGAGGCCTATCCCGAATTGCGGCGCGACATGCTGCGCGTGACAGAAGTGCTGAAGGTGGAGGAAGAGCGCTTCTTCCAGACCATTGCCAACGGCATGGAGATACTCGAAACAGCCTTGTCGGGTGGCGCGACAGTGATCGCCGGCGACATCGCCTTCAAG
>JANNKM010000227.1:0-13450 GCA_031396305.1 Rhizobacter sp.
GCCGCAGTTCGAATCCCTGCGGCCCTACCCCGGCATGGCCGAGCGTCCGCACGAACGGGTCTCGCTGGCCGGCCTGATCGCCAGCCTGAAGGCACGCAAGTGACCCAGCTCGCCCTGGTCATCGACCTCAACGTGTGCGTGGGCTGCCAGGCCTGCGTGACGAGTTGCAAGTCCTGGAACACCTCGGGCAGCGCCGGCGCGCTGGCGGACTTCCGGCCCTACGACGAGAACCCGACGGGCACGTTTCTCAACCGGGTGCAGACCTTCGAGGTTGGCGAATTCCCCGACACCCAGACGGTGCACTTCCCGAAGTCTTGCCTGCACTGCGAAGACCCGCCGTGCGTGCCGGTGTGTCCGACCGGCGCGTCATACAAGCGCGAGATCGACGGCATCGTGCTCGTCGACTACGACAAGTGCATCGGCTGCAAGTACTGCGCGTGGGCCTGCCCGTACGGCGCGCGCGAGCTCGACGAGCAGCAGAAGGTGATGAAGAAATGCACCCTGTGCGTCGACCGCATCTATGACAAGACGCTGCCAGAGGCCGAGCGCAAACCGGCGTGCGTGATGGCATGCCCGACTTCGGCGCGCATCTTCGGCGACATCCACGATCCCGCGTCCGACGCGTCGCGCGCGATCCGCGAACAGGGCGGCTACGCGCTGATGCCCGAGTGGGGAACGAAGCCGGCAAACCACTACCTGCCCAGGCGCCCGACGCGGATTCGCATCCACCAAGACGAGCTCGTTCGCGCCGACAATCCGCTGCGCATCGACGGGCATTTGCCCAAGCCCGCGCCGGGCACGCCGACGCTGGACGACGCGACGACGTGGTGAACCGCTGCGCTTGCACCGCCCGCTGAACGCCCGTTGATCGGCCCTTGCCCCTGCCCTGCCGCACGTTGCGCCTGCACATGAACCCCGCCTTCTCCGTCATCTTCCTCACCACCTTGATCGGCGCCGGGCAAGGACTGTTCATCGCACTGGTCTCGGTGCAGGCGCAGGCACTGCTCGGCCTGCTGCCGCAGCCGCCGTCGACGCAGTTCTACGTCGCCGGCAGCGTGCTCGCGCTCATTTGTCTCGGCGCGGGTTTGCTCGCCTCGTTCTTCCACCTCGGGCGCCCCGAACGCGCCTGGCGCACCGCGACGATGTGGCGCACCTCGTGGCTCGCGCGCGAGGTGATCGTGCTCCCGGCGTTCATGGCAAGCGTCGCCCTGTACGGCGCGCTGCACCTCTTCGGTTCCGCAGCGCTGCCCGCGCCGGGCAGCAGCGTCACGCTGGACGCCAGCCTTGCGGTCGGCGTGCTGGGCACCCTGCTCGCTTTCGCACTGTTCGTCAGCACCGCAATGATCTACGCGTGCCTGCGTTTTCTCGCCGAATGGCACACACCGTTGACCCTGGCCAACTTCACGCTGCTGGGCATGGCTTCTGGCTTCACGCTGGCCACCGCGCTGGCCGCCTTCAGCACGCCGCGCCATGTGGGGTTCCTCGCCGCGTGGGCCGTCGTGCTCACCGTGCTCGGTGCCGCGTCACGCCTCGCGAGTCTGCGGCGCAACGCCAGGCTCAAACCCCTGTCGACGGCGCAATCGGCGATCGGCGTCAAACATCCCGTCGTGGTGCAGAAGTCGCAAGGCTTCATGGGTGGCTCGTTCAATACGCGCGAGTTCTTTCATGGGCGCAGCCCCGGCGTGCTGCGAGGCGTGAAGTGGTGCTTCCTGCCGATGACGTTCGCACTGCCCCTGCTGTTCCTCGCGCTGGGCCTGCACAGCGCCTCGACGCTGTGGCTTGGCGCCGCTTTCGTGGCGCAGTACCTTGGCCTGCTTGCCGAACGCTGGTTCTTCTTCGCGCAGGCGAACCATCCGCAGAACCTGTACTACCAGGCAATCAGCTGAAGCCGGGGGAATCGAGACGTGAAGTGGCTCAAACTGCTGGTGCTCGGACTCGTCGTGGCCACGCTGTACGGCCTGCTCTTCGCCTATGAGGCCGAGGTGATCCGGCTGTGTAAACGGGGCGGCTGGTGGTTCCTGTTCCCGGTCAGCGTAGCGTTTGCCTTCTCGATCTTTCACGGCACCTTCACCGGCCTGTTCTGGGACGCGCTCGGCGTGAAGCCCCGGCAGTCGCGCTGAAAACCCGAGCCAAGCCATGGACGCGGGCGCACTGAACTTCATCGACCTCACGCTGGGCAATGTCGTCTTCCTCTTGTTCGTCGGCTTTGTGGGCGGCATGGTGTCGGGCTTCATCGGCTCGGGCGGCGCATTCGTGCTCACGCCGGCCATGATGTCGATGGGCGTGCCGGGCATCGTGGCCGTCGCCTCGAACATCTGCCACAAGTTCCCGAAGGCGCTGGTCGGCGCACTGAAACGCTACAAGTTCGGCCACATCGATCTCAAAGTCGGCCTCGTCCTCGGCGCGTCGGCCGAGCTGGGAATGCTCTACGGCGCGGGCGTGCAGCAAGGTATCAAGAACAGCTTCGGCGACGCCGGGTCGAACCTGTATGTCTCGGTCGCGTTCGTCGTCGTGCTCGGCATCGTCGGTACGTGGGTGATGCTCGATGCCTGGAACCTGTATCGACGCGGCACCACCAGCCAGGACGAGCAGGTCACGCGTCTCGCGCGTTGGGTACAACGGGTGCGGTGGATGGGGCCGCGCTTCTACTCGACGGGCGCCAAGGCGCACATCCCATGGCTCATCACGCTGCCGATCGGCTTCGCCACCGGCATGCTGGCCGCGACGATCGCGGTGGGCGGCTTTATCGGCGTGCCGGCGATGCACTACGTCCTCGGCCTGCCGTCGCTGATGGCCTCAGCCACCGAACTTGTGATCGCTTTCATCATGGGCTTGGGCGGCACCGTGAAGTACGGCTGGGGCGGCTACGTCGACCTGCGACTGGCGATGGTGATCCTGGCGGGGTCCCTCTTCGGCATCCAGCTCGGCGCCATCGGCACGACCTATGTGCGGCCCTACATGGTCAAGGTAGTGATGGGCACGATCATGATGCTGGTGCTGGTTTCGCGCGCGTTCATCATTCCCGTCTACCTGTCACAGCTCGGCTGGATCGCGCCGATTCCGCAGGCCTCGGCTGTCGTGCTGAAGGCGGTGAGCTTCTGGATCATGGTGGCCGCGCTTGTGGGCGGGGCAGCGATCGTGCTGGGCGCGCTGATCGGTGGCATGCGCGCGCACCGGGCTGACAGGCAGCCTGCGTGAGCGACGCCACGCGCCCTACCCCGCGCCGCCCCCTGGCGTGGCGGCTGCAGACGCTCGTGCACGGCGCCGCGGCGCGGTCGCGGCCTGCGAGGGTGGCCGCCTCGTGAACGCGTCGCTCATGGCTCGGCGGTGGTTGCCTTTCCTCGCCTGGTGGCCACAGGTCACGCGCGAATCCGCCCGCCAGGATGCCTCTGCCGCGCTGATCGGCGCGGTGATCGTGCTGCCGCAAGGCGTGGCCTTCGCGACGATCGCCGGCCTGCCGCCGCAGTACGGCCTGTATGCGGCGATGGTGCCTGCGGTCGTCGCTGCGCTGTGGGGCTCGAGCCGGCAACTGGTGACGGGCCCGACGACGGCCATTTCAGTGCTCGTTCTCGCCGTGCTCAGCCCATTGGCCGAACCCGGCAGCGAGCGCTACATCGGCATGGTGCTTTCGCTCAGCCTGCTGGCCGGGTTGATGCAGCTGGCGATGGGGCTGGCGCGTCTGGGTTCGCTGGTCAATTTCATCTCGCACACGGTGATCGTCGGCTTTACCGCGGGCGCAGCCTGCCTGATCGCGGCGAGCCAGATCAAGAACTTCCTGGGGCTGGCGGTTCCGCGCGGCGCCATGTTCCACGAGACGGTGCTGTTCGCTGCCAGCCATCTGGGGCAGGCGCATCTGTGGGTCGCGCTGGTCGGCGTCGCGACGTTGGCCGGCGCCCTGTTGGCGCGGCGATTCGTTCCCCGCCTGCCCTACATGCTCGTCGCGTTGCTGGTAGGCAGTGGCGTCGCGGCACTTCTCAACCAGTGGCTCGGCGTCTCACGCACCGGCATCGAGACCGTGGGCGCGCTGACGGCCGCGCTGCCGCCGCTGTCGACGCCCGATCTGTCGTTCGTCACGCTGCAGGCGCTGCTGTTTCCGGCTGCCGCGGTGGCCGTGATCGGCCTGACCGAGGCGGTGGCCGTCGCGCGCTCGTTGGCGGCGCACACGGGCCAGCGCCTCGACAGCGACCAGGAGTTCATCGGCCAGGGGCTGTCGAACGTCGCGGGCAGCTTCTTCTCGGCCTATCCGTCCAGCGGTTCGTTCAACCGCAGCAGCCTGAACCTTGCGGCCGGCGCACGCACGCCGCTTGCCGCCGCGATGTCGGCCGTGTTCCTGCTCGCGATCGCGGTGCTCGCCGCACCGCTGATCGCCTACCTGCCGGTGGCGGCGCTGGCCGCGGTGCTGTTCATCGTGGCGTGGGGGCTGATCGACTGGCACCACATCGGGCAGATTCTGCGGCGCCATCCGCGCGAGCGCATCGTGCTGCTCGCCACCTGGATCGGTGTGCTGGTGGACCTTGAAAAAGGCCTGTTTGTCGGCGTCGCGATCTCGCTGCTGTTTTACCTGTACCGCACCTCGCAGCCGGCGATCACGGAGCTGGCTCCGCCACGCGCCGAGCTGGGCAACCCGCGGCGCAAGATGGTCGCCGTGGGCGAGGCCGCGCCGGCTTGCCCGCAGCTGGCGATGCTGCGCCTGCACGGCTCGATCTACTTCGGCGCCGTCGAACATGTGCGCGAGCATTTCCAGCAAATCGACGCGACGAACCCGCAGCGCAAGTGGCTGCTGCTGCTGGCCCAAGGCATCAACTTCGTCGATCTGGCCGGCCTGCAGCTGCTGGCCGAGGAGGCGCAACGTCGCCGCGCCCTCGGCGGCGGGCTGCTCGTCGTCGGCGCGCAGCCCGCCGTGCGGCGCATGCTCGAGCGCAGCGAGGCCGTCACCGTCATCGGCGCGCAGCATCTGATCGGCCACAAGGGCGACGCCTTGCGCAGCGTCTACCCGCAGCTCGACAGCGCGGTGTGCGCAGCCTGCACACTGCGCGTCTTCGACGAATGCCAGACCCACCTTCCCGACGGAACGCCGCGCGGTCCTTCGGCTGACTCCAGGAGCATCCACCCATGAGCGACGCCCTCACCTTTCTCGTCAAAGCCCGCCCCGAGGCGATGGGCCACTACTTCAGTTTCCTGAAGGACTGCGGCAAGCACCTCGACCCGAAGACGCGCGACTTGATCTCCGTCATCACCAAGGTGCACGCGCAAACCGAACGGGGCTTGCGCCAATACCTGAAGCGCGCGTTGCGCGACGGTTGCACTCCGGCCGAAGTGCTCGACGCGCTGCTGATGGCGTTCCCGGCGCTGGGTCTGGCGAAAATCGTCTGGGCGGTAGACATCATCCTGGCGATGGACCTGCCGGAATTTCGCGCCGCGGGCCTGGGCAATGAGCCCACCTGGCACGACGTGATGGCGGTGGCCGACCTCGCTCCAGGCGCCACGGTGCGCACCGAGTGCGACGGCCGCGGCTTGTTCGTGCACCACGGCGCGCAGGCCTGGCAAGTCTTCGACAGCCTGTGCCCACATCAGACGACGAACATTCCGCACCTCGCGCTGCAGGGTACGACGTTGACCTGCCCGAAGCACGAATGGGAATTCGACGTTCGCACGGGCCAATGCACCGCCAAGGGCGACAGCCCGCTGAAGCGCTGGGAAGCCAAGGTCGACAAGGGGCGCGTGCTCGCGCGCTGGTGACCCGGGTCAAGCTCTACCCCATCCGGGCGCCATGGGACCGAACGAACTCAGAGGCTGAGAGTTTTTCGCCGCAGCCGAATTTGCCCCCTCTCCCAGAGGGAGAGGGAGCAAGAACGAAAAACTCTCAACTTCTCAGCCCGCGTGTTCGCGAAACGCTTCGTCCAGGCGCGCGACGAACGCCGCCTTTGCCGGCGCATCGATGAAGCTCGCCTCGAAGCTGTTGCGTGCAAGCTGGTAGGCGTGTGACGCGCCCAATTGCGGCAGCGCCTCGAAGGTCTCGACAAAATTCTGGTTGATGTAGCCGCCGAAGTACGCCGGGTCGTCGGAGTTGACGGTCGCGCACAGCCCGGCATCGAGCAACGCCGGCAGGTTGTGCTCGGCGAGCCGCTTGAAGACACACAGCTTCACGTTGGACAGCGGGCACACCGTGAGCGGCATGCGCTCCTTCGCCAGCCGTGCCACGAGCGTCGCATCTTCCATGCAACGCACGCCGTGGTCGATGCGCTGCACCTTCAGCACATCAAGTGCACTACGGATGTACTCGGGCGGCCCTTCTTCGCCCGCGTGCGCGACGCACTTGAGCCCCGCCGCAGCGGCCTTGGCAAAGACACGTGCGAACTTCTCCGGCGGATGCCCGCGCTCGCTGCTGTCCAGCCCGACGCCGATGAAGTGGCGCTTGTGCGGCAACGCTTCATCGAGCGTGGCCAGCGCTTCGTCTTCGCTCAGATGCCGCAGGAAGCACAGGATCAGTTTCGCGCTGATACCGAGCTCGGCGTGCGCACGCCGGCACGCGTGCTCCAGCCCCTGGATCACCGCGCCGAACGGCACGCCGCGCGAAGTGTGCGTCTGCGGGTCGAAGAACAGCTCAGCGTGCACCACGTTGTCGGCCGCGGCGCGCTCGAAGTAAGCCCACGCCATGTCGAAGAAGTCTTGCTCCTTCAGCAGCACGCTCGCGCCGGCGTAGTAGATGTCGAGAAAACTCTGCAAGTCGGTGAATGCATACGCGGCGCGCAAGGCATCTACGCTCGCATAGGGCAACTTCACGCCGTTGCGCTGCGCGAGCCGAAATATCAGTTCGGGTTCGAGCGAGCCTTCGATGTGCAAGTGCAGCTCGGCCTTGGGCATGGCGCGCAGCAAGGCGGGCAGGCGCTCGCGCGGGATGCGCGAGACGAAGTCGGGAATCGGGGAGGATTGCATGGCGGATTCAAACCAGTCCGGCACCACGCCGTCGGAGTGATTGTGGGCCAGGGCTGGCACACTCGCAAACGTTTCCCATGGCGACTCTCATTCCCTCCATCGGCACCTGCGTGTCGCGAATGACGCAGGGCGAGCGCCGGCTCGCCGAGCGGCTGGAACAGAAACTCGACACCGACTATCTGGTCTGGTACGACGTTCCCGTCGGCCCCGCGCAGACGCATCCCGACTTCGTGATCCTGCACCCGCGGCGCGGCCTGTTGATCCTGGAAGTCAAGGACTGGCGCCTGGACACGATTCAAAAGGCGAACAAGCAGACCTGGGAGATCGCGCCCGGCGGGGTGCCGAAGAACGTGGCGAACCCGATCGAGCAGGCGCGCCACTACGCGCACCAGGTCGTCGACGCCTTGTCGCGCGACAAACAACTCATCGCCGACACCGGCAAAGCGAAAGGCGCGCTCGCCTTCCCGTGGAGCTACGGCGTCGTCTTCACCCACATCACGCGGCGCCAGTTCGAGTCCGCCGGCCTGGACCAAGCGATCGACACGCACCGTGCGATGTGCGCCGACGAAATGACCGAGGCCACCGAGCCCGAGGAATTCCAGAGCCGCTTGTGGGGCATGTTCCCGACGCTGATGCGCGGCGCGCTGTCGCTGCCGCAAATCGACCGCGTGCGCTGGATTCTGTTCCCCGAAGTGCGCGTCAGCCCGCAGCTCGGCTTGTTCGACGCGGTCAACGCCGATGCGGCTGCGGGCGCCGACAGCGTGCCCGACATCGTGCGCGTCATGGACTTGCAGCAAGAGCAACTCGCGCGCAGCCTGGGCGACGGGCACCGCATCATCCACGGCGTGGCGGGCTCCGGCAAGACGATGATCCTGGGCTACCGCGCCGAACAGTTGGCGAAGGTCGCGAGCCCCGACAAGCCGATTCTCGTGCTCAGCTACAACGAGCCGCTGGCGGTGAAACTGGGCGCGGTGATGCGGGCCAAGGGCCTCGCCGACCGCGTGCTCGTGCGCCACTTCCACAAGTGGTGCCGGCAACAGCTGGTCGCGTTCGGCCAGGTGATTCCGCCGCAAGGCCCGCAGCTCTTCGAGCAGATGGTCGACCACGTCATCCGCAGCGTCGAGCGGCGCCAGATTCCGTCGGGCCAGTACCTCGCCGTGCTGATCGACGAGGGGCATGACTTCCGGCCCGAGTGGCTGAAGCTCATCACGCAGATGGTGGACCCGAACACGAACAGCCTGCTCCTGCTCTACGACGATGCGCAGAGCATTTACGAACGCTCGCGCACGCGCCAGTTCAGCTTCAAGAGCGTGGGCATCCAGGCGCAGGGCCGCACCACGGTCCTGCGCATCAACTACCGCAATACGCGCCAGGTGCTGCGCACCGCGAACCTGATCGCCGCCGACCTGCTGACGCCCGAAGACGGCGGCGACGACGGCATTCCGATGTTGCAGCCGATCGGTTGCGGCCGCGACGGGCACGAACCAGTCGTGATCCGCCTGCCGAGCCTGCGCGACGAGGCGAAGCAAATCGCCGAACTGCTGAGCCACTCGCACCAGCAGGGCGTCGCCTGGGGCGACATGGCCATCCTCTGCCGCCGCCACGCCGTGATGGACGAATGCGCCGCAGTGCTGCGCCGGCGCCGCTTGCCGCACCACGTGCGGCGCGGCTCGGGAAGCTTCAACCCGACGACCGACACGATCAAGGTGATGACGATGCACGCGAGTAAGGGCCTCGAGTTCTCGGTGGTCGCGCTGCCCGGCGTCGGGCACATGCCCGAAGCGGGCGAGAACGAAGCCGACGAGGCTCGGCTGTTCTATGTAGCGGCTACGCGGGCGACGCAGATGCTTTACATCACGGTGAGTGGTGAGGGGGCGTTTGCGAGCCGGCTCGGGGGTTGATTCGAATTGGCGTTGGGTTTGCCGCGCCTTGCAGGCGGCATGTGCAGCCGCGGCGGTGCGATGCGATCTGATGCGCAAGGCTCCAAGAGGGGGCGCTCAAGGCAACTGGTGCAGCACCAGCGGCAACACCGCGGTGGCACCGGCTTCGCGCAACAGCGCCGCCGCCACGGTCATGGACCAGCCGCTGCGGTAGCGGGCGTCGATCAGCAGCAGCGGCCCCGCCGGTACCTGCACCTCGGGCCGCGGCGCGAGGGCGTCGAGCAGCGCCGCCACCTTCGCGCCGGAAGCGACGTCGGCACCCGGCGTGGCGCGCGTGAGAAGCAGCGCATCCAGCAGCGGCAGCCGGCCCAGCGTCGCCACGTGCGACGCCACCGAGCGGATCAACCGCGGGTGCAGTGCCGAGGGCATCGGCACCACGGCCACGGGCCTCGTGCCCCAGGTGCGCCGCCAGCGTCCAAGCACCGCGACCACCCCCTGCAGCACCGGCTCGGGCGCGGGCCCGTCGGGTGCGTAGAACAGCGGCAACAGCACGTCGGCCCAGCCCGGATCGTCGGCAAAGGCGAGCGCGCGGCCTTCGCTGCAGCCGACGATGCGGCCTTTGCGCATGCCCCCGGATGGACCTGCGGATTTGCCACCGGAAGGCCACAGCTTGCGCGGCTCGATGAGCACATCTTGCCCGCGTGCGAAGACGCGCGCCGCTTCGATGCGCCTAGGCCCTGGCCCCGCCCCCGGGCCGGGAAGCCGGCCCGTGCACACGCTGCAGCGCCCGCAGTCGCTGGGTTGCGGATCGTCCAGCGCTTCTTGCAGGAAGCGCATCAGGCAGCCCGTGCCGGCGGCGAACGAACGCATCAGGCCGGCCTCGTGCTCGCGCACCTGTGCCAGCACGCGCCAGCGCTTGGCGTCATAGGTCCACGGCTTGCCCGTGAGCGCCCAATCCGAGCCGTTGCGCTGCACCACCTCCTCGACCGCCAGGATCTTCAGCAGGCCCTCGAGCCGGCCGCGTCGGATTGTGGTGGCGCTCTCCAGCTCCATCAGGGTCTGCGCGCGTTCGCCCAGCGCGCCGATGATCTTGCCGACGCGCTCCTCGTCGGGCACGCCCGCCGTCGCGAAGTAGGTCCAGATCGCTTCGTCGGTCTCGGCCGGCAGCAGCACGGCCACCGCGTCGTCCAGCGCCCGGCCCGCGCGGCCCACCTGCTGGTAGTAGGCCACCGGCGAGGCCGGCGAGCCGACGTGAATGCAGAAGGCGAGATCGGGCTTGTCGTAGCCCATTCCTAACGCCGAGGTCGCGACGACGGCCTTCAGTGCGTTGCGGCGCAACGCACCCTCGATGCGCTCGCGCTCGGCCGTCTCCAGGCTGCCGTGGTAGGCCGCCACCTCGAACCCGCAGGAGCGCAGAAAGCCGGCCAGCCGCTCGGTCTCGGCCACCGTGAGGGCGTAGACGATGCCCGAGCCCGCGAACGCATCCAACGCATCGGCCACCCAAGCATAACGTTCCAACGCATTGAGCCCAGGCACCACGGCCAGTCGCAATGACGCGCGCGCGAGCGAGCCGCGGAAGGTGAGCGTTTGCCGGCCCAGTTGGCGCGCGACGTCCAGCGTCACGCGATGGTTGGCGGTGGCGGTGGTGGCAAGCACCGGCGTGTCGGCGCCGATTCCCAGCAGCGTCTTGGCCAGACGTTGGTAGTCGGGGCGGAAGTCGAAACCCCAGTCGGAGATGCAATGCGCCTCGTCGATCACCACCAGCCCCGTCGCCGCCACGAGGCCGGGCAGGCGCTGCGCGAAACCCAGATTGCCCAGGCGCTCCGGCGAGACCAGCAGCACGTCCAGGCGGTTGCCGGCGATGTCGTCGAAGACTGCGTCCCAATCGTCGAGGTTGGTGGAGTTGACGGTGGCCGCACGCAGGCCGGCCTGCGCCGCGGCGCTGACCTGGTCGCGCATGAGCGCCAGCAGCGGCGAGACGATCAGCGTGGGCCCCTTACCCTCGGCGCGCAGGGCCGAAGTCGCGGCCCAGTAGACCGCTGACTTGCCCCAGCCGGTGGCCTGCACGACGAGCACCCGGGCGCGCTCTTCCACCAGCGCCGCCACCGCCGCGGTCTGGTCCTCGCGCGGCTGCGCCGCAGGGCCCGCCATCGCGGTGAGGACGCGGCGCAGGTGGAGTTCGGCGGTGCCCAAGGTCGGAGGCTCGCGGCGAATCGTCAACGCCGCGCCACCATATCGATCTCGATGCGCGCACCCTTGGCTAGGCCGCTCACGCCGATGCAGGTGCGCGCCGGGCGCTTGCCCGGTGGGAAGTAACTTGCGTAGACGGCGTTCATCGCGGCGTAGTCCGCGTCGAAGTGGAGCAGGTAGATGCGCACGCTCAGCACGTGGGCCAGGCTCAGCCCACAGCCGCGCAACACGGTTTCCAGGTTCTCCATCACCTGGTGCGTCTGCGCCTCGATGCCCTGCGGATAGGGCTCGTCGACCGATGTGCCGGAGAACGGCATCTGCCCCGTGACAAACACCCAGCCGTCGGCCTCGACCGCGTGGCTGAACGGAGCCACCGGGTCGGGGGCGCCGGCGATCATGTGGAAGATCGGGTTCATGGGTGCAGGCCGCAGTTTGACGCTTCCGGGTACAGCCCGTGCACGCGGCCGAAAAGACGCGTCAGGCCGAGCAACGCGCCGATGTTCGGCGCCTGCATTCCCAGGCGCTGCGCGATCTCGAACACCGCGCCGACGATGGCGTCGAGTTCGATGGCGCGCCCCGCCTGCACGTCCTGCAGCATCGAGCTCTTGAACGCACCGAGCTTGGCCGTGACGGCGTGACGGTCTGCAGGCGTCTGCTCGATGTGGCAGCCGAGGAGCGTGCCGATCGCGGCGGCTTCGTGCATCGCCGCGGTGCAGAACCCGCGCACCAGCGGATCGGCGAGCACGCGGTCGATGGTGGCACCGGTGATCGCCGACACCGGGTTCATCGTCAGATTGCCCCACAGCTTGTACCAGATGTCGTAGCGGATGTTCGCCGAGTGCGTGGTGTCGAAGCCGGCGTGCGCCAGCAGTTCGACGAGACTCTGCACCCGCTCGCTCTTGCCGCCGCCCGGCTCGCCGACGATCAGCCCCTGGCCCATGCGGTGCAACACCAGGCCCGGTTCGGGCGTCGAGGTGCTGGCGTGCACCACGCAACCGATCGTTCCCGCAAACGGGATCGCCCGCGCGACCACACCGCCGGGATCGACGCTTTGCAGCGGCGCCGCGTCGATGCCGGCCACGCCGTTGCAGAACCACCAGGGCACACCGTTCATCGCCGGTACGACCAGGGTGTGGCTGCCGAGCAGCGGCGCGATGCCTTGCGCCACCGCCGTGAGCGCCGGGCCCTTGACGGCGATGATGACGACGTCTTGCGCGCCCAGCTCCTGCGGCTTGTCGGTGGCGTGCGCCTTGGCGCGCACGAGCGTGTCACCGCTGCTCACGCGCCAGCCGTGTTCGCGCAGCGCCGCGAGCGTGGCGCCACGCGCGAGCGCACTCACCTCAGCACGCCCTGCCGCGGCCAGGCGCGTCCCGATGAAGCCGCCGATGGCACCGGCGCCGACGATGCAGACTTTCATTCCATTCGATCTCGCGCGTTCAGGTGTCCACATTCTCGCTTGCGGTGCCTGCCCTCGCTGATGATTCAGTTTGACTCATGTGTCGCCACCGGAAGCGCCAAGAGCGGCGGTCACCTCAAGCAACGATTGCGTAGCCCAACCGGCCGCGAGGCTTTTTGCCGAACGCGGTGCGCCCGCCTACTGTGCCGCAAGCAAGTCGGCCAGCGTTCGAGCCGCGCGGTATTGCGCAGGCGCTTCCCCAACCGCCAACGCCTTGAAATGCGCCTTGCCGCATTCGATGTCAGGCGTGCGCCGCCTCGGGCGCGACGCCACGCAGGTTCGCTGCGACGATGTCCGCCATGTCGGCCGGTGGAGATGGAATCTCGGTGGTCAACGCGTCGACGAAGGCCGGCTTCGACATCGACAGCATCGGGTTGAAGCGCTTCTCGAAGCCGATGGTCGACGCCGGTTTGCCCGACAGGCCGGCGCCGCAGGCGCTGCCGGCCTGATGCCCGGGATAGAGCTCCAGCCCCGGCGGCAAGCTCAGTAGCCGCTGGTGCAGCGTGTCGTGAAGCTGGGCGGCCATCTCGCGCTCCCGGCCGGTCAGGTCCGGGCGGCCGACGGCTCCCACCAACAGCGTGTCGCCCGTGACGACGAACCAGGGCTCGTCGCCCCGGCGCAGGTCGCGCACCACCAGGCAGATGCTGTCGAGCGTATGCCCGGGCGTGTGCATGACGTCCACGAGCACGTTGCCTGCCGCGAGGCGCTGCCCGTCGCGCAGCGGCGCAAAGTCGAAGGCGGCGCGGCCCCGGTTGCTCTCGTGCAGGCCATACGCAGCGCCGACGCGCCGAGCCAGCTCGAGGCCGCCGGAGAAGTGATCGGCGTGAACGTGCGTGTCGATGACATGAGCGATGCGGGCACCGGCCCTCTCGGCCTCGGTGATGAACCAGTCCACGGCGATCGCCATCCGGTGCCCGGCGCAGCCGAAGAGATAGGACTGGGTGGCATTGGCCGCGGCACGTTGGCGGAAGAACATCGTCGTCTCCTG
>JANNKM010000248.1:0-9466 GCA_031396305.1 Rhizobacter sp.
GTCGAGCAGGGCCTGGTTGAAGGTATAGGCGACCTTGGCGCCATCCTTGGCCGCCACGTCGAAGCGGCCGTTCCAGCCGGTGACCATGTCGACCTCGCCATCTTTCATCAACTGCGCATGCTGCGCGCCCGAGGCCCACCACACCGCGATGTGCGGTTTGAGTTCCTTGATCTTCCGGATCGCACGGTCGATGCCGGCCGGGGTCGACAACACCTCGTACACCTGGTTCGCGGGCACGCCATCGGCCATCAGCGCGGGTTCGAGTGCGCCGGCCACGCCCTTGCGGTACGCGCGCTTGCCGGGAAATTTCTTCACGTCCCAGAAATCGGCCCAGCTCTGCGGGCCCTTGTCGCCATAGGTCTTGGTGTTCCACGCGAGCACGGTGGAGAACACGTCGCCGCCGACGCAGTGGTCGAACGCCAGACCGGGCGCGAAGCTGGAAATGTCGATGACCTTGTAGTCCAGCTTTTCCAGAATTCCCTCGGCACCCGCGCGCGCCGCGCTGCCCGAGCCGCTGGCCACCACGTCCCATGTCACCGCGCCGGCCTTGACCTTGAGCCGCAGATCGGCGATGCCGGTGTAGGTTTCCTCCTTGACCTTGATGTTCATCGCCTTCGCGGCGGGCTGGAACAGCGCCTTGCTCTGCCCTTCCTGGTACGCGCCGCCGAACGAGACGACGGTGAGTTCCTGCGCCGACACCCCCACCGCTGCGAGCGCGACGCCAACGCCCAGCGCAAGTTGGGCGGCAGTGCGTTTCCATGTGAGCTTCAGCATGTCTCGTGTCTCCGTCAATGTGATTCGGCAAATTCAATGCGCCGCGCGCCAGTACTGCGTTTCACCAAAACGTTGACACAATGAAATCGACGGATTCGTTCGCCAGGCTAGGCGCAAACCGCAGCGATACCTCGTGGTCTCGCGAGGATTTGCAACGACGCATGGCGAGCGAAGACGCGATTTCATGTCAATGTTTTGGTGAAACGCAGTACTAGCTCCTGGTAGTGCCGGTTCAGTTTGGGCAGCTTGCGATTGCCGCGACAGAGCCATTCTGAACTCTGCGGCAGACCGCTTTGCGCGGGCCCTGCGATCCTCGCCTACGATGGCCCAACGCTGCAACTTGCCTGCGAGAAGATGAACAGTACACGCTGCGCCGTGGTGGTGGGAGCCGGAATCGTCGGGGTTTGTACGGGGCTCGAGCTGCAACGGCGCGGCTGGGCGGTGACGCTGATCGACCGGCTCGAACCCGGTGCCGGCTGCTCGTTCGGCAACGCCGGCATCCTGGCCGCGCAGGCCGTCGTGCCCATCGCATTGCCGGGCCTGCACCGCCAGCTGCCGAAAATGCTGCTCGACGCGCAAAGCCCGCTCGCGATTCGCTGGCGCTCACTGCCCGGCACGTGGCGCTGGCTGCTGCGGTTCAGTCGCAACGCCACGCTGGCCGCGGCGACGCGCGGCGCCGACGCGATGAAGGCGCTGTATGGCACCTCGGTCGAACTGCACCAGCGGCTTGCCGCGTTGGCCGGCGTGCCGGAGCTGGTGCACGCCCAGCCGGGCCTTTACGTGCACCGCGACCGCGCGGCGATCGACGTGCTCAACGCATTGCCGTGGCAACTTCGGCGCGAGCGCGGGGCGCAGATCGAGGTGCTCGCGGGCGCGGCATTGCGCGACGCGGAACCCGAGCTGTGCCACGACTACACGTGCGGCGTGCGCATGGGGCCGATGGGGTTCACCGCCAACCCGTACCGCCTGACACAGGCCTATGCGGCGCTGTTCGCGCGCCACGGCGGCCAGATCCGGCGCAGCGAGGTTCGAGCGCTGCACTGCGTGGGCGGCGCGGTGCGCGTCGACACCGACGCACAGCCGCTGCATGCCGATGCACTGGTCGTCGCCGCCGGCGCATGGTCGGCGCCGCTGCTCAGGCCGCTGGGTCTGAACCTGCCGCTGATCGCCGAGCGCGGCTACCACATGACGTTTGCCGACCCCGGTATCCGGCTGAATCATGTGGTGAGCGAAATCGAGAGGCACTTCGCCGTGACGCAGATGGAGATGGGCCTGCGCATTGCCGGCACTGAAGAAATCGGCCTGCCCGACGATCCGCCGAACTGGCGCCGCGCGGAAATGCTGGCCAGGCATCTGCGCCGCATGTTTCCGAGGGCTCGGCTGGCCGGCGGCGCGCGCTGGATGGGCCCGCGCCCCGGCACGCCCGACAGCCTGCCCGCGATCGGCCCCGTGCCCGGGCATCCGCGGGGCTTCATCGCTGCCGGGCATGGGCACCTCGGCCTGACAGGCGCGCCGAAAACCGCGCAGCTGGTCGCTGCACTTGCCAGCGGCGAGCCCGTCGATCTGGCGCTCGCGCCCTTTGCGCCGGACCGGTTTCAGCGATGAAGCGCATCGAGTGCCGCCCAGGCTCCGAGCCACCGCCGATGACCCCGAACATCGTCGTCTTGACCGACTTGAATGCGCCGCAATACAAAGCCGTGATGCTGCACGCCTACGAGAATGCAGCGGATGCGTTCACTTCGACACCCGAAGAACGAGCCAGCGAACCTGACGCCTGGTGGGTCAGGCGCGTGGCGGACCCGCAGGGCATGACCATCGCGTTCGGGGCCATTGAAGGCACCGACCTCGTAGGAACCGTGGCGCTCGAGTTCTCCGCCAAGCCCAAGACCCGGCACAAGGCATTGGTCGTGGGCATGTACGTCCTGCCCGCCTGGCGCAGCAAGGGCGTGGGCCGCGGTTTGCTGCAAGCAGCCATCGGACACTGCGTTGCGCGCGGCGACATCGTCGCAGTGCAGCTTGAAGTCACCGAAGGCAATGAGCCAGCCGCCAGACTCTACCGTGATCTTGGCTTTGTGCAGTACGGCCTCGAACCCATGGCCGTCCTCACGCCCTCAGGCTTCAAGTCCAAGGTACACATGTGGCTCAGCATCGCGGAGCGTCCAATTCAGTCCAGTCCTGCGCTGAAGACGTCCGCGCCCGACCCTCCAGACGTCAGTTGAACCGCGTCAGCTCCCACGGAACAGGTTCTGCCCAACAGGCGGAACAAATCAAACCAACGCAGAAAGGCGTGTTGTATGCCAACGATCTACGAGAAGCGAACCTATTCAGTCACCGTGGGCCAGATGGCGGAAGTCATACGCCTGTACTCCACTCAGGGGTGGCCCGCGCTGGAAGCCACCAGCACCCTCAACGACGTGCTCATCTCGATCAGGGGGATACGCTGACCCGGTAGCTGGCGCGTTCCAGCCACTGCGGGTTGATCTCCACGCCCCAGCCCGGCGCGCTGGGAATCGTGACGTGACCGCCCTGCACCGCGTACGGCGATTCGACGAACAGCCCTTCCTGCCAGGGGTAGTAGTCGGCACCTTCGATCGAGAGTTCGAGGTACTTGCCGGCGTTCGGTATCGCGCCGAGCAGATGCATCGTGAACAGTGTCACCAGCGACAGATTGGCGCTGTGTGGCGTGCACGGCAACCCGGCTTGATGCGCCATTCGCGCCACGCGCAGGGTGCGTGCCAGGCCGCCCATGTAGCAGACGTCGGGCTGCACGATGTCCACCGCGCGCATCTCGATCATGTGGCGCCACAGCGGCAGGTAGTTGTCTTGCTCGCCTCCGGCGACGTCGATCGCGAGCGCGTCGCGCACCGCCTGGGTCTGCTCGAGTTCCCAGTAAGGGCAGGGTTCCTCGAAGTGCGAGACGCCGTGTTCCTGCAGCAACTCGCCGACCTGGATCGCACGGCGCGGCGAATAACAGCTGTTGGCGTCGACGAGCAGCGTCGCGTCGGGCCCGAGCGCACGCCGTACCGCGGGCACGATCGCCTCAGTGCGGCCGGGCCATTCGTCGCGGTCGTGGCCGTACTCGGCGCCGACACGGAACTTGAACGCATCGAAGCCGAAGCGCTCGCGCAGACTGCTCATGCGCGCCGCCTCCTGGTCCGGCGTGATGTCGCGCTTCATCGAACTCGCATAGGCGCGCAGCCTTCCAGGCTTGCCACCGAGCAGCTCGCACACCGGCTTGCCTTCCAGCTTGCCGCGCAAGTCCCACAACGCGGTGTCGATGCCGCCGATGGCGCGGTACAGATGCGAGCCCGGAAACTTGTGCTCCATCTCGCAGACGCGGTCGACGAGTGCGTCGATGTCCAGTGCGTCCTGGCCCAGCACCCAGGGCGCCACCTGCCGGTGCAACACCAGCGCGCTGATGTCGGCGTGGTAGGTCGACACCTGGCCCCAGCCCTGCGCACCGTCGTCGGCGGTGACGCGCACGAAGCCGACGTAGGCGGTGCAGAAGGTTTCGATGCGTTGGATCTTCATGCCTGCGTTGGAACCGCTCGTCACTGAACCGACGCTGCATCATCGAGGCATGCCGGTGCACCTGACAGGTCCATTCTGAACATTCCGTGATACCGTTTCCGCAACTCCAACAGCGTGAAAGCCGGGTTCAATGGTGAAGCGGGCGGGTGGTGCGTTGCTGCTCTCGATCGTCATTGACCCTCGCTCGTCGCGCCCGGTCAGCACGCAGCTCTACGTGACGCTGCGCGACCTCATCCTCGCGGGCAGCTTCGCGGTGGGTGAGCGTTTGCCGGCCAGCCGCACACTGGCGCGTGACCTGGGGCTGTCGCGCACCACGGTCATTGAAGCCTTCGACCGGCTCACCGCCGAAGGGTTGATCGAGTCGCGCGTGGGCGCCGGAGCTTTTGTCAGCAAGGCGCTGCTGGCAGAGCGCCCGCGCCGGTTTGATGCGGGCGCGGGCCAGGTGGTGCGCCCGGCACCGCGCCTGTCGCGCGCGATGACGTTGGCCGTGCAACGTTTTGCCGATCGCAAGCGCCTGCCGTCCACGGCGCGCGCGTTCACCACCGCGCTGCCGGCGTTCGAGGCTTTCCCGATGGCGATATGGGCACGCCTGACGGCAAAACACTGGCGCAGCAACCGCAACGAGGTGATGGGCTACGGCGATCCGCTGGGCCACGCGCCGCTGCGCCAGGCCATCGCACTGCACCTGCGCGCGAACCGCGGCATCGCGTGCGATGCGCAGCAGATCTTCATCGTCGGTGGCGCGCAGCAGGCGTTCCACCTGATCGGCTCGACCTTGCTCGATCCAGGCGACAAGGTCTGGTTCGAGAACCCGGGCGCGATCGGCGCGCGCAACAGCCTGATCGCCGCCGGCGCGGACCTGGTGCCCGTGCCGGTGGACGAGCAGGGCCTGTGCGTGGCGCAGGGCCTGAAGCTCAGCCCGCAGTTTCGCCTCGCTTTCGTGACGCCGTCGCACCAGCAGCCGCTGGGCACCGTGATGAGCCTGGCGCGGCGTTTCGCCTTGCTGCACGCCGCCGAACAGGCAGGTGCCTGGATCATCGAGGACGACTACGACGGCGAGTTCTCGTTCGGCGGCGCGCCGCTGCCCACGCTGAAGAGCGTGGACACGACGGGCCTGGTGATCTACGTCGGCACGTTCAGCAAGTCGCTCTTTCCTTCGTTGCGCGTGGGCTATCTGCTCGTGCCGCCGGCGCTCGTGGACACGCTCAATTCGATCATGAACAAACTGCTGCACGGTGTGCCCACGAGCACCCAGGCGGTGGTGGCCGAGTTCATCGACGAAGGCCACTTCGCCGCGCACCTGCGGCGCATGCGCAAGATCTACGCCGAGCGCCATGAGGCGCTGTGCCACGCGGCGCGGCGCGAACTCGCAGGCGCGCTGGACATCGTGCCCAGCCAGAGCGGCCTGCACACGATCGGCTGGCTGCGCGGCGACCGCGCGGAGCTGCCCGTCGCCGCCGCCGCCGAGCGGCGCCAGATCACGGTGTCGCCGATCGCGCGCTTCGCGATCGCCCCGGTCGACCTGCGCGGCCTCGTGCTCGGTTTCGGTGGCGTGTCGCCGGCGCAGATCGAGACCGGTGTCCAGGTGCTCGCGCAAGTGTTGGCGCAGCAGCGTGCGTTCGCCAGCGCATGAGCGGGTTCGACTACATCGTCGTCGGCGCCGGTTCGGCGGGCTGTGTGCTCGCGAATCGCCTGAGTGAAAACGGCCGGTTCCAGGTGCTGCTGCTCGAGGCCGGCGGCAGCGAGCGGCGGCTGCGCGTGCAGATGCCGATCGGCTACGGCCTGTCGTTTTACGACCCGACGCTGAACTGGATGTACCGCACCGAGGCCGAGTCGAGCCTGGCCGATCGCCAGGGCTACTGGCCACGCGGCAAGGTGCTGGGCGGCTCGAGCGCGATCAACGCGATGGTGTACGTGCGCGGCCAGCCGCAGGACTTCGACGACTGGAAAGAACTCGGCAACCCAGGTTGGGGCTGGAGCGACGTCTTGCCGCACTTCAAGAAGATGGAGCACGCGCCGTTCGGCGACGCGGGGTGGCGTGGTCACGGCGGCCCGCTGCACGTGAGCGACGTGTCGGCCGAAGTTCATCCGCTGTGCCAGGCGTTTCTGCAGGCCGGCGCGCAGATGGGCCAGGCGCGCAACGCCGGTTTCAACGGCGCGGCGCAAGAAGGGGTGGGGGTGTATGAAATCACCACGCAAGGCGGGCTGCGCATGTCCGCCGCGCGCGCCTACCTGCGCCCGGCGATGCGCCGCGCCAACCTCGTCGTGCGCACGCACGCGCTCGCCACGCGCATCGTGGTCGACGGTGCGCGCGCCAGCGGCGTCGAGTACCGATGCCGCGGCAGCGTGCAGCTCGCGCGTGCTGCGCGCGAGGTGATCGTCTGCGCCGGCGCCGTCAACTCGCCATTGCTGCTGCAGGCCTCGGGCATCGGCGCCGCGCCGTTGCTGCAGACACTGGGCATCGGCATCGTGCTGCACCGTCCGGCGGTGGGTCGGTACTTGCAGGACCACCTGTGCATCGACCACCTGTACCGCTCGCGCGTGCCCACGCTCAACGACGAGCTGCGCCCGTGGTGGGGCAAGCTGCGCGCGGCCTTGCGCTACCTCGCCACGCGCCGCGGCCCGCTCGCGCTGAGCGTGAACCAGGGTGGAGGATTCGTGCGGTCGCGCCCCGGGCTGGCGCGTGCCGATCTGCAGCTCTACTTTTCGCCGCTGAGCTACACGCGCGCGCTGCCGGGCCAGCGAGCGCTGATGAGCCCGGACCCGTTTTCCGGCTTTCTGCTCAGTGCCCAGCCCTGCCGGCCGACGAGCCACGGCCATGTCCAGTTGCGTTCGGCCGATCCGCACGCGGCGCCGCTGATCGTGCCGAACTCACTCGGAACCCCTGAAGATGTCGAAGCGATGCTGCAGGCCACGCTGTTCTTGCGGCGCCTGGCCGCCGCCCCTGCGCTCGCCGAGGTGATCGATGCCGAACTCGAGCCCGGGCCGCAGGTGCAGACACGCGAAGGCCTGATCGACGACATCCGGCGCCGCGCGTCCACCGTGTTCCACCCGGTCAGCACGTGTCGCATGGGCGCCGACCCGGAGTTGAACGTGGTCGATGCGCGCCTGAAGTTGCACGGCATCGCAGCCCTGCGGGTCATCGACGCGTCGGTGTTCCCGACCGTCACGTCGGGCAACACCAACGCGCCGACGATCATGGTCGCCGAAAAGGGCGCCGACATGGTGCTCGCGGACGCACGCTGAGGCGCCGTCGTACCCCGCCATTCTCAGCCGGAGCCCCGCCCTTGACGTCGAACCTGTTCAGCGCCGATTGCCGACTCGCCCCCTACTGGTGGGACGCCGTGCCACGGCCCGCACTCGGTGAGGTGACGCTGCCGCGGCGCGCCGACGTCGTCGTCGTCGGCTCGGGCTACACCGGGCTGCACGCCGCGCTGCAGACCGCACGCGGCGGGCGGCACACGATCGTGCTCGATGCCGAAGACGCCGGCTGGGGCTGCAGCACGCGCAACGGCGGGCAGATCTCGACCAGCGTCAAACCCGGCTTCGACGTGCTGGCGCGTCGCCATGGCGTGCAGCGCGCACGCGACATCCTGCTCGAAGGCCGGCGCTCGCTGGCCTGGTTCGGCGAGTTCGTCGCCGGCGAGAAGCTCGATTGCGACTTCGCGCCGGTGGGGCGTTTCCACGCCGCACACAACCCGGTGCAATTCGGCAAGCTGGTCCAGGCGCTGGCAAATCAGCCCAAGTGGCTGGAAGTCGACGCGCATGTCGTGGCGCGCGCCGAACAACACCAGGAGCTCGGTACCGACGCCTACTTCGGCGGCGTGGTGTACCGCAGCCACGCGAGCGTCGACCCCGCGCGCTACCACCAGGGGCTGCTGGAGCGCGTCCTGTCGGCTGGCGCCGAAGTCGCGGCGCGCTGCGCCGTGACCCGCATCGATCGCGACGGCGAGAAGTTTCGCGTCAGCACCGCGCGCGGCGTCATCGAGGCGCGCAACGTCGTCGTCGCCACCAACGGCTACACCGGCGAATTGACGCCGTGGCTGCAGCGCCGCGTGATCCCGATCGGCAGCTACATCATCGCCACCGAACCCCTCTTGGAGCCTCAGATGGCGCGCCTGATGCCCAGGAACCGCATCGTCAGCGATACACGCAAGGTGGTCTTCTACTACCGCGCGTCGCCGGACCGCAAGCGCATTCTGTTCGGCGGGCGCGTCTCGACGAGCGAGACCAATCCCGTCGTCAGCGGGCCGATGCTGCACGCCGACATGGTGGGCGTGTTCCCGGAACTGGCCGGCACCCGCATCAGCCACTCCTGGTGCGGCTTCGTCGCCTACACCTTCGACGAGCTGATGCACATCGGCTGTCACGAAGGCCTGCACTACGCGATGGGCTACTGCGGGTCAGGCGTCGGCATGGGCAGCTACCTGGGCATGAAACTCGGCCAGCAGGTACTCGGCATGGCCGAAGGCCGAACCGCGTTCGACGACCTGGCGTTCCAGACCCGCCCGCTCTATCACGGCAAGCCCTGGTTCCTCGCGGCCTCGATCCGCTACTACCGCTGGCGCGACAGCCGCAATGTGTGAGGGCGACAGCGCTCCTACAGATCAGTGCGCAATTTCCAGATCTCCGGAAACAACACCACGTCGAGCATCTTGCGCAGGTAGCCCACGCCGCTCGTGCCACCGGTGCCGCGCTTGAAGCCGATGATGCGCTCGACCGTCGTCACGTGGCGGAAGCGCCAGAGGCGGAACGCGTCTTCGAGGTCGGTGAGTTCCTCTCCCAACTGATACAGGTCCCAGTGGCGATCCGGGTCGCGGTAGACGACGAGCCAGGCTTGTTCAACGGCGTCGTCCGCTGCATAGGGCAGCGTCCAGTCGCGCTCGGTGTGGCTGGCAGGGACGGCCAATCCCCGGCGCGCGAGCAGGCGCAGCGACTCGTCGTACAGCGACGGTGCGCGCCACGCCGCTTCCACCTGGGCCAGCAGGTCGGGCCGGTGTGAATGGGGCTTGAGCATCGCCGCGTTCTTGTTGCCCAGCATGAATTCGATCTGCCGATACTGCCAGCTCTGGAAGCCGCTGCTGCTGGCCAGGTAAGGGCGGATCGCGGAGTATTCGGGCGGTGTCATCGTCGCCAGCACATCCCACGCGTGCACGAGTTG
>JANNKM010000273.1:0-16021 GCA_031396305.1 Rhizobacter sp.
TTGGCCACGTGGTAGTTCAGGTTGGCCTCGGCGCGCAACATGTCGCCGGGCTTGAAGTCGACGAACTTGTACGGGCCGGTGCCCACCGGCTTGACGTTGGCCGGGTTCTCGCGCGACTTGGCGCCGATGAAGGGCTCGAACACGTGCTTCGGCAGGATCTGGCCCTGGCTGCCGACCAGCGCCTCGGCCCAGAACGGCGTCGGCTTCGGGTAGACCACGCGCACGGTGTGCGAATCGATCTTCTCGACCTTGATGTCCTTGTAGGTCGCGACCAGGACGGTCGATGTCGCCGGGTCGCCCGAATATTGCGCGGTGAAGACCACGTCGTCGGCAGTGAACGGCTTGCCGTCGTGCCAGGTTACGCCGCGCTTGAGCTTCCAGGTCACCGAGAGGCCATCGGAGGCGACTCCGCCGTTCTGCCGGGTCGGGATTTCGGTCGCGAGCATCGGGATCAGGTTGCCCTCGGTGTCCCAGCCGGCCAGCGGCTCGTAGAAGATGCGCGTCGCGTCCTGTTCCTTGGTGCCGCCGGCGAAGTGGGGGTTCAGGTGCACGGCGCCTTGCCACCAGATGAGCTTGAGCGTCCCACCGCCGCCGCGCTTGGTCGGCTTGTAGGGAATCGGCGCCGGCGTTTGCGCCACGCCTTCATGCATCAACATCATGGAAGCCATCGGCGCCGTCAAGCCCAGGCCCACCATTGTCTGGATGAAGCTGCGGCGCGGCAGGGCACCGCAGCGCACGTCTTCGATCAGGCTGCGCAATTCACGTTCTTGCATGGTCTTGCTCCTTTGGCCTCACAGGGGGCATGGCGGTGGCGAATCGTCAATGACGGCGCCGCAATTCCCGTGCCCGCGGCGCGCCGCAGCATCCTAGCCCCTGGCACCAGATTCGCCATCGGGGTCCGCCCGGGGCCGGGGCAACCCGAGCGGCTACGCCGCTTCGCCCCATGGCAGCATCAACGTCACCATCATCAGTTTCTCGAATTCGGGCTCGAAGCGGTCGATCACCGCCTGCGGGTCCGGGCAAAGTTTCTGATCGGTGATCAGGCCAAACTGCACCCCGCCGCCGTACGAGAGCACGCTCACGCCCACGCCAATGTCGCCCGACGCCGGCACCCAGAACATCGTCTGGCGCAGCGTCGCGCCGCACAGCTTGAGCGGCACCGCCGGGCCCGGCACGTTCGTCATCACGGCGGTGGCCTTCTTCGCGAACAGGCCCAGGATCGCGTCTTGCACGGGTTTGATCGTCAGCCCCGCGACCGCGAGCACGGCGAACGCGAGCAGTGGCTGGTAACTGCCCTTGAGTTGATTCATGCGCGCGCGCACGGCGTAAACACGTTCGATGGGATTGCCGATGCCGATCGGCAGCACCAGCGGCGCCAGGCCGAAACGATTTCCCAGTTGCCAGGCCTGGTCGAGCGGGCGCAGGTTCACCGGCACCATGGCGCGGATTTCCTGGCCGTCGGGCTTGTCGCCCTTGTCACGCAGATAGTGGCCGATGGCCCCGGCCACGCACGCGAGCAGCACATCGTTCACGGAACAGCCGAGTGCCTTGCCGATCGCTTTGACGGCGGGCAGCGGAATTGGCTCGCCCCAGGCGACGAGCTTCTTGCCGGCCGGCTTGCCCTTGAGCCGGGTCGGTGAGTCGTCGGGCATCATCGCCAAGGCCGCGACATCGCGCAGCGCCTGCATCCCGGTATGCATCAGGTCGAGCGAGCCGCGCTCGGGATCGGACAGCGCCGAGAGCGACTTGGCCACGCCCTGGCCGGTGATGCCGAGCGCCTTGACGGTCATGTCGGTGAGCGGCCCGAGCACCGTATCGGCGAGCCAGTCTGCCTCGCCATCGGACTCGGTGCGCCGCCTGGCGCGAGCGGGCCGGCGCGGCGGGTCGTTACCGCCGTCGGTGATCGACAGCATCACCGAGACCAGCGCAATGCCGTCGCCGATGCAGTGGTGGATGCGTGCCACCATGGCGCTGCCGCCTTCATATTTTTCGATCAGGTGAAACTGCCACAGCGGGTGCGCCGGGTCGAGCGCCGTATTCGCCAGTTCACCAGCGCGCCGCTGCAGCGCCGAGCGTTCGCTTTCACCGCGTTTGCGCGCCAGGGTCTCGCGCAGCACGTGGCGCCCGATGTCGAATTCGGTGTCTTCGACCCAGCTCGGCCCGAACGTGTCTTGCACCACTTTCTGGCGAAAGCGGTCGTACTTCAGCAGCTTGTCAACCACACGTTCGCACAGCACGTCGTAAGGCACGGCCGGTTCGAGCAACCAGATGCCGACAATCATCATCAGGTTGACGTCGTTGTCCATGCGCAGCCACGCGGTATCCACGCGCGACATGCGTTCAGCTGAAAGGGGCATTCGGGTTCTCCTGGGGCGTGCGTGCCGGGGCCCGCTTGAACAAATGTGGCTCTGCCACTTTGTTCAATCCCCACGGGGGACGGGCGCCGCAAGGCGGCGTCCTTGGGGCCCTCACAAGATGCTGGGTAACATCGACGCCGTCAATGCCCGCAAGTACCTACAGCCCAGCCCTGGGCTTCACCCACGGAGAGTGAACATGGCCGACATCAAAACCCAATTCAACCAGGCGGTGGCGGATTCCAAGAGTCTGCCCGAGAAGCCCGACAACCAGACCCTGTTGAAGATCTATGCCTTGTACAAGCAGGCGACGGGCGGCGACGTGGACGGCAAGCGCCCCGGCTTCACCGACATGGTGGGACGTGCCAAATGGGATGCGTGGAACGAACTGAAGGGCACCGACAAGGCGGCGGCGATGCAGGACTACGTTGACCTGATCGAGTCGTTGAAGTAACCGCCGCGCGGGCTCGCCGCGACGAGGCTGCCTGGGCGCGCAGAACATTTCTTCGTCCAGGGGCCGCTGCGGGGCTTCCATCTGCCGATTCTTCTGAAACAATCGGGGGATGGATATGTCAGACCCCCACGGCAGTTCGGTCGCAGCGCCGCAACTGCCGGGCGAGGCAAGCGCCGGTGGTACGGCGCAACAGTGGCTCGCCCTGGTCGGCGAGTTCGGCGCCGACGTCGCCGGCCCGCTGACAGCGGCGCTGGAACGCATCGATTCACTCATCGGCAGCGGGCGCATCCGGCGCGCCGACCTGAAGGCACTGCGCGACGAGGTTCACCAGGCACGCCAAGCCGGCATGCTGGGGCAGCAGCTGGCGATCGTCGCTTCGGGTGCGGTGCAGGCGTCCGCGGAACGGCTGGTGCTCGACGAAACGGTGCAAAGCGTCCTGAGCCAGCGTGCAAGCGACGTGCCGAATCGGTCGATCAGCGTCGAGGCGGCGACGCAGAAGGCCGAAGTCATGGCCGATCCCGCGCTGATGTTCTGCCTTCTCAACGCGTTGTTCGAGTGGGCACTTGGAAATTCCGCGGGGCACTGCAGCTTCAAGACCGCGGCAGGCGCCGCCGTCGGCAGCCTGCAGCTCGAATGCCGTTTCGAGCCGCGCGCCAGCGAAGCGTTGACGATCGACCTGGAAGAAGCGTTTCGCCCGCCGCGCCTGAACGCGCTGGCCTGGCGCATCCTGGAGCAGACCGCGCTGGCCATGGGCGTGAGCATGCATGTTCAGGACGACGCATCCTGGGTAGTGCTGACTCTGCAGTTCTTGCGTGCGGCGCAGGAACCGTCGTCCGGCGTTGCCACGCCTGCAGGCGGCGCGGCGCGCCAATCACGCAGCCTGGCCGGAAGCCAGGTGCTGGTGATTTCATCGCGGCGCGAAGTGCGGGTGCAGGTTCGCGATGCGCTGCGCAACATGGGCATGATGATCGACTTCGTCAGTTCCGTGAGCGAGGCGTCGGAGTTCTGCCAGGGCGGCCCACCCGACGCCGTGATCATCGAGGCAATCCAGCGCGGCGAGCGCTTCACGAAGTTCCGCGAGGAAGTTCGCAACGCTGCGCCGCACTCGGCATTTGTCGAAATCGTCGAGCAGGGCCGCACGTTCGAGAAGTCGGGTTCGGGTGCGGCGGACCTCGGCCGCGTGGGCCGCGACGTCATCGACACGGCCCTGCCGGCCGCGCTGCTGCACGAGTTGACGCAGGCGCATTAGCCAAGGGCAACGCTGACCAAGTCCCTCGCGGCGCGCGTGCGCGCGTCGGGCCGCCGATCAATACGGCGCAGGCCAGCCGAAGCGCTGGCAAATTCTCTCGTAGCGCTGACGCAGATCGACCTCGTCCACGCCGGGCATGTTCAACACGGCCCAGCGGTGTGAGCCGAGCCACTTCAGGTCGCGTTGCAGCGAGCCGCCATTTTTCGGGTAGAGCTCCAGGCGAGCTTGGGGGTATTCGCGGGCCAGCCAGGCCAGGTCTTCAGTCGTCGGCAGGCGCGGGCACGAGGTTCCGTCAAAGCTGCGCCACACAAAACTCGCCGCCGCGCCGAATCGCGGCACGTGGCGCACCGGCATCGGGCGGTTCAGCGCCATTGCGAACCCCAGTTCGTAGGTATCGATTCCAAGTACCCAGTCGTAGAACTGCGCGAGCTGCGCCGCCAGGCGCGGGTTGATCTCGATCAGCTTGAGCGCACCGGTTTGCGGGTGGATGAAGAACTCGAGGTTGAACAGGCCATGGTCCAGGCCATATCCGCGCACGACGCGCTCGGTGGCAACGCGCACGCGCTCATTCAGCAGCGCGTCGCCCTGGCCGGGAAACATGAAGCGCTGGAACGAATTCGTTCCCGGGTACATCACCTCGTCGGCAATGCCCAGCAGACGCACTGCGCCTTCATGGACGTAGCCGTCGACGTTGATCTGCCGGCCCTCGAGGACCTCTTCGACGATGAGTTTGCGCGCGTCGATGCGCAGCTTCGGGAAACGCCGCAGCGCCTGGTTGTGCGGCTCGATCAGGCGCTTGATGACGTGCTTTTCCCAGGGCTTGAAGCGCAAGTGTTCGATCAACTCCTGCGGGCTGTCGCAGCGTCTGGCGAGCACCGAGAACGTGGCCTTGACCGGCTTGACGAACAGGGGATAGTGCAGGCCCGCGGCCTGCTCGGGCGTGATCGTGTACGGGATCAATTCGAACTCGGGGCACAGGTCTGGCGCGAATTCGCGCAGTCGCAACCGCGCCTCGTATTTGTGCTGCGAGCACAGCAGCACTTCCGGGTCGGCGCCGGGCAGGCCCAGCCGCCTGGCGACCAAAGCCGCGGCGAGCGCGCCGAATTGTTCGTTCGAACTGAACACCGCGTCGATGCGGCCGCGATAGCGCGACACCATGGAGTCCACGAAATTCCAGACGTTGAACCACATCAGCCGCGCATTGCTCGGAAAGCTGAAGAGGTCGAAGCCGTGCTCGTGGAATTGGTAGCGCCCGCTGCGCTCGTAGTGTGGGAGCAGCCGGCCGTCCCAGTCTGCGCCAAACAGTACGAGCACGCGCGCGGGGTGCGTGACGACCGCCGCGGCGGCACCTGCCGCGAATGGGCCGGGCGGGTGGAACGGGCCCGCCGGGTTGGCCGTGAAATGCTCGGCCAGTGCAGCCATGGGAAGCGGATGGTTGAAGCTCATCGGTGGATGGCGCCGGCTGTGGGTTGTCGAACGCGGTACGACGCGATCAATTGTTCGGACTCATCGCGCCAAACACCTTCTTCAAGAGGGCCACTCCGGTTGCGGCCGGGTCGTGGCGAATCTTGCGCTCCTCCTCACCGATCATCAGGTACAGACCGTCGAGCGCCTTGGCGGTCACGTACTCCTGAATGTTGGCGTCACGTGCATCGAGCATGCCCAGACTGGCCGCCTTGGACGCCACCTTGTTGTACTTCGCCGCCAGCGACACTCTTTGCGTGGCCTGCGTGACGATGGGCAAGAACTCTTGTGCCAGCGGTGCGCGGGTCTTCTGCGCAAAGAATGTCGTCACCGAATTCGCGCCACCGGTGATGATTTGCTGCGCGTCTTGAACGCTTACGCCCTTGATCGCCGAGATCAACAGCCCGCGCGCCTTGGGAACCGCCGCTTCGGCGGCGCGATTCATCGCGGTCACCAGATCGTCGACGCGCCGTTGCTGACCGATCGCCGCCATCCACTTGGCGATGTCGTTCAGATGCCCCGGCAGCGCGATCCGAACTTTCGGATTGCCCAGGAACCCGTCAACTCGCGAGAGCAAGTCGACCGCGGCGTTCGCGCCACGCTCCAGCGTGATACGCAGCGCACCCGCCGCGTCGCCCTGCGTCAGCAAACCCGCGTGCGATGGCTCAGCGAACAGCCACATCCAGGGCGCGCACGCGAATTGCAGATTCAGAACACGACGCCGCATGAAACTCCCTGCTTGCTTGTAGCGCTGTCGACTGGGGCAGCGCATTGTGGGGTATACGCTCGGCACTGTCGCAAATTCCCCGGGCTGGCGAGCGTCGAATTTGCCACACAACGCAACACTCATCGGACCGCAAGCCCGACCCCCGCGGCGCCGACGATCAGCATGGCGGCCAGGCCGATCGCGGCAGTCAGTGGCCGTCCGCTCGTGACAACAAGCAGCAGCGTCGAGGCCAGGGGCGTGAGGTAACTCAACACGCCGATGCGCCGCGGGTCGCCGCGCTTGAGTGCCGCATCCCACAAGAAAAATGCGGCGCCCAGCGGGCCCAACCCGAGCAGCACCAACAAGACCCCATCGCGCGCCGTGAGACTGACTGGGGTTTCGAGCCACACATGGCACAGCAGCGACAACACGCCCGAGACCAGGCCAAACAGGCCGATCGCCGCGGTGGGGAAATGCGCCACCCGTTTCGTGAGCAGAGAATAGCTCGCCCACACCCAGGCCGACGCCAACGCCGCCAGATAGCCCCACGGGAATTCTCCGCTCGTGGCGTCGGCGGCGCCCCGATCGGCACCGATCGCCAGCGCGGCGCCGGCAAAACCCACCGCTGCCGCGCCGACGTGGACGAGGCTGAACCGCAGCTCACGCAGGAACAGCGGTGCGAGCACGACGATGAACAGCGGCCACAGGTAGTTCACCAGGTTCGCCGTGACCGGTGGCGCGTGGCGCAATGCGATGAACAGCAGGAAGTGAAAGCCGAACAGGCCATAGACGCCGAGCAGCAGCGTGCCGCGCGGCACGCGCCATTGGCGAAACAGCGGCCACGCCGGCACGCTGCCGATCAGCAGCCCGAGACCTGTCAACAGAAACGGCGGCACATGCGACAGCATCAGGCCCAGGGTGGCGAGCAGCGACCACAGCGCGATGGCGCCGAGCGCGAGCAGTGTCGATTTCAAGTCGTCGCGGCGCCCTGAGTCAGGGTCACGCCAGCCGCATGCGCCTGCGCATCGGCGTGATAGCTCGAGCGCACCATCGCACCGACGGCGGCATGCGAAAAGCCCATCGCCCTGGCCTGCACCTCGAACATCGCGAACGTGTCGGGATGCACATAGCGCTGTACCGGCAGGTGGTGCTGGCTGGGTGCGAGGTACTGGCCGAGCGTGAGCATGTCGATGCCGTGCTCGCGCATGTCGCGCATCGCCTGCAGGATTTCTTCGTCGGTTTCGCCCAGGCCCACCATCAGCCCGCTCTTCGTGGGCACGTTCGGCGCGAAGGCCTTGAAGCGCCGCAGAAGCTCCAGCGAAAATCCGTAGTCCGACCCCGGACGGGCCTGCTTGTACAGGCGTGGCACGGTCTCCAGGTTGTGGTTCATCACGTCGGGCGGCGCGGCTTGAAGGATCTCCAGCGCTCGGTCAAGCCTGCCACGAAAGTCAGGCGTCAGGATCTCGATCTTCGTGTGCGGCGACAACTCGCGGGTGCGGCGGATGCACTCGACGAAGTGCGCCGCCCCGCCGTCGCGCAGGTCATCGCGGTCCACGCTCGTGATGACGACGTAGGCGAGCTTCAGCGCCGCGATCGTCTTGGCGAGATTGCCGGGCTCGTCGACGTCCAGCGGGTCCGGTCGACCGTGGCCGACGTCGCAGAACGGGCAGCGCCGCGTGCACTTGTCGCCCATGATCATGAAGGTGGCCGTGCCCTTGCCGAAACACTCGCCAATGTTCGGACAAGACGCTTCTTCGCACACGGTGTGCAACCGGTGCTCGCGCAAAATCTGCTTGATCTCGTAGAAGCGGGTGCTGGGCGAGCCCGCCTTGACGCGAATCCAGGCCGGCTTCTTCAACGGTTCGGCGCTGACCACCTTGATCGGAATGCGCGCGGTTTTTGCCTGCGCTTTTTGCTTGACGGTCGCGTCGTACGCGATCGCGGCATTGCTGCTCGGGGATTCAATCGACATGGGGCCCTAGGTGATTCGCCAAGTGCGCGCCGAGCCGCACCGCGATGGTTCGCCAGTCGGCGTGCAGGCCCAGTGTAGCCAGATCGATCGTCTTCAGCCCGGCGTGGCCGCAGGGGTCGATCGCGAGAAAGGGTGACAGGTCCATCGCCACGTTGAGCGCCACGCCGTGATAAGTGCAGTGCCGGCTGACCTTGATTCCCAATGCGGCAATCTTGGCCAGGCCGGCGAACGGCTGCGCGTTCGACCCGTGCAGCACGGCGTGGCCAAACGGATCCGCCCACCGAACGTAGATGCCCGGCGCGCCCGCCACCCGGTGGCCGGTGACGCCGAAGCCCTCGAGCGTCTTCAGCACGCAATGCTCGAGCCGGTAGACGAACTCCTTCACATAGATGTCCTGGCGTTTCAGGTCGATGAGCGGGTAGGCCACCACCTGGCCGGGCCCGTGATAGGTGACTTGCCCGCCGCGGTCGGTTCGGACCACGGGAATCGCTCCCGCGTCGTGCACATGCTGCGCGCGGCCAGCGATGCCTTGTGTGAAGACGGGGTCGTGCTCGCACAGCCACAGCTGGTCGGGCGTCGAGGGCTGGCGCGCCTGCGTGAACTCGCGCATCGCCTCGAGCGTGGCCGCGTAGTCGACGCGACCCAGCAGTCTCGCTTCCAGACCGTCGCCTGCTGCCGGGCACGCCGCCGCCGCGCTCACAGCACGACCTTGACCATCGGGTGCGCCGTCAGGCTGAGGTACAAGGCGTCGAGCTGTTCGCGGCTGGTCGCCGTGACCGTGAGCGTGACGCCGAGGTACTTGCCGCCCTTGCTGGGCCGCGTCGTCACGGCCTGGGCGTCGAGCGCCGGGTCAAAGCGGCGCGCCACGTCGATCAGCGCCTGGACAAATCCATCGGCGTTCAGCCCCATCACCTTGATCGGAAAGGCCGACGGGTATTCAATCAACGACGCGATCAGCGACGGCGGCTCGGCCACGGCAGGGTCAAGTGGATTGCGCTACCTTGGCCGCCTGATAGGCCTGATACAGCTTTGCATACACCGGCCCGGGCTTGCCGCGCAGCGCGCCGTGCCCGACGGGGTGGCCGTCGAGCGTCGTCACCGGCAGCACTTCCTTGGTCGCCGAACTGATCAGCACTTCGTCGGCAGCCATCACCTCGGCTTCGGCAATCGGCCGCAGATTGAAGCCGATACCAGCGTCTTCACAGAGTTCGCGGATCAGCTCGTAGCGGATCCCCTCCAGCACGTGCTCGCTCTTCGGCGGCCCGAGCACCGCGCCCTCGTGCACGACCCAGTCGTTGCTGCCCGACGCTTCGGTCATGAAACCGGCGCGAAACATGATCGTCTCCAACGCGCCGTGGTCGGCCGAGAGCTGGCGCGCCAGCACGTTGCCGAGCAGCGAAATGCTCTTGATGTCGCCGCGCTCCCAGCGAAAGTCGCGCGCCGTGACGCACGCGACGCCGGCGTGGCGCTGCTCCTGGCTGGGCGGCTTCATCCTGCTCGTCATCATGAACACGGTGGGCGTGATGTCACTTGGCATCACATGGTCGCGCAGCGCGACGCCGCGCGTGACCTGGATGTAGACCACCTGGTCCAGCGCGGCGGTCTTGTCGCTCGATGCCTCGATGAATGCCCGCACCAGCTTGCGGCAACGCTGCAGCCACTGGGCGCTGTTATGCGGATTGGCAATGCGCAATTTTCCGAGGCTGCGGCTCAATCTCGCCATGTGCTCGTCAAAGCGGAACAGCTTGCCCGCGTACACCGGCACCACTTCGTAGACGCCGTCACCGAAGATGAATCCGCGATCGAGCACCGACACCTTGGCGTCGCGCAGCGACACGTATTCGCCGTTCAGGTAACACAGAGTGTCGGGGATGGTTTGCATGGCGGCTCCGGGGGTTGCAATGCAGCGCGGGTGAACCCATTAGACCCGAGTCGCGCGCTCGGCGTCAGCGCATCCACAAGCGAATCGTGTCCCAGGCGCGGGCGAACAGGCCGGCCGCTTCCACCGGCTCGAGCATCACCAGCGGCACGTCGACGACCGCCGCGCCGCCGGGCGTGGAGACCTTGATCGTGCCCACGCGCTGGCCGAGGGTCAGCGGTGCGACCAGCGGGTCTTGGCGCTCGATGTGCGTTTTCAGCTTACCGCCGTCACCCTTGGGAATCGTGACGAACAGGCCGCCGTCCGGCCCGACCTTGGCGGTCTTGGACTTGCCTTTCCAGAATTCCGGCGTCGCCAGCGCCTGGGCGTCGTCGAACAGGCGCACCGTGTCGAAGGCCTGGAATCCCCAGTTCAGCAACTTCTGGCTTTCTCCAGCGCGCGCCTCCATCGACGTCGTGTTCAACACCACGCTCAGCAAGCGGCGTTTGCCGGGTGCCGTGCCGGCCGCGCCGAGGTTGGGAAATTCGCGAACCGCGCTGGCGATCAGGCAGTACCCTGCCGCGGCGGTGAAGCCGGTTTTCATGCCATCCACGCTGGGGTCGCGGGTCAACAGCAGGTTGCGGTTCGGCTGCGCGATGTTGTTGTACTTGTAGGATGGAATCGAGTAGTAGGTATAGAAATCCGGAAAGTCGCGAATGATGCGCGCGGCGATCGCCGCCAGATCGCGCGCCGTGCTGCTATGGCCGGCTTCGCCCAATCCCGTCACGTTCTTGAAATGGGTGTTCTTCAAACCCCAGGCCGCGGCCTGGGCGTTCATCATCGACACGAACTGCTCCAGCGTACCGGCCACGCCTTCGGCGAGCGCGACAGAGGCGTCGTTGCCCGACTGCACGATCATGCCGCGCAGCAACTCGTCGACCTTGGGTGTCATCGTCGTGTCGATGAACATCAGCGAGCCGCCGCCGCGGCGCTCGGCCCAGGCGCGCAGCGACACTGGAAGGGTCTGCTCCAGGCTGAGTCGCTTGTCGCGGATCGCGCTGAACACGATGTACGCCGTCATGAGCTTGGTCAGCGACGCCGGGTCGGCCGAAGCATCCGCCTCGCGCTGCGCGAGCACTTTGTCGCTCGTCAGGTCGACGACGAGGTAGTTCTTTGCGGCCACGTCGGGCGGCTGCGGTGCTTGCCCGACCGCGGCGCTGGACACGACCAAGGACAAGACGGCGGCAATGACAATGGCAAAGTTGGGTTTCATCGGGTGGGCCGAAGTTGCTGCAGCAAGACGCTCTTGAGCAGCGAGATTTGTCCGTGGAAAAAATGCCCCACGCCTGGGAACACGATGACCGGCAGCGACTGCGGGCGTGCCCAGTCCAGCGTCGCTGCCAGCGGCACGACGTCATCGATTTCGCCGTGAATCACGACCGTGTCCGCAGGCACTGCCGGCAGGGTCTGCTGTTGCGTCGATGCGCCGACGAGCACGAGGCGCGTTGCTTTCGCGTGCGCGTCGAGCCGGTGCGCCGCGCTCGCTGCGACATAGGCTCCGAAGGAAAACCCCGCGAGCATCAACGGCAGCGCCGGGTCCCGCAAGGCGGCGATCACGGCCAAGGCGTCGTCGATCTCGCCGATGCCTTCGTCCCACCGCCCTTGCGACGCGCCGACGCCGCGAAAGTTGAAGCGAACGCAGCGCCAGCCCAGCGCTACAAAGACACGCGCCAGTGTCTGCGCGACCTTGTTGTCCAGCGTTCCGCCATGCACCGGGTGCGGATGGCAGACGACGGCTGTGCCCAGCGGCGCAGCGTCGGGCGCGTCAATCGCGCATTCGATATCGCCGGCCGGGCCTGCAACGGATTGGCGCGTGGTTCGTGGATTCATTCCTCGGGCAAGGCCTCAGCGCCCCACGTTGGCGGGCAACACCAAGCGCTCCACGACCCGGCCGTTCTTCAGGTGCGAGTCGACGATCTCATCGATGTCGTGCTGGTCGACATAGGTGTACCAAACCGCCTCCGGGTAGACCACGGCGACAGGCCCGCCGGCGCAGCGGTCCAGACAACCCGCCTTGTTCACACGCACGCCGCCCGGACCGTTCAGCCGTTCGGCCTTCACGCGTTGTTTGCAGTGATCGAAGCTCGCCTGCGCCTGGTGCTGGGAACAGCACGCCTCGCCGTTGTCACGCTGATTCAGGCAAAAGAAGATGTGACGCTCGTAGTAGCTCATCGCGTGGATTCTAGGGGTGGCACGCTCGTCGTCGCGCCAGATGCCTCGGGCTCGTGCGCGCGCGCCGAGCGCAGCAACAAATAGCCCAAGGCCACAAAGGGCCAAAACCACCCGACCCACTGCGCGGCGCCGTGGAAGCGAATAAAGTCGCCCTGCTCCCAGGCCTGCAGGCTTTGCGCGAAGTAGGGGTCGGCCGGCGCCTGCGCAACACTCACGACCAGCGCCGTCAGGCCGATCAAGCCGACCGCCACGCAAGTGCGCGCCGCGAGCCGGCTGGCCAGCACAGCGAACACGGTGCCACCCAGCAGGCCGAGCCAGAACACGTCGGTCAACCAGGCAAGCGCGTGCTGGGGCCCGAAGTTGAGTGCCGTGGACAGCGTGGTCGCGGCGATCCCCAGACCGGCCAGCACCGGCACCAGGATCAGGCGGCGCCATCCCGCGTGCGTGATCGTGAAGGCGAGCAGGCAGGGGGCGAGCAGGCCCAGGGCCACCGTCGAGATTTCGGCCGGCGCCGACAGCGGCAGGAAGTCTTGTGCGGTCCAGATCGGCGCGGTGAACCAGTCTTCGATCGGCGTGCCTTCGAAGCCTTCCGCGAACAGATCATGCAAGCGCGGCAGGATGCGACCCACGCCCAGCGCCACCGGCGTGGGAATCAACAAGCCCAGCGGCCAGGTCACGAGCAGGGCCAGGCCCCCCGCGCTGTGCGGGATGAACCAGCGGTCGCGCAGCTGCTGCCAGCGCTCCACCCAGCCCAGCCGATGCACCGCCAACGCCAACATGATGCCGAGCCCGGCACCGATGGCGTTCAACGCCAGGTCGACGTTTGACGCCACACGCCGCGGCAGGAAGTTTTGCGTGACCTCCATGCACAACGACAGCATGAAAGCCATCAGCCACGCATTGCGGATGCACTTGCGCGGCGGCACGCCGCTGCGCACCAGCGCGCCGAAGAGCACCGCCCCGAGCGGCATGTAGCCCAAGACGTTGACACTGACGTCAAAACCGGTCCACCAGCGGGTCGGAGGCAAGACCAGAAATGCGAAGGGGTTGGCGTTCAAGGCACGCCAGTCGTCGAACGGATACAGACTGGCGTAGACGACCAGCGCCGCGAAGATCGCCGCCAGCGGGGCGGCGGAGCTGTGATGCCGGGGCCGGCTCATGCGTTGCGCCTGCCCGGAACAGGCCCTAGAACGGCCTGACGACCGCCAGCACGACGATGGCAGCGAAGATCAGCACCGAAGCCTCGTTGAAGACCCTGAACCAGCGTTCGCTGCGCCGATTGGCGAGTTGCTCGAAGCCTCGCAACAGCGAGCGGCACATGTGGTGGTAGCCGATCGCCGCGACCACGAACACCAGCTTCACGTGCAGCCAGCCGCCCACATAGCCCGAGAAGTTGCTCAGCCAGAGCCACAGCCCCAAGGCCACCGCAACGACCATGAGCCCGCTGGAAAACCGGTAGAGCTTGCGCGCCATCAGCAGCAGGCGTTCACGTTCAGCGTGGCTGTCGGCCGGCACCGTCGCTAGATTGACGAACAGCCGCGGCAGGTAGAACAGGCCGGCAAACCAACTGGCGACGAAGACGATATGAAAGGCCTTGACCCACAGCATCGGGGAATTATGGGTGAGCGCAAAAGAAAAGCCCTGACCGCAGGGCCAGGGCTTTGAAAGCCTTAACGCTGTCATCACGGTAAGGCGCCTGCTCAGGGAGGAAAAGCAGGGAATGACCACCTTGCGGCTATCATTCAAAAGCGACTTTAGCAGATGAAACGCGTATTTCAATCTGTTTCAGGCCCGGACAAACGCCTAGGCGCCGGTCGGGCTCTGGGTCGGGCCACACCCTCAGTCTTGCTGCGAGTTCGATGTCGTGCACACACCCGCCCCCTACCCTGCCAGCCGCCCGCGTCGATTGCGCCGCGACGAGTTCAGCCGCTCCCTGGTACGCGAATCGCGCCTGCACGCCTCCGACCTGATCCTGCCCGTCTTCGTGCTGGCCGGGCAGGGCATCGCGCAAGACGTGCCCTCGATGCCCGGTGTCCAGCGGCGCAGCCTGGACCGCCTGTTGCCGGTGGCGCAGGAGTGCATGGACCTGGGCATTCCCGTGATGGCGTTGTTCCCGGTCCTTGAGCCGAACCTCAAGACCGACGACGGCCGAGAGGCGCTGAACCCTGACGGGCTGATTCCGACCGTCGTTCGTGAGCTGAAAAAGCGCTTTCCGGAACTGGGCCTGATGACTGACGTCGCGCTGGACCCGTTCACGACGCACGGCCAGGACGGCCTGTTGGACGCGAGCGGCTACATCGTCAACGACGAGACGGTGGCCGTGCTTACTCGGCAAGCACTCGTTCAGGCCGCCTGCGGCGTCGACATCGTGGCGCCGAGTGACATGATGGACGGGCGCATCGGCGCGATCCGCCACGCGCTGGAAGCCAACGGCCACATTCACACCAAGATCATGGCCTACAGCGCCAAGTACGCGAGCGCGTTCTACGGTCCGTTTCGCGACGCCGTCGGCTCGGCCGCGAACCTGGGCAAGAGCAACAAGAAGGTCTACCAGATGGACCCGGGCAACAGCGACGAAGCGCTGCGCGAAGTGGCGCTCGATCTGGCCGAGGGCGCGGACATGGTGATGGTCAAGCCCGGCATGCCCTACCTCGACATCGTGCGCCGCGTGAAGGCCGAATTCCGCGTGCCGACTTTCGCCTATCAGGTGAGCGGCGAGTACGCCATGCTCAAGGCCGCCGCGGCAAACGGCTGGCTCGCGCACGACGCTGTGATGATGGAAAGCCTGGGCGCCTTCAAGCGCGCCGGCGCCGACGGGGTGTTGAGTTACTTCGCGCTGGATGCGGCACGCCTGCTCAAGTCGGCTTGAGCGGCGGCGTTGCGCCCCGCACCAACGCTGAAACGGGTCAGCGCCGATACGGGTTCGCGAAACCGAGACCCGCCAGGATTTCGCACTCGCGCGATTCCATCGCCCGCGCCGTCGCGCCGTCCTGGTGGTCCATGCCCTGGGCATGCAGCGCGCCATGCACCAGCAGGTGCGCGTAGTGCGCCTGGACGTCGATGTCCTGTTCCGCCGCTTCACGCCGAATCACCGGCGAGCACAGCACCAGGTCGGCCACGACTTTCGGTTCACTCTGATAGTCAAACGTCAGAACGTTCGTCGCATGGTCGGCGCCGCGATAGTCGTGGTTCAGGTTGCGACCCTCGACGAAATCGACGCAGCGCACGGTGATTTCAGCGGGACGTGTCAGCGCCGCGGCCAACCAGCGTCTTACCTTGTGGCGGGGCAGCAGCACGCGGTCACTCGCGTCGGCGAATTGCAGCGACAGCGTCAGGTCGGGGCGCGCCACCAACGCCTCACGTCGGGTCGGCGCGCGCCGCGTCGTAGGCCTCGACGATGCGCGCTACCAGTGGATGGCGGATCACGTCGGCCGAAGTGAACCAGGTCGTGGCGATGTCTCGCACCTCGCGCAACACACGCTCGGCGTCGACCAGGCCGCTCAACTGGCCGCGCGGCAAGTCGATCTGGCTGACATCGCCGGTGACCACGGCCTTCGATCCGAAACCGATGCGTGTCAGGAACATCTTCATCTGCTCCGGCGTCGTGTTCTGCGCTTCATCGAGGATGACAAAGGCATTGTTCAGCGTGCCCCGCGCATGAAGGCCAGCGGCGCGACTTCGATGCTGCCCTTTTCGAACGCACGTGTCACCTTGTCCACGCCCATCAGATCG
>JANNKM010000274.1:0-2704 GCA_031396305.1 Rhizobacter sp.
CCGCCTTCGGTGTGCTCGGGAGCGATTTTGAGATACCCGCCCACATGGTGCGTGACAAGTTCTTTCACGTACTCCGGCGACTGGATCGCCAGGTCGTAGCGCAGGCCCGAGCCGATCAGGATCTTCTTCACGCCGCGCAACGAGCGAGCGCGCCGGTAGAGCTTGATGAGCGGCGTGTGGTCGGTGTTCAGGTTCGGGCAGATCCCCGGGTAGACACAGCTCGGCTTGCGGCACGCGGATTCGATGGCCGTGCTCTTGCAGGCGATGCGGTACATGTTCGCCGTCGGGCCGCCCAGATCGCTGATGACGCCGGTGAAGCCCTTCACGCGATCGCGTATCTCTTCGATCTCGCGGATCACGGAATCTTCACTTCGGCTCTGGATGATGCGGCCTTCGTGCTCGGTGATCGAACAGAACGTGCACCCGCCGAAACAGCCGCGCATGATGTTCACCGAGAAGCGGATCATTTCCCACGCCGGGATCTTGGTCGCGCCGTCATGGCTGCCGGACTCGTCGGCATAGCTCGGGTGCGGGCTTCGCGCGTAGGGCAGGTCGAACACATGGTCCATCTCGGCCGTCGTCAGCGGGATCGGCGGCGGGTTGATCCAGACCTCGCGCGCGGTGACGCCGCTGCCATGGCGCTGCACGAGTGCGCGCGCGTTGCCGGGATTCGTTTCCAGGTGCAGCACGCGGTTTGCGTGGGCGTAGAGAACGGCGTCGGACTTCACCTGCTCGTAAGACGGCAGGCGGATCACGGTGCGTTCGCGCGGCGGCAAGGCCAGCTTGCCGGTCTTGCGACTGGTGGGCATGGCGACGACAGGCAGGCCGCGCGCCGGATCACCTTCTGTCATCCCGACGAAAGTCGGGATCCACTCTTTGCCGAGCGCACTGGTTCCCGGCGTTCGCCGGGATGACGGCGATTCACCCGCAGCCTGTTGTTCGGCGCAACTCGTTCCCTGCGATGCCGCCAACTCGTCCGTGCTCTGGTACGGGTTGATGTGCTCGTCCAGGCGCCCGGGTTGATCGACCTCGGTCGAATCGAGTTCGAACCAGTCGGCGCAACTCGCATCGTCGCGGCGCCGCACGAACGCGGTGCCGCGCACGTCGGTGATCGAGTGCACGGGCTCGCGCCGCGCCAGGCGGTGCGCGATTTCGATCACGGCGCGCTCGGCGTTGCCGTACAGCAGCAAGTCGGCCTTGCTGTCCACCAGCATCGAGCGCCGCACCTTGTCCTGCCAGTAGTCGTAGTGCGCGATGCGGCGCAGACTGGCTTCGATGCCACCCAACACAATGGGCACGTCGCCCCAGGCCTCCTTGCAGCGCTGCACATAGACGAGCGAGCAGCGGTCGGGCCGCGCGCCGCCCTGGCCGCCGGGGGTGTAGGCGTCGTCACTGCGGATCTTGCGGTCCGCCGTGTAGCGGTTGATCATCGAATCCATGTTGCCGGCGGTTACACCGAAAAACAGGTTGGGTTTTCCCAGCGCCTTGAACGGCTCGGCCGAGCTCCAGTCGGGCTGGGCGATGATGCCGACCCGAAACCCCTGTGCTTCCAGCGTGCGTCCGATCACCGCCATGCCGAAGCTCGGGTGGTCCACGTACGCATCGCCGCTGACGATGACCACGTCGCACGAGTCCCAGCCCAGCACCTCCATCTCGGCCCGGCTCATCGGCAGAAACGGCGCGGGACCGAAGCGCTTCGCCCAGAAGGGCTTGTACGCGGTCAGCGCGCGGGCAGTGGACGGGGCAAGGGCAGCAGACACGGGGCGTGGCACGGAGGAAGGCGGGTATTGTCGTTGGTGAGGCGTTAGAGTGCTTCTTTCGCCGGGCAAGACCCTGCTGCAGCTCGACTCACCGTCAACACCCATGCAGTTCACCCCTGCCGTCCAACCCACGCTGCCTCGCACCGAACAGGCCTGGTGCATGGCGTTCTTCGAGGGCAAGCTGTTGCTGCCGGACGGTGAAGCACCGAGCCTGCTGGCGCTGGCGCGGCCCGTCATCCTCGAGTTGGCACAGACGCGCCACTACCTGGGTCAACTCGACGGGCTGGATTGCTGGGCGTTGCGTCTGGCCGAACTGCCCGCGGGGTGGCGCGGCGTGCCGCTGCGCACCGCGATGATGAACATGCCCGCTGCGCTCGGCGCTGTGGCCGGCCGGGCCGCACAGATTCTGGAGTGGGACCGCACGCACCGCCACTGCGGCGCCTGCGGCACGCCCACCGAGTTGCACGCCAGCGACCGTGCGCGTTTTTGCCCGGCGTGCAAGCACGTCGCTTACCCGCGCGTCACGCCCGCGATGATGGTGCTGGTGTGGCGCGGCCGCGAGCTGCTGCTGGCGCGCTCACCGCATTACGCGCCGGGCATGTTCAGCGCGCTGGCGGGTTTTGTCGAAGCTGGAGAATCACTTGAGGACTGCGTGCACCGCGAAGTGGCCGAGGAGGTGTCGGTTCAGGTCACCGACCTGCGCTACTTCGGAAGCCAGAGCTGGCCGTTCCCGAACAGCCTGATGGTGGCCTACACGGCGCGCTGGGTCGGCGGCGACATCGTGCCGCAGGCCGGTGAGATTGAAGCGGCGCACTGGTACGACATCGACGCCCTGCCCGCGATACCACCGCGCTTCAGCATCTCGGGGCATCTGATTCGCGACACGGTGCAGGCGCTGCGCGAGCATGTGCTCGTCTGAAGCCGAGCAACGCAACTTGTTCAAG
>JANNKM010000276.1:0-25980 GCA_031396305.1 Rhizobacter sp.
ACCACCGCTTCGCTGAGTGTGAACCCGGTGGCGAGGTCCTCCAGGTCAGCAGGTGTGGCGAGCATGACGACATGCGGAATGCCCTGGTTCGCGGCTGCGACCGCATCGTTCCGGTGGACGTTTACGTGCCCGGTTGCCCGCCCACCGCGGAAGCGCTGCTCTACGGCATCTTGCAATTGCAGGCCAAGATCCGGCGTGAAAACACGATCGCCCGATAGGTCGTTGTTGGCATGAACAAACTCGATACCTTGCACGCTGCACTCGAGTCGGTATTGGGCGCGCGAGTCCAACGCTTAGTGCGCGAGCGCGAAGAGATCACGATCACGGTCGCTGCCGCAGACTATGCGGCCGTCGCGCTGCTGCTGCGCGACCACGCACAACTGCGCTTCGAGCAGTTGATCGACTTGTGCGGCGTCGACTACTCGAGCTACAAAGATCAGCCCTGGGAAGGTTCACGCTACTGTGTCGTCTCACACCTGTTGTCGGTGAGCAAGAACTGGCGCCTGCGCCTCAAGGTGTTCTGTCCGGACGACGAGATGCCGATGATCGCCTCGCTCGGCGAAGTGTGGAGTTCTTGCAACTGGTTCGAGCGCGAAGCGTTCGACCTCTTCGGCATCATCTTCGAAGGCCACCTCGACCTGCGGCGCATCCTCACCGACTACGGTTTCATCGGGCATCCGTTCCGCAAGGACTTCCCGACGTCCGGACATGTGGAGATGCGCTACGACCCGGTTGCCAAGCGCGTGATCTATCAGCCCGTGACGATCGAGCCGCGCGAGATCACGCCGCGCATCGTTCGTGAAGATCACTACGGCGGCTTGCACTGATGAACAGCCCCCAAGCTCACTTGCGCGCCCGGCGGGTGGCCTGATCATGGCCGACATCAAGAACTACACGCTGAATTTTGGGCCACAGCACCCGGCGGCGCACGGCGTGCTGCGCCTGGTGCTGGAGCTCGACGGCGAAGTGATCCAGCGCGCCGACCCGCACATCGGGCTGCTGCACCGCGCCACGGAAAAGCTCGCCGAGAGCAAGACGTTCATGCAGTCGCTGCCCTACATGGACAGGCTCGACTACGTGTCGATGATGTGCAACGAGCACGCCTATTGCCTGGCGATTGAAAAACTGATCGGCGTGGAGGTGCCGCTACGTGCTCAGTACATCCGCGTCATGTTCAGCGAGATCACGCGATTGTTGAACCACCTGATGTGGCTAGGCGCGCATGGCCTGGACTGCGGTGCGATGAACATCTTCATCTACTGTTTCCGCGAGCGCGAAGACCTGTTCGACATGTATGAAGCAGCGTCGGGCGCGCGAATGCACGCGGCGTACTTTCGCCCGGGCGGCGTGTATCGCGACCTGCCCGACAGCATGCCGCAGTACAAGACATCGCGGATTCGAAACGCCAAGGCGAAGGACAAGGAAATCGCGCGACTGAACGAGAACCGTTCGGGAACGATGCTCGATTTCATCGACGATTTCTGTGCTCGTTTTCCGAAGTGCGTCGACGAATACGAAACATTGCTCACCGACAACCGAATCTGGAAGCAGCGCACTGTGGGCATCGGCGTCGTGAGCCCTGAACGCGCCTTGAATCTGGGCTTCACCGGGCCGATGCTGCGCGGCTCGGGCGTCGAGTGGGACTTGCGCAGGAAGCAGCCCTATGAGGTCTACGACAGACTCGACTTCGATGTTCCCGTGGGCGTGAATGGCGATACCTATGATCGCTACCTCGTGCGCGTGGAAGAGATGCGCCAGTCGAACAGGATCATCCAGCAATGCGTGGCCTGGTTGCGCGCGAACGACGGGCCGGTGATCACCGACAACCATAAGGTTGCACCTCCGCCGCGCGTCGACATGAAGTCGAGCATGGAGGAACTGATCCACCACTTCAAGCTGTTCACGGAAGGCTTTCACGTTCCCGAAGGCGAGGCGTACGCGGGAGTTGAGCATCCCAAAGGCGAGTTCGGCATCTACATCGTCAGCGACGGTGCGAACAAGCCATACCGCCTGAAGATTCGTGCGCCGGGTTTTGCCCACCTGGCGGCGCTGGACGAGATGGCGCGAGGCCACATGATTGCCGATGCGGTGGCTGTGATCGGCACGATGGACATTGTGTTCGGGGAGATCGACCGTTGAGCTTCGTCATCACCGATGCGATCCGACAGCGCTTCGACCGCGAAGTCGCCAAGTACCCCGCCGACCAGCGCCAATCCGCCGTCATGGCGTGTCTGGCGATCGTGCAGCAGCTCGAGGGCCATGTGTCGGGCGCGGCTGAAAAGCTCGTCGCCGAGTACCTCGGCATGCCGCCCATCGCGGTGCATGAGGTCACGACCTTCTACAACATGTACAACCAGCAGCCGACTGCGCGCTTCAAGCTCAACGTCTGCACGAACCTGCCTTGCCAGTTGCGCGACGGGCAGAAGGCGCTGGCGCATCTTTGCAGGCGCCTGGAGATCGAAGAAGGCGCAACGTCCGCCGACGGCATGTTCACGGTGCAGCAAAGCGAATGCCTGGGCGCTTGCGCCGACGCGCCGGTGATGCTCGTGAACGACTTGCAGATGTGCAGTTTCATGACGCCGGCGCGCCTGGACGATCTGCTGGACACACTGCGCCAACATGCCCGCGCCGATGCGCCGCACGCTGGGGCGGGAGGGTGATGGCGATGCTCGACCTCTCGCGCTTCCAGTCCGACGGCAATCTCAGCTGCTTTCACGGCCGCCACCTCGGCGCGCAAATCTACGCGAGGCTCACCGGCAGCAACTGGCGGCTGAAGGACTACGAGGCGCGCGGCGGCTACCAGGCGCTACGCAAGATTCTGGCTCAGGGCGAAGGTGTGGGAATGAGCCCGGAGCAGGTTGTCGCCGAAGTCAAGACTTCGGCACTGCGAGGCCGCGGCGGCGCGGGCTTTCCCACGGGCCTGAAGTGGAGCTTCATGCCGCGCATGTACCCAGGGCCCAAGTACCTGGTGTGCAACTCCGACGAAGGCGAGCCCGGCACCTGCAAGGACCGCGACATCCTGATGTTCAACCCGCACATCGTCATTGAAGGCATGGCGATCGCCGCGTATGCCATGGGCACGGCGGTGGGTTACAACTACATTCACGGCGAGATCTTCGAGGTCTATGAGCGTTTCGAGGCGGCGCTCGACGAAGCGCGCGCGGCGGGTTACCTCGGCGCCAACCTGCTCGGTTCGAAGTTCAGTTTCCAGTTGCATGCGGCGCATGGCTTCGGCGCGTACATCTGCGGCGAAGAAACGGCGCTGCTGGAGTCGCTGGAGGGAAAGAAGGGCCAGCCGCGCTTCAAGCCGCCGTTCCCCGCGAGCTACGGCCTGTATGGCAAGCCCACCACGATCAACAACACGGAAACCTTCGCCGCCGTGCCATGGATCATCCGCAACGGCGGCCAGCCCTATCTGGAAATCGGCAAGCCGAACAACGGCGGCACGAAGATCTATTCCGTGGTTGGCGATGTGGAGTTGCCGGGCAACTATGAAGTGCCGCTGGGAACGCCGTTCCCGAAGCTGCTTGAACTCGCCGGTGGCGTTCGCGGCGCCGCGCAGGGCCGAAAACTCAAGGCCGTGATTCCCGGCGGCTCGTCGGCACCGGTGCTCACCGGTGCGGCGATGATGGACTGCACGATGGACTACGACAGCATCGCCAAGGCTGGCTCGATGCTCGGCTCTGGTGCCGTGATCGTGATGGACGACACCCGCTGCATGGTGAAGAGCCTGATGCGCCTGTCGTACTTCTACACGCATGAATCGTGCGGCCAGTGCACGCCGTGCCGTGAGGGCACAGGATGGCTGTACCGCATGGTGCACCGCATCGAACATGGCCAGGGGCGCATCGACGACATCGAGCTGTTGAACTCGGTGTCAGACAACATCCAGGGCCGCACCATCTGTGCCCTGGGCGACGCCGCGGCGATGCCGGTGCGCGCCATGATCAAAAATTTCCGCGACGAGTTCGTGCACCACATCGAGCACAAGACTTGCGTCGTCCCGGCGTACGTTTGAGCGGGACAGCGCAGCGCACCCCATGATTGAAATCGAACTCGACGGGCGAAAAGTGCAGGTTGCCGAGGGCAGCGTGATCATGCACGCCGCCGATCAATGCGGCACCTACATTCCGCACTTCTGTTATCACAAAAAGTTGTCGATCGCTGCGAACTGCCGCATGTGCCTGGTCGACATCGAAAAGGCGCCCAAGCCGATGCCGGCGTGCGCGACGCCCGTCACGCAGGGCATGATCGTGCGCACCAAGAGCGACAAGGCGATCAAGGCGCAGCAAGGGGTGATGGAGTTTTTGCTCATCAACCACCCGCTCGATTGCCCGATCTGCGACCAGGGCGGCGAATGCCAGTTGCAGGACCTGGCAGTGGGATACGGCGGCTCCAGTTCGCGTTACACCGAGGAAAAACGCGTCGTCTTCCACAAGGACGCGGGCCCGCTTGTCGGCATGGAAGAGATGAGCCGCTGCATCCATTGCACGCGCTGCATTCGCTTCGGCCAGGAAGTGGCCGGCGTGATGGAACTGGGCATGATCCACCGTGGCGAGCACTCCGAGATCACCACGATCGCCGGCGAGACCATCGACTCGGAACTCTCGGGCAACATGATCGACATCTGCCCGGTCGGCGCGCTCACGAGCAAGCCGTTTCGCTACAGCGCGCGCACCTGGGAGCTGCAGCGCCGCAAGAGCATCAGCCCGCACGACAGCGTGGGCAGCAACCTGATCGTGCAAGTCAAATCGGGCAAGGTGATGCGCGTCGTGCCGCTGGAAAACGACGCGGTCAACGAGTGCTGGATTTCCGACCGTGACCGCTTCTCCTACGAGGCCCTGAACAGCGACGCACGCTTGACGGCGCCGCTGATCAAGCAAGGGGGAGGGTGGCAGACCGTCTCCTGGACCCAGGCGCTCGAATACGTGACCCGCAGCCTCACGCAGATTTCACTCGACCACGGCGCGCAAAGCATCGGCGCCCTGGGCAGCGCGCACAGCACGGTGGAGGAACTGCACCTGCTGAAAAAGCTGGTGCACGGCCTGGGCAGCCAGAACATTGACTACCGCACCCGCCATGCCGATTTCGGCAACGTCGCGGCCGCGCCGTTCACGGCGCGCTGGCTCGGCATGCCCATCGCAGCGCTGTCTTCACTGCAGCAGGTGCTTGTGGTCGGCACGTTCCTGCGCAAGGACCATCCGCTGTTCGCGCAGCGGCTGCGTCAGGCTTCGCGCCGGGGCGCCAAGGTGCACAGCATCCATGCCCTGGAAGACGATTGGCTGATGGGCATGGCGCCCGGAATCGTCGCGCCACCCAGCCTCTGGATGCGCAGCCTGGCCGACGTGGCTGCAGCGATTGCGCAGGTGCGCGGGGTTGCGCCGCCCATTGCTGGCGTGCCCGGCGCCGCGGCCGCAGCGATCGCCGAGTCGTTGCTCGACGGTGAGCGCAAGGCCGTGCTGCTGGGCAATTGCGCTGCACAGCACCCGCAAGCATCCGCATTGCTGGCGTTGGCGAACTGGATCGGCGACCACACCGGCGCAAGCGTGGGTTACCTCACCGAGGCGGCCAATTCCGTGGGAGCGCAACTCGTCGGAGCGTCGCCCTCACAGCGGGGCCTGAACGCCGGGCAGATGCTCGGCCGCGCGCCGATGCCGCTGAAGGCCGTGTTGTTGCTCAATGTCGATCCTGTGCTTGACGCCGCTGATCCGGCGGCCGCCGTAACAGCCTTGCGTGCAGCGGAATTTGTTGTCGCGATGAGCCCGTTTCAGCTTCACTCGCTGGAGCATGTCGACGTGCTCTTGCCCATCGCGCCGTTCACCGAGACCTCGGGAACCTACATCAACGCCGAAGGCGGGGTCCAGTGTTTCCACGGCGTCGTCAAGCCTGCGGGCGACGCACGACCGGGCTGGAAGGTGTTGCGCGTGCTCGGCAATCAGTTCGAGTTGAGCGGCTTCGACTTTGAAACGTCAGAGGATGTGCGCCAAGAGGCGCTCGGTGACGTTGCGGCCCTGGCGAGCCGCCTGAGCAACGCGAATGCGGCGAGCGGTGCCACGTCGCCGGCGCTTCCCGTCAGCGGCATTGAGCGGGTCAGCGATGTGCCCATCTATGCGAGCGACTCGCTCGTCAGGCACGCGGCTTCGCTGCAATTGACCGCTGATGCGCGCGCACCCATCGCGTCACTGCCCGCCGAGTTGTGGGCACAGCTGGGCTTGAAGCCGGGTGCAAGAGTGCGCATTTCCCAGGGTGCGGCGCAGACCGTGTTGGCCGCGCAGCTTGATCCAACCCTGGCCGCCGCAAGCGTGCGCATTCCGGCGGGCCACGCAGACACCGTGGCGCTGGGCGCGATGTTTGGTCCAGTGAGCGTCGAGGCGGCCTGACCATGCTCGCCGACTTCCAGTCCTACGGCAGCGACCTGCTCGGCGGCTTTTGGCCCGTCGTCTGGACGCTGCTCAAGATCGTTGCCGTCGTGGCACCGCTGATGCTGTGCGTGGCTTACCTGACGCTGTGGGAGCGTGTCGCGATCGGCTGGTCGCAACTGCGTCCCGGGCCGAACCGCGTGGGCCCGCGCGGTTGGCTCACCCCCATCGCCGACGCGATCAAGTTGCTGTTCAAGGAAATCATCGTCCCGACGGCGGCGAACAAGGGTTTGTTCTTCCTCGGGCCGATCATGACGATCATGCCGTCGCTCGCGGCCTGGGTCGTCGTGCCCTTCGGCCCGGAAGTGGCGCTGGCCAACATCAACGCCGGACTGCTGTTCCTGATGGCGATCACGTCGATGGAGGTCTACGGCGTCATCATTGCCGGCTGGGCGTCGAACTCGAAATACGCCTTCCTCGGCGCGCTGCGTGCCTCGGCGCAGATGGTGAGCTACGAAATCGCGATGGGCTTTGCGCTCGTCGTCGTGCTCATGGTCTCGGCGAGTCTGAACATGACCGACATCGTGCTCGGGCAGGGCAAAGGCGTCTTTGCAGACAAGGGCTTGAACTTCCTGAGTTGGAACTGGCTGCCGCTGCTGCCGATCTTCGGCGTGTACCTGATCGCCGGAATCGCCGAAACGAACCGGCATCCGTTCGACGTTGTCGAAGGCGAATCGGAAATCGTCGCCGGCCACATGGTCGAGTATTCGGGCATGGCGTTCGCGATGTTCTTCCTCGCCGAATACGCCAACATCATCCTCGTCTCGACGCTGGCGTCGATCATGTTCCTCGGCGGCTGGCTGCCACCCATCGACAGCCAGATCTTCAACGCGATCCCCGGCTGGATCTGGCTTGGCCTGAAGACTTTCGCGATCTGTACCCTGTTCTTGTGGGTGCGCGCCACGTTCCCGCGGTTTCGCTACGACCAGATCATGCGCCTGGGCTGGAAGATCTTCATTCCGCTGACGCTCGTGTGGCTGGTGGTCGTGGGGCTGTGGATTCAATCGCCCTGGAACATCTGGAACTGAAGACCATGCCTGCCTCAACGACACCGGCGACCCCGCTGAAGGACTTTTTCTCGAGCTTCATGCTCACCGAACTGTTCAAGGGCATGGCCCTGACGGGCAAGTATTTCCTGTCGCGCAAGATCACGGTGCAATACCCCGAAGAGAAAACGCCGCTCAGCCCACGCTTTCGCGGCCTGCACGCATTGCGCCGCTACGAGAACGGCGAAGAGCGCTGCATCGCCTGCAAATTGTGCGAAGCCGTGTGCCCGGCGATGGCGATCACGATCGAGAGCGAGGTGCGCGACGACGGCTCGCGCCGCACGACGCGCTACGACATCGACATGACGAAGTGCATCTTCTGCGGCTTCTGTGAAGAAAGTTGCCCGGTCGATTCCATCGTCGAAACCCACATCTTCGAGTACCACGGTGAAAAGCGCGGCGACCTGTACTTCACGAAAGACATGCTGCTCGCGGTGGGTGACCGTTATGAGAGCGAAATCGCCGAGCAGCGGCGCGCCGACGCGAAATACCGCTGACACTGCGTCGCGCTGAATCACAAGAACCACGACATCAACGTGACTACGACGACCGCGCTGTTCTACGTCTTCTCCGCCGTACTCCTGCTGGCGGCGCTGCGCGTCATCACGGCGCGCAGCGCGGTCCATTCCGCGCTGTTTCTGGTGTTGGCGTTTTTCACCGCGGCGTGCATCTGGATGCTGCTGCGCGCCGAGTTCCTGGCGATCGCGCTCGTTCTCGTCTACGTCGGCGCCGTGATGGTGCTGTTCCTGTTTGTCGTGATGATGCTGGATGCCAATGCCGACACCATCCGCGAGGGCTTCTGGAAGCACTTTCCCCTTGCCGCACTGGTGGGCGTGATCATTGCGTTGGAAATGGCCGCCGTGCTGCTGCCGGGTTTTCGAGGCAGCGACGCCGTGCCCGCCACGCCAGCCGAGCTGAAGATGGGCAATACCAAGCTGCTCGGCACCGAGATCTACACCCAGTACCTCTATCCGCTGCAAATCGCCGCCGTGCTGTTGCTCGTGGCGATCATTGCGGCGATCGCGTTGACGCTGCGCCGGCGCAAGGACTCCAAGTACCTCGACCCGTCGCAACAAGTGCGCGCCCGCAAGGCCGATCGCGTGCGCATTGTCGACATGAAGTCGGTGCCGCGCGAGACCGGCACGACGCGCAGCCCGGGAGAACAGGCATGAGTCTGGGCTCCGTCACGCTCGGCCACTACCTGTCGCTTGGCGCCTTGCTGTTTGCGATTTCCGTGATCGGTATTTACCTGAATCGGAAGAACCTCATTGTGTTGCTGATGGCGATCGAGCTGATGCTGCTCGCCGTGAACCTGAACTTCGTCGCGTTCTCGCATTACCTGCCTGCCGCCGCGGACCGCATGGCCGGCCAGGTGTTCGTGTTCTTCATTCTCACCGTCGCAGCCGCCGAGTCGGCGATCGGCCTCGCGATTCTGGTCGTGTTGTTCCGCAATCGCGCGTCGATCAATGTCGACGAGATGGATACCTTGAAGGGCTAGGCGGTCCCGATGTCGGCTCAACTCTCCCCCCAGCTCCTGCTCGCCGTGCCCTTGGCGCCGCTCGTGGGCGCCATCGTCGCCGGCCTGTTCGGCAACGTGATCGGCCGGCGCGGCGCGCACAGCATCACGATCCTGGGTGTCCTGATTTCCTTCGTGATCTCCATGGTGACGTGGAAGGCCGTCGCGTTCGACGGCGCGCGGCTGAACGCCAGCGTCTACGAATGGATGGTCCTGGAAGGCCTGAAGATGGAGATCGGCTTTCTCATCGACGGCCTGTCGGCGATGATGATGTGCGTCGTCACCTTCGTCTCGCTGATGGTGCACGTCTACACCATCGGCTACATGGCGGACGACGACGGCTACCAGCGCTTCTTCAGCTATATCTCGCTGTTCACGTTCTCGATGCTGATGCTCGTGATGAGCAACAACTTCCTGCAGCTGTTCTTCGGCTGGGAAGCGGTGGGGCTGGTGTCGTACCTGCTGATCGGCTTCTGGTACACGCGGCCCAGCGCGATCTTTGCCAACATGAAGGCGTTTCTCGTGAACCGGGTCGGCGACTTCGGGTTCATCCTGGGAATCGGCCTGATCGTCGCTTTCGCCGGAACGCTGGACTACGCTCAAGCGTTTGCCAAGGGCCCCGAACTCGCGAAGCTGGCGTTCCCGGGCACCGGCTGGATGCTCATCACCGTGATCTGCATCTGCCTGTTCGTCGGCGCGATGGGCAAGAGCGCGCAGTTCCCGCTGCATGTGTGGCTGCCCGATTCAATGGAAGGTCCGACGCCGATCTCGGCCCTGATCCACGCCGCGACCATGGTGACTGCGGGCATCTTCATGGTGGCGCGGATGTCGCCGCTGTTCGAGCTGTCGGACACCGCGCTGAGCTTCGTGCTCGTGATCGGCGCGATCACCGCGCTGTTCATGGGATTCCTGGGCATCATCCAGAACGACATCAAGCGCGTCGTGGCCTACTCCACGCTCAGCCAGCTGGGCTACATGACGGTGGCGCTGGGTGCCTCGGCCTATTCCGTGGCGGTGTTCCACCTGATGACGCATGCGTTTTTCAAGGCACTGCTGTTCCTTGCGGCGGGCTCCGTCATCATCGGCATGCACCATGACCAGGACATCCGCAACATGGGCGGCCTGCGCAAGCACATGCCGATCACCTGGATCACGTCGCTGGTGGGGTCGCTGGCGCTGATCGGCACACCGCTGTTCGCCGGCTTCTACTCGAAAGACAGCATCATCGAAGCGGTGCACGCGAGCCAACTCACCGGCTCCGGGTTCGCGTATTTCGCCGTCGCGGCCGGTGTGTTCGTCACGGCGTTCTATTCGTTCCGCATGTACTTCCTCGTGTTCCACGGCGAGGCGCGTTTTCACCACAAACCGTTCCCCGGCGCGCACGATCACCACGATGACCACGCACCGCACGTTCAAAGCTCGCACGAGCCGCATGAGTCGCCGTGGGTCGTCTGGCTGCCGCTCGTGCTGCTGGCAATACCTTCCGTCGTGATCGGCTACATGACGATTCAACCGATGCTGTTCGGCGACTTCATGAAGGATTCGATCGCGGTGGACGCGACCCGCCACAACGCGATGGCAGCGATTCAGGCGATGTTCCACGGCCCTTGGCAGATGGCACTGCATGGCCTGACCACATTGCCGTTCTGGCTTGCGCTGGCCGGAGTGGTGACGGCATGGTACTTCTACCTGCGCAACCCCGCCATCCCCGCGGCGATCAAGGCGCGCTTCGAGCCTGTCTACACGTTGCTTGAGAACAAGTACTACATGGACTGGTTCAACGAGAACGTGCTCGCTCCGGCCGCGCGCCGCATGGGCATGAGTTTCTGGAAAGGCGGCGACGAAGCCATCATCGACGGCGCCATTAACGGTTCGGCGCGCGGCGTCGGTGGCGTCGCGGCGCTGACGCGATTGCTGCAAAACGGCTACCTGTACTGGTATGCCCTCGTGATGATCATTGGCGTGATCGGCCTGATGACGTGGCAGCTTTGGCCCTACCTGTCGGGCTATCCGTTGGCCAAATGAGACGGCAGCCACGACAGACCAGGTCATCCCGGCGAAAGCCGGGATCCAGCGTGCCATTCACAGCGTGGATCCCGGTGTGCGCCGGGATGACGGGATTGAAGAGAACAAGAGCATGGGTTTGTTGAGCGTCGCCATCTGGTTGCCCATCGTCGCGGGTCTCGCGTTGCTTGCCCTCGGGCGCGACGATCAGGCTGGGAGCGTGCGCTGGATGGCATTGCTCGCCGCGGTGGCGAGCTTTCTTGTGACGCTGCCGCTGATTTCGGGGTTTGATGTCGGCACGGCGGCAATGCAGTTCCAGGAAAACACGGCGTGGATCGCGCGCTTCAACGTGCGCTATCACCTCGGGGTGGACGGCCTGTCGCTGTGGTTTGTTCCACTCACCGCGTTCATCACTGTCATCGTCGTGATTTCGGCGTGGGAGGTCATTCAGCAGCGCGTGAACCAGTACATGGGCGCGTTCCTGATTCTCTCGGGCCTGATGATCGGCGTGTTCTGCGCGCTCGACGGCTTGCTGTTCTATGTGTTCTTCGAGGCGACGCTGATCCCGATGTACATCATCATCGGCGTCTGGGGCGGGCCCAATCGCGTGTACGCGGCGTTCAAGTTCTTCCTGTACACGCTGGCAGGCTCGCTGCTGATGCTGATCGCGCTGATCTATCTGTACTACAAGTCGGGCGGCAGTTTCGACATCCTCACCTGGCACAAGCTGCCGCTGCCCGGGGGGGCGCAGTCGTGGCTCTTCCTCGCCTTCTTGCTCGCGTTTGCGGTGAAGGTGCCGATGTGGCCGGTGCATACCTGGCTGCCCGACGCCCACGTCGAGGCGCCCACCGGCGGCTCGGTCGTGCTGGCGGCGATCATGCTCAAGCTCGGCGCCTACGGCTTCCTGCGCTTCTCGCTGCCGATCACACCCGATGCGAGCCACCAGTGGGCCTGGCTGATTGTTGCGCTGTCGCTGATTGCCGTGCTTTACATCGGCCTGGTCGCGCTGGTGCAGCAAGACATGAAGAAGCTCGTCGCCTATTCGTCGATCGCGCACATGGGATTCGTGACGCTGGGTTTCTTCGTCTTTGACGCGGCAGGCAAGGGCAACGAACTCGCGGTGTCGGGCGGCATCGTGCAGATGATTTCGCACGGTTTCATTTCCGGCGCGATGTTCCTGTGCATCGGCGTGCTCTACGACCGGGTGCATTCGCGCGAGATCGCGGCGTATGGCGGGGTGGTGAACACGATGCCGAAGTTCGCTGCGTTTGCCGTGCTGTTCGCGATGGCCAATTGCGGCCTGCCCGGAACCAGCGGGTTTGTCGGCGAGTGGATGGTGATCCTGGGCGTCACCAAGATCAACTTCTGGCTCGCCGCGCTCGCCGCCACGACACTCGTATTCGGTGCTGCCTACACGCTGTGGATGGTCAAGCGCGTCTACTTCGGCGCCGTGGTGAACGACGACGTTCGGCTACTTTCCGACATCAACCCGCGCGAATTCGTGATGCTCGGCCTGCTCGCGATCGCCGTGCTGTGGATGGGCCTGTACCCCAAGCCCTTCACCGATGTGATGCATGTCTCGGTGCTTGAACTGCTGAAGCACGTCGCCGTGTCCAAGCTGAACTGAAACGGCGCCTTCAGCATGGATGCTCTGATGAACTGGCAAGCTGTCTACCCCGAGATGGTGCTGTTGGCGATGGCCTGCGTGATCACGCTGGTCGATCTGTGGCTGACCGATCCACGCAAGCACGCGACCTACGCGTTGACCCAGGCAACGCTTGCTGCAGTGGCGCTCTTGCATCTGTGGGCGTTCAATACCGGCGCCACCGCCTACGCGATGCAGCGCATGGTCGTCGCCGATCCGCTGGGTCACCTGCTGGGTTTCTTCGCCACGCTGGCGGTGATGGTTTCGCTGGCCTACGCGCGGCCTTACGTGGCGCTGCGCGACATGCTCAAGGGCGAGTTGTTCGCGCTCAGCATGTTCTCGCTGCTCGGCATTCTGGTGATGTTGTCGGCGAACAACTTTCTCGTCGTCTACCTCGGCCTGGAACTGATGTCGCTGAGCCTGTACGCGCTGACCGCGCTGCGCCGCGATCACCCCCCGGCCACCGAAGCGGCGATGAAATACTTCGTGCTCGGCGCCTTGGCCAGCGGCTTCCTGCTATACGGCTTGTCGATGCTGTACGGCGCGACCGGCTCGCTGGAAGTGAACGAAGTGTTCAAGGCCATCGGCAGCGGGCAGATCAACAAGGGTGTGCTGATCCTGGGCATCGTGTTTGTCGTCGCCGGGCTGGGCTTCAAGCTCGGCGCCGTGCCGTTCCACATGTGGGTGCCCGACGTCTACCAGGGCGCGCCGACGGCGGTGACGTTGCTCATCGCCGGCGCGCCGAAACTCGCCGCGTTCGCGATCGCGATCCGTCTGCTGGTGGAAGGCATGCTCGGCCTGGCGGTGGACTGGCAGCAGATGCTGATCGTTCTGTCGATCGGCTCGATGCTGCTCGGCAACTTGGCAGCGATCGCGCAGACCAATCTGAAGCGCATGCTCGCCTACTCGACGATCGCGCAGGTCGGCTTCATGCTGCTCGGCCTGTGCTGCGGCGTGGTGAACAACAACACGCTGTCCGCCGCAAACGCCTACAGCTCGGCGATGTTCTACATCGTGACCTATGTGTTCACGACGCTGGGAACGTTCGGCCTGATCATGCTGCTTTCAAGGCAGGGATTCGAGGCCGAACAGGTCGACGATTTCAAGGGTCTGGCGCGGCGCAGCCCCTGGTTCGCCGGCGTGATGGCGATCTTCATGTTTTCGCTCGCCGGCATACCGCCCACCGTGGGCTTCTATGCCAAGCTTTCGGTGCTTCAGGCGCTGGTGTCGACGAACATCACCGGCTACATCGTGCTCGCGGTCGCGGCAGTGCTGATGTCTCTGGTGGGCGCGTACTACTACCTGCGCCTGGTCAAGGTGATGTTCTTCGACGAACCAAGCGACATGCTGCCCATCACCAGCACCGGCGAGGTGCGCGCGTTGTTGTCGCTCAATGGCGCGGCTGTCGTCATCTTCGGCTTGCTGCCGGGCGGGCTGATGGCGCTGTGTGCGCAGGCGATCGTCAAGGCCTTGGCCACGTGAGCCTGCCTTGAGCCGGGCGCCACGGGCGAGCGCGCCCATGCGCGATGCCGACGCGCACTTGCGCGAGACATCCCTGCAAAGCGACCAGGTCTACAAAGGCCATTTTCTCGACGTTCGACGCGACACAGTGAGCTTGCCCGACGCCACCAGCGCGTCGCGCGAATACATCGTGCACCCCGGCGCGGTGATGGTGGTACCGCTGCTGGACGATGGCCGGCTCGTGATGGAGCGCCAATGGCGGCATCCCGTGGGCCGCACGGTGCTCGAATTCCCTGCCGGCAAGCTCGATTCCGGCGAACTGCCCCTGGCTTGCGGAATTCGCGAACTGGCTGAAGAAACCGGCTACCGCGCCGCTGAGTGGGCGCGCGCCGCGCTCACCCACAACGCGATCGCTTATTCGACGGAGGGCATCGAGATCTGGTTTGCGCGCGGCCTGACATTGGGCGAGCAACACCTCGATGCCGGCGAGTTTCTCGATGTCGTGATCGTGAGCGCGGAAGAACTTGACGCCCTGGCCGGGCGGGGCGAACTGACCGACGCCAAGACGCTCATCGGCCTGATGTGGTTGCAGAATTGGCGCTCGGGGCGCTGGTGTATCAATTGGCAACCCACACCCGCGTCGCCCTCAGGCCGATAATCGCCGAATGAAAGTTCTGGACCTGCGTTGCGGCCTGGACCACCGGTTTGAAGGCTGGTTTGGTGGCGACGCGGACTATGAGTCTCAGCATGCGCGTGGCCTCATCTCCTGTCCGTTGTGCGGTGGAACCGACGTGACACGCCTGCCCAGCGCGCCGCGCCTGAACGTGTCCGGGGCGCGCGAGCCCAGCCGCGAAACCGCGGTCGTGGCGACCCAGGCCAATCCGGACGTCGTCGAACCGATCCAGGCCGCGCAGGCCGCATGGATGCGCGCCGTGCGCCACATGATGGCCAACACTGTCGACGTGGGCCCGCGATTCGCCGAAGAAGCGCGGCGCATTCACTACGGCGAACAGCAGCAGCGCGGCATTCGCGGCCAGGCGACACGCGAAGAGGCCGAAGCGCTGCGCGACGAGGGCATCGAGGTGGTGTCGGTGCCGTTGCCCGCGGGCTTGACTGGCGGTTTGCAGTAGCGACACAGCGCCACTGACGACGCTGCCGCGTCGCGGCACGATTCGCCCAGCGCACCCGGGGTGTGAACCTTGCCGCGCAGCGGCTCGCAGTCACTGAGAAACCGGCTACCTCAGCACCCGCCCCGGATTCATGCGATTGTCCGGGTCCAGCGCCGCCTTCACGGCGCGCATCAACGCCAGTGCGACCGGTGACTTGCGCTTCACCAGTTCCTCGCGCTTGAGAGCTCCGACGCCGTGCTCTGCGGAAATCGAGCCGCCGCGTGCCGCGACGGCGTCGTAGACGAGTTCGTTCACCTGGGCCTCGAACTCGCGCACGAAACCCGCGCCGGCCACGCCCGCCGGAGCCTGCACGTTGTAATGCAGGTTGCCGTCGCCCAGATGGCCGAAGTCGACGATGCGGCAGCCGGGAATGGCCTGCAACAACGCTGCGTCGGTCGTGGCGACGAAGTCGGCGATGCTGGAGATCGGCAGCGCGATGTCGTGTTTGATGTTCGGCCCGTCCTGCGCCTGCGCAAGCGGGATCGATTCGCGCAGGTGCCACATCGATTTCGATTGTTCGAGGTTCGCGGCGACCGCGGCATTGCAGATCACGCCCTTGTCGAGCGCGGTCTCCAGCAGAGCTTCGCACAACTGCGACGCATGCGTCTGGCCTTCGCTGTCGGACTGTTCGAGCAGCACGGTCCAGGGCGCCGGCGGCAACGGCTGAGCTGCTTGAGGAAACTGCTGGCGCACCAGGTCGAGCGACAGTTGGTTCATCACCTCGAAGCCGCTCAGTCCCGGCCCGAGGCGCGAGCGCGCCAGTTGCAGCAAGGCCACAGCGCTCGGCAGCGATTCGAGTGAGGCCAACGCCGTCAGCCGCGCCGCGGGCAAGGGCAGCAACTTCAACGTCGCACCCGTGATCACGCCGAGCGTGCCTTCGGCTCCGATGAAGAGGTCGCGCAGGTCGTAGCCGGTGTTGTCTTTGCGCAGCCCGCTCAAGCCGTGCCAGATTTCGCCCGATGCCGTCACCACCTCCAGACCGAGGCATTGCTCACGCGCGTTGCCGTAGCGCAGCACCTGCGTGCCGCCGGCGTTTGTCGACAGGTTGCCGCCGATCGTGCAACTGCCCTCGGCGGCAAGACTCAGGCCAAACAATAAGCCCTGTGCCGCCGCAGCTTCCTGCACGGTTTGCAGCACACAACCCGCGTCGACGGTGATCGTCAGGTTGTCCGCGTCGATGCCGCGAATGCGGTTCATTCGCGCCAGGCTCAGCAAGACCTGCGTGCCGCTGTCGTCAGGCACCGAGCCGCCGACCAGGCCAGTATTTCCGCCCTGCACTACCACGCTCGCGCCGAACGCCGCGCACGCCTGCAACACGGCAGCCACCTGCAAGGCATCGGCCGGCCGCACGACGGCCGCGGCGCGGCCCTGGTAGCGCTTGCGCCAGTCCACCAGATAGGCGGACAGGTCGCCTTCCACCAGGACATTCGCGGCGCCCACGGCGTTGCGCAAACGACTCAGCAAAGACGTTGAAGCTGCGGGCATCACGTCGCCTGCGCCTTGGCTCCGCGCAACCGCGTGCGGATGTGGAGCACGCAGGCAAGGAAGAGCGCGAGACTCAGACCAATTTCAAGCATCGCCAGGACTCCCGACACGCCGCGTTCGGTGCTCGCGCGCACCGCGCCTTCCGCGAAATAGACCCAGACCAGCAGACTCAGCCAGCGGTAGGTTGGCATGCGGCACCTGGACAAGCCCGATATCGCAAACGCGAGCGGCAGCACCTTGATGGCCAAGGTTCCCCTCCCGGTGGGGGCGAGCCAGAGTTCCCACATCAAGCCCAGCGCGATCAGCGTCAACGTGCATGCCAAGGCGAGGGCGCGGGTCCAGGCGACGCTGGGAGGCAAGGGTGGGGCGGCAGACATCGCTGGCTATCATGCCAGCAATGCCGATTCCGACTCCATTGACTGAGACTGCCAGGCCCAGGCTGTCGGTCGCGCTGCTGCGCGAACGCGCCACCGCGACACTCGCGACGCTGCGCGCCTGGCCCTGGCTCGACACGCTGCGCACCTTGCGGCTGCGCTTCCGGGAAGACCGGCTCGGCGTCACGGCGAGCAGCCTGACGTTCACGACGTTGATCTCGCTCGTGCCGCTGTTCACCGTGATGCTTGCCGTGTTCTCGGCGTTCCCGATGTTCGCGAATTTTCAGGCGGCGCTGCAGAAGTACTTTCTGCAGAGCCTGGTTCCCGAGGGCATCGCCAAGCCGGTACTCGAGGCCTTGACGCAATTCGCCGCCAAGTCGAACCGCCTGGGCACGATCGGCCTGGTGCTGCTGGTGATCACTGCCTTGGCGTTGATGCTGACGATCGACCGCACGCTCAACAACATCTGGCGTGTCAAGACGCCGCGCCCAATCGCCCAGCGCGTGCTCGTCTATTGGGCCGCGGCGACACTCGGCCCGGTGGCGCTGGGCGTGAGCTTGAGCCTGACGTCGTACGCGGTGTCGGCGTCGCAGGGCCTGATCCAGGCGCTGCCGGGTGGCGTGAAGGTGCTGCTGTCGGCGATCGAATTCGCCTTTCTTGCCGCCGGCGCGGCAGCGCTCTTCCACTACGTTCCCAACACCCACGTGCGGTGGCGCCACGCCATCGCCGGGGGGGTATTCGTCGCGATCGGCATGGACCTGGCCAAGCGTGGCCTGGCCTGGTACCTGGCCCAGGTGCCGAGCTACGCCGTGGTCTACGGTGCCTTTGCCACGGTGCCGATTTTCCTGATCTGGATCTACCTCGGCTGGGTCATCGTGCTGTTAGGGGCCGTGACGGCGGCGTACGCGCCCAGCCTGCAAATGCGCGTGGCGCGCTGGCCCGACGCCCCGGGCTCGCGCTTTCATCTTGCGGTGGCGATGCTGCGTGAACTCGCGGGCGCCCAGGCATCGGGAAAGCGCGGGCTGAGCGCCGCCCGACTGGCCGAGGTGCTGCGCACAGACCCGCTGCAGATCGAGCCGATTCTTGACGACCTGCTGGAAATGGATTGGCTCGGCCGCCTCGACGAAGATGGCCAGCCACGCTTTGTATTGTTGTGCGATGTCGCAACGACTTCGGCTGAGGACCTGATTGCCCGCTTGCTGCTCGAGCCCTCACCCGACTTGCGCGCAATCTGGCGGCGCGCTGGGTTTGGCGAGATGCGGCTTCGGGAGTTGTTGGGGCCTTAGCAGCCTGTCGCGCTGCCCGGCGCGATCCCGACCCGCTGGGTGCCTCGACCCGCGCACATTCGACACTCCTTCAGGCGGCGCTCGAGGTACAGCCGCTCGGCCGGGTTGCGCACCAGCGCCAGGGCCTGCGCATAGGCATCGCTCGCCTCGGTGTGGCGGCCCAGGCGGCGCAGCAGATCGGCGCGCGCGGCGCTCAGCAGGTGATAGCCGTTCAGTTCACCCGATTCGTGCAAACGCTCGATCCACACCAAGCCTTGCTCAGGACCTTCGGCCATTGCTACGGCGACCGCCGCGTTGAGCTCCACCACGGCCCCGGGCTGCTCGCGCAACAGGCCGCCGTAGAGCGCCGCGATCTGCTTCCAGTCGGTGTCTTCGGCGTGCGCGGCGCGCGCGTGCAGCGCCGAGATCGCGGCCTGCAGTTGGTACGGCCCGCGCCGGCGTTGCGCGAGCGCCGTATCGAGCTGCTCCAGACCCTGCGCGATCGCTTCGGCGTGCCAGCGGCTGCGGTCTTGCTCTTCGAGCGGTACCAGTGCGCCGTCGGCCGCGACACGCGCCGGGCGGCGTGCGTCGCTCAGCAGCATCAACGCGAGCAGGCCGCGCGCTTCGGGTTCAAGGGGCATCAGTTCGACGACGAGCCGTGCCAGGCGAATCGCCTCGGCGCAGAGGTCGGGGCGCACCAGCGCGTCGTGCTCGGTCGTCGAATAGCCTTCGTTGAAGACCAGGTAGATCACGCCGAGCACGGTGGCCAGGCGCTGCGGCAACAGCTCCTGGGCGGGCACTTCGTAAGGAATGCGGGCGTCGAGGATTTTCTTCTTCACACGCACCAGACGCTGCGCGGTGGTCGCTTCGGGCTCGAGGAAGGCACGCGCGATCTCGCGCGTCGACAAGCCGCACAGCGTGCGCAGCGCCAGCGCCATCTGCGCCGGCTGGGCGATGGCCGGGTGACAGCAGGTGAAGAGCAGGCGCAGGCGGTGGTCGGCGACGCCGGAGCGATCCGCCGGATCAAGCCCATCGCCGGCATCGGCGTCGTCAATGGGGTCGGGCGCGGCCACATCGGGCGGCTCGTCCATGTACAGCGGCCCGCTGCGCCGCCGGCGCAACAGGTCCACCGCGCGGCGCCGCGCCACCGTCGTCAGCCACGCCGCAGGCGCGGCCGGCAGGCCTTGCATCGGCCAGACTTCGATGGCCTTCGTGAAGGCATCTTGCATCGCGTCTTCGGCCAGGTCGAAGTCGCCGAAACGGCGGATCAACCCGGCCAGCACGCGCGAACCTTCGGCGCGGCAGATGCTGTCGATGACGAGGGTGAGCATGCGGGCAACTCAAGCGCGGCGCGGGAGCGGCTGTGCGGCGAGCAGGCCGAGCGCGGCCGCGAGCAGGGCGGACATGGTGGGAAAGGTCGGCGCCATGGCGCCGCTCACTTCGTGGCCGCGGTCACGCCCATGGGCCGAACTTCGATCGAGCCGCCATTCGCCGCCGGGCAGCGCGCGGCCCAATGCACCGCCTGGTCCAGATCGGGCACATCGATCATGTAATAGCCACCGAGCTGCTCCTTCGTTTCGGCAAACGGGCCATCGGTCGTCAGCGTCTTGCCGTTGCGCACGCGCACCGTGGTGGCGGTGGACGTCGGCTTCAGCTCGGCGCCGCCGCGCAGCACGCCGGCCTCGCGCATGTCGGCGCCGTAGCGCGTGAACGCCGCGTACATCTGCTGCTGGGCTTGCGGGTTGTTGGCCAGCATGGCGAAGTTTTTCTCGTCGCCGTAGATCAGGATCATGTATTGCATGGCAATTCCTTTGAGTGGGGTTGGCCCCGAAGCGGGGTCGCTGCCATGACGCAGCGACAGGCGCAAATCGACACGCGTGAGAAGAATATTTTCCCGATCGGGCGGCTACGCCCGAGATCTTCGTGCTGGAGCGCCGCGCAGGTCAACGTCCTGTCGTGTCGGCCGGCACTTTCAACGCCAGCGCCTCCCGCAGCGCACCCAGCACCTGCTCGGGCGCCTCCGCCATCAAGTCATGCCCCGCCGGTACGCTGATGACGCGCGCCTGCAACGCCTGCGCGATCTCGCGCGTCTGGCGCGGCGTCGTCATCTGGTCGCGCTCGCCCAGGATCAAAGTGACGGGACAACGCACCTGGGCCGCCGCCTGCATGCCGTTGGCATACGAATCGCACAGCGTGAAATCATGATGAAACAGGTTCGTCCCATGCTGCGCTGAATGAACGCGCCGCATCAACGCGCGAAAACCGCCCGGCACCCAGGCACCGGGGCCGGGATAGGCCGGCTTGGGGGCGAGGGTCGAGTGCGAAAACGCGTTCACCATGTCGATCGCCTTGAAGGGGTCGTCGCGCGCGGTGGTCAGCAGCGCCTCCGACACTTTCATCGGGTAGGCCGTGGCCATCATCGCGACATGCGAGATCCGGTGCGGCGCCTGCGCGGCAGCTTCCAGCGCGACGAGCGAGCCCATGCTGTGGCCGACGACTGCCGCGCGCTCCACGCCCGCGGCGTCCAGCACCGCCAGCACCCAGGCCGCCACCGCTTCGACGCTGGGCAGCTGCGCGCCGCTGCTGCGCGCGTGGCCGGGTTGGTCGACCGCGAGCACGGCGTAGCCATGGTTCGCGAACCAGCGCGCGAGCAATGTCCACACGCTGTGGTCGTGCAATGCGCCGTGCACGAACACGATGCAGGGCAGGCGCGCATCGAACGCCTTGCCGCCGGTGTAGGCGAAGGCTTTGGCCTTGCCTTGCGGGGTTTGCACGAGCAAGTCCATCAGGCACCGCCTTTCGCCTTCGCCGCACCTGCCGTCCCGGACGCGCCTGCCTTTTCCGCCACCTTGAGCGCGCGCTTCAGGTCATCGATCAAGTCGTCGGCGTCTTCCAGGCCGATCGACAGGCGGATCGTCCCCGGCGTGATGCCGGCCTGGGCGAGCGCCGCGTCGTCCATGCGGAAGTGCGTCGTCGAGGCTGGGTGGATGACGAGGGATCGGCAGTCGCCCACGTTGGCAAGATGCGAAAAGATCTTCAGCGCCTCGATGAAGGCGCGCCCCTGCTCGCGTGAGCCGCGCAAGTCGAAGCTGAACACCGCACCGCAGCCGCGTGGCAGGAGTTTCTTTGCCAGCGCGTGGTCCGGGTGCGCTTCGAGCTCCGGATACGCCACCGCCGCCACCTTGGCGTGCGCCGCGAGGAAGGAAACGACCTGGCGCGTGTTCTCGACATGCCGCGCCATGCGCAGCGGCAACGTCTCCAAGCCTTGCAGGATCAGCCACGCGGTGTGCGGGCTCATGCACGCGCCGAAGTCGCGCAACCCCTCGCGGCGCGCGCGCAGCAGGAACGCTCCGGTGCTGCTTTCTTCACTGAACACCATGCCGTGAAAGCCCACATAGGGTTGCGTCAATTCCGGGAAACGCCCGAATTTGGCATACGCGGCGTCCCAATCGAACTGACCTGAGTCCACCACCAGCCCGCCGATCACCGTGCCGTGACCGCACAGGAACTTGGTGGCCGAGTGGTAGATCAGGTCGGCGCCCAGGTCGAACGGTTGCATCAGGTACGGCGTGGTGAAGGTGGAGTCCACCAGCAGCGGCAGGCCGCTTTCATGCGCGATCGCGCTGACGGTGGGGATGTCGAGCACGTCCAGCCCCGGGTTGCCCAGCGTCTCGCCGAACAGCAGCCGCGTGTTCGGCCGGATCGCGGCGCGCCAGGCGTCGATGTCCCCCGGCCGGACGAACGTCGTCGAAATGCCGAACCGCGCCAGCGTGTAGTGCAGCAGGTTGTGCGAGCCGCCGTACAGCGCACTCGAGGCGACGATGTGCGAGCCGGCGCCCGCCAGCGTCGCAATGGCCAGGTGCAACGCCGCCTGGCCACTCGCCGTGGCAATCGCCCCGACTCCGCCTTCCAGCGCGGCGATGCGCTCTTCGAGCACCGCGTTCGTCGGGTTTGAGATCCGGCTGTAGACATGGCCGGCGCGCTCCATGTTGAACAGCGACGCCGCATGGTCGCTGTCCTCGAAGACGAATGACGTGCTGAGGTGGATCGGCACGGCGCGCGCGCCGGTGGCGGGGTCGGGGCTGGCGCCGGCATGCAGTGCCAGGGTGTCGAATCCGGGGTCTGAATATCCGGCCATGTTGCCTGCGCTTTCTTGGGCGTCGGGTTGCGAGGGATGCCTTTGCAGGCCATTGTGGGCTATATTGTTTTCACTTCGGCCGGCTTGGGGGAACCATGAAAGTCAGCGACATCTTGCGCGTCAAGGGCGGAACCCTCTACACCGTCGCGCCGAAAGACGCGCTGGCGCAGGCGGTGACGACGATGTCGGAGAACGACATCGGCTCGCTCGTCGTGATGGACCACGGCGAACTGGTGGGCATGCTGACGTTCCGCGAGGTGATCAAGGCCGTTGTGCGCAACGGCGGGTCGGTGGGGGCGTCGCAGGTTGGCAGTGTCATGGACGACGGCCCACTGACCTGCACGCCGGACACTGAAATCGACGAAGTGCGGCGCATGATGCTGGGCCGCCATGCGCGCTACATGCCGGTCATCACGCAGGGCACGCTGATGGGCGTGATCTCGTTTTACGACGTCGCCAAGGCGGTGGTGGACGGGCAGGACTTCGAGAATCGCATGCTCAAGGCCTACATCCGCGACTGGCCGGTCGATGCCGAGCCGCAGGGTGATACAAAGTCCGGCTGAGTGGGGCGCGCCGGGGCGCGGCGGTAGCGCAGCCTAGAATCGTCGCCTCTCCCAGCGCATGCGCGGGCCTGGGGGCGCCGCGCCCGCCCGTAGCGCCCGACGCTCGCGCACTTGGCACCCATGTCCGGCAGCACCTTAGGCACACTGTTTCGCGTCACCAATTTCGGCGAGAGCCACGGCCCGGCGATCGGCTGCGTCATCGACGGCTGTCCGCCCGGAATGGCACTGACGGAAGCGGACATCCAGCCGCAGCTCGACCGGCGCCGCCCGGGGACGTCGCGCCACGTGACGCAGCGCAATGAAGCCGACGCGGTGCAGATCCTCTCCGGCACCTTTGAAGGCCGCACCACCGGGACGCCGATCTGCCTGCTGATTCCCAATACCGACCAGCGCAGCAAGGACTACGGCAACTTGCTGAACACGTTTCGACCGGGCCACGCCGACTACACGTATTGGCGCAAGTACGGCCTGCGCGATCCGCGCGGCGGCGGACGGGCTTCGGCGCGACTCACCGCGCCGATGGTCGCCGCCGGCGCGGTGGCGCGAAAGTGGCTGTACGAGCAACACGGCACGCAGTTCCGCGGCGGCATGGTGGCGCTGGGCGAGATCGAAATCGCCTTCGAAGGCTGGCAGCATGTGCCGAGCAACCCCTTCTTTGCGCCCAACGTGAGCCAGATCGCCGCGCTGGAAGACGCGATGGACGCGCTGCGCAAGGCAGGCGATTCGGTGGGCGCGCGCATTCGCATCGAGGCGATCAACGTTCCCGTCGGCCTGGGCGAGCCGCTGTTCGATAAGCTCGACGCAGAGATCGCCTACGCGATGATGGGCATCAACGCCGTGAAGGGCGTCGAAATCGGCGCCGGGTTTGCAAGCAGCACCCAGCGCGGATCGGTCCATGGCGACGAACTGTCGCCGGCGGGTTTCCGGAGCAACAACGCGGGGGGTGTGCTGGGCGGCATTTCGACCGGGCAGGATATTGCTGTGCAGATTGCCATCAAGCCGACGAGTTCGATTCGCATCGAGCGCTCTTCGATCGACTTGACTGGCCAGCCGGCGACGGTCGAGACCTTCGGCCGCCACGACCCCTGCGTAGGCATCCGTGCGACGCCGATCGCCGAGGCGATGCTCGCTCTGGTGCTGATGGACCACGCGCTGCGGCATCGTGCGCAATGCGGCGATGTGCGCATCGCGGTGCCGCCAATTCCCGGCGCCGCGCCGACCTGACATGCGCAGCGACCACCGCGCCCGGCGGCGGCGCTCAACCAAAGGACAGCCAGTCAATTGCCGCAACGCCGCGCCTTGATTTCATTCGGTAGCGTGTCGTTCGCCTACTTCGCTTACGCCGGCCTGTTCAGCACCTACGCGCCGCTGTGGTTCGCCAGCCTGGGCTTCAGCACGCTGGCGATAGGTTCGATCGCGTCGTTGCAAAGCGCCACGCGCCTGTTCAGCCCCTATGCCTGGGCCTGGCTGGCCGATCACAGCGGCCAGCGCATCCGCTTGCTGCGCTGGGCGGTGGGGCTGTCACTTTTCTGTTCGTTGGGGTTTGTGATCGTTCCGCAGCCCGGCTGGGTGGTCTGGATCACGGTGGCGCTGTTCGTCTGCACGGCGGCGGTGATTCCGATCAGCGAATCGGCGCTGGCGCAACTCGTCAGCCCGGATGGCGCGCTTGACACGCGACGCTATGGCCGGGTGCGGGTCTGGGGGTCGGTGGGTTTCGTGGTGGCCGTGATGCTCAGCGGCTTCGCATTGGAGGGCCTTGGCGTCACCTGGTTTCCGGCGCTCGTCGTCGCGCTGCTGGCGGGTCTGATGCTCGCGGTCATGCGGCTGCCCGCCGTGGCTGAGCCGCCGCACGCGGCGGATGCGCCGCAGGGCGCGCTGTCGGTGCTGCGCGAGCCGGTCGTCGCCTGGTTCTTCGCTGGCGTGTTCCTCACGGTGCTTGCGCACACCAGCCTGTACGCTTTCTTCTCGCTGTATCTCGATGCGCTGGGCTACAGCAACTCGGCCGTCGGCCTGATCTGGGCGGTGGGCGTGGCGATCGAGGTGTTGTGGTTCTGGTTCCAGAGCCGCTGGGTGCACGGCTTGACGATGCACGGCTGGCTCGTGCTGGCCGCCCTCGTGACGGCGCTGCGCCTGGCCGGCGTCGCCCTGTTCGGCGGCATTGCCTGGGTGCTGGTGTTGACGCAATTCACCCACGCCATCACCTTTGCCGCGCAGCACACGGCGTGCATTGCCGTCATCAACCGCCACTTTCCGGGCCGCTTGCGCGGCCGCGGGCAGGCGCTGTACGCCGTGCTCGGCTATGGCGCATCGGGCGTGGTGGGTGGGGTGGCGGGTGGGGCGCTGAGCGAAGCCTTGGGTTTTGCGGCCGTGTTTTGGGCGGCCAGCGCCGCGGCGCTGGCCGCGGCACTGTGCTGCTGGCGTTCGCTGGTGCTGGAGCGGCGCGCTGGCTGAGGGCCTCATTCAAGGGGTGAGCATCCCGGTGAGCCACCACTAAACTCAAACGCTCCAGAATGCACCCATCCAATCGTGTCGCCTCCAGACCTATCTTTGGCCTTCGCCGTGTCGCAAGGCGCGCAAGGCTTTGCCGAGCTGCGCGATGAATGGCAGATCCTCGCCAATCGGCTGTCCGCCTTGAGCTTTGTCCAGTGCCCGCAGTGGGCGGGCGGTTATCTGCAATGCCTCACCGGTGATTCGAAGACCCTGCGCTGGGTCACGGTGCGCCGCGCGGGCCAGCTCGTGGCGGTGTGGCCGTTGCAACTGGTGCGCCGCGAATGGGGCCCGTTTGCACTACGCGAACTGACGGGCCTGAGCCATCCGCACATGACCCTGTCTGATGTCGCTGCCGACCCGATGGACGCCGCGATCTGGCCGCAGCTGTGGAAATGGCTCGCGACG
>JANNKM010000301.1:0-1754 GCA_031396305.1 Rhizobacter sp.
GCAACTGTCATCCCGGCGAAAGCCGGGATCCAGGGCGGTGGAGATCGGCAAAGGGTGGATCCCGGCGTTCGCCGGGATGACGTACATGGGAGCCGGTGTCGCCCTTCCCCCGACGTCACTTTGCTGCCGCTTCCTCGCCCGCCTGCGGGAGAGGGTCGGGGTGAGGGTCGAGTCGTGGCCGAACGGGCGCGCCGTGGCGGCCGCCGCCGCCGCGCTGATCCTGCTCGGCGGGTGCGCGGCGACGGCGCCACGCACCGCCCCCGGCGCCGCGCCGTCGGCGATCGACGTGCCGCTCGTCTGGTCGGGCGGTGAGAACGCCGCGCCGACAGGTGCCGCATCGCTCGCGCAGTGGTGGCAGCGGTTCGACGATGCGCTGCTCGCCAGTCTCGTCGCGCAGGCCCTGCAGGTCAATACCAGCGTGCGCAGCGCGCACGCGGCGCTGAGCCAGGCGCGCGCCCTGCGTGACGTCTCCGGCGCGGCCCTCTTGCCCGATGTGGGCGGCTCGGCCTCCGCGCAGCGCAGTAAATCCGGGGACAACAGCGCCCGCAACAATTTCAACGTCGGTATCGACGCGAGTTGGGAGCTTGACCTGTTCGGCGCGAACCGCAGTGCTCTGCAGACGAGCGAAGCCACCTTGCTCGCAAGCGCCGCGAGCCTGGGTGACGTGCAGGTGTCGATCGCCGCCGAAGTGGCACTCGCCTACATCACACTGCGCAGCGCGCAGGCGCGGCTGCTCATCGCCGACGCCAACTTGGCCGGGCAGCAAGAGACGCTGCAACTCACGCAATGGCGGCAACAGGCCGGGCTCGTCACCGACCTCGAAGCCCAGCAGGCGCGCGCCGCGGTGGAGCAAACGCGCGCCCAGTTGCCCGTGCTGCAGACCACGATCGCGCAGACGCGTCATGCGCTCGCGGTGCTGACGGGGCAGCCGCCCGCATCGTTGGCGGGCGTACTGGCAACGCCGGGGCCGTTGCCGCAGGCGGCGCCCGACCTTGCGCTGAGCCTGCCCGCCGAAACCCTGCGCCAGCGGCCCGACGTGCGCGCCGCCGAGTACCAGATGCGCGCGGCATCCGGCCGCGTCGCGCAGGCCGATGCCGCGCGCCAACCGAGTTTCAAGCTGAGCGGCTCAATCGGCTTGAATGCACTCACGCTCGGCTCGTTGACCTCCGGCGGCGCTTTCGCCGCGGCGCTGCTCGCCGGCGTGACGATGCCGCTGTTCGACGGCGGCGCCGGCAACGCGCAGCTGCGTGCGCAACAGGCCGCGTTTGAACAGGCGCAACTGGCGTATCAGGCCGCCGTACTGACGGCGTTGAAAGACGTTGAAGACGCGCTTGTCGCGCTGCGCGGCGACCGCGAACGCGTCGCGCGCCTGGAACAGGCGGCGCAAGCGTCGAGCAACGCCGCCGAGCTCGCGCGCCAACGCTTCAGCAGCGGCCTCATCGACTTCCAGGTGGTGCTCGACACGCAACGCAGCCAGCTGAGTACGCAAGACAGCCTGGCCGGTGCGCGAGCCGACCTGAGTGCCGACCATGTGCGCCTGTACAAGGCGCTGGGCGGCGGTTGGGTGCCCGATGTCGGCGAGGCGGTGTCGCAAGCCCGGATCGTTCGATACAACCACTTGTCATCCCGGCGAACGCCGCGATCCAGGACGGTGAGCGCGGCAAAGGGTGGATCCCGGCGTGGGGCGGGGTGGCAATCAAACAGCAGGGATACCCCCGAACCCCCGGCTACAGCACCAACCGGCCACCCCACCC
>JANNKM010000317.1:0-3672 GCA_031396305.1 Rhizobacter sp.
GCGACGCGACCGTCGAGGCTGTCGAGCACCGCGGCGCTGAAGATGCCATAGGCCGACAGCTCGAAGCGGCCATTCATCGCCATCACGATCGCATAGAAGCTGGCGAACAATGCCGCCAGCGAGATCGCATTGGGCAGGACGTACAGGCCCTTGCGCTTCGGCCGCAGTGGCGCATTGGCCGGCTGCGCCGAGTCGTCCAGTGCGTCGCGCGGGTCTTCGGCCATGGTCGCGATGGAATAGCGCGTCAGTTGCGGCTCTTGTCGACGAGCTTGTTCGCCTTGATCCAGGGCATCATCGCGCGCAGCTTTTCGCCAACCACCTCGATCTGGTGCTCGCCCATCAGACGCCGACGCGACAGAAGCGTCGGTGCACCGGCACGGTTTTCGAGGATGAAACTTTTCGCGTACTCACCGGTCTGGATGTCCTTGAGCATGCGCCGCATCGTGTCCTTGGTCTGCTCGTTCACGATCTTCGGGCCGCTCACGTACTCGCCGTACTCTGCGTTGTTCGAGATCGAGTAGTTCATGTTCGCGATGCCACCCTCGTAGATGAGGTCGACGATCAACTTCAACTCGTGCAGGCACTCGAAGTAGGCCATCTCGGGCGCGTAGCCGGCTTCCACCAGCGTTTCGAATCCCGCCTTGATCAGTTCGACCGTACCACCGCACAGAACCGCCTGCTCGCCGAACAAGTCGGTCTCGGTCTCTTCGCGGAAGTTGGTTTCGATGATGCCGGCCTTGCCGCCGCCATTGGCCGCCGCGTAGCTCAACGCCAGGTCACGCGCCTTGCCGCTCTTGTCGGCATGCACCGCGACCAGGTGCGGCACACCGCCACCCTGGGTGTAGGTGTTGCGCACAGTGTGCCCCGGCGCCTTGGGCGCGACCATCCAGACGTCGAGGTCATCGCGCGGCACCACCTGCCCGTAGTGCACGTTGAAACCGTGGGCGAAGGCGAGCGATGCGCCCTGCTTCATGTTCGGCTCGACATCGTTCGTGTACACGGCGGCAATCTGCTCGTCGGGCAACAGCATCATCACGACGTCTGCCTTCTTCACGGCCTCGGCCACTTCGGCAACGCGCAGTCCGGCCTTTTCCGCCTTGTTCCACGACGCTCCACCGCGGCGCAAGCCAACCGTCACCTTGACGCCGCTGTCGTTCAGGTTCTGCGCATGAGCGTGCCCCTGCGAACCGTAGCCGACGATCGTCACGTTCTTGCCCTTGACCAAACTCAGGTCTGCATCCTTGTCGTAATAAACCTTCATCACTTGCTCCTTCAACTTTCGATGATAGACGTCACTCAGCGGGACTCGGTACTAAACGCGCAGGATGCGCTCGCCGCGACCGATCCCGCTGGTGCCGGTGCGCACGGTTTCCAGAATCGCCGTGCGGTCGATCGCCTCCAAGAAGGCGTCGAGCTTGCCGGCATCGCCGGTCAGTTCGACCGTGTAGCTCTTCTCCGTCACGTCGATGATGCGGCCACGAAAGATGTCGGCCATGCGCTTCATTTCTTCGCGCTCCTTGCCCACAGCGCGCACCTTGATCAGCATCAGTTCGCGTTCAGTGAATGCGCCCTCGGTCAAATCGACGACCTTGATAACTTCGATGAGCCGGTTCAGGTGTTTCGTGATCTGCTCGATGACTTCGTCCGAACCCGTGGTCACGATCGTCATGCGCGACAACGACGCGTCTTCGGTAGGGGCAACCGTCAGGCTTTCAATGTTGTAACCACGGGCGGAAAACAGGCCCACGACGCGCGACAAGGCTCCCGGTTCATTTTCAAGGAGCAGTGCAATGATGTGTTTCATGGTTTCGGTTCAGTGCGCCCTGCGTGTCCACCGGCGGTAACCTGCGGACCTTGGCGACACCGAGTCGCTGAGAGAATTTCATTGAGAGGCGAGGCTGGGGTGTCAAGTTGCGAGAAGGCGGCCTCGCCGGGTGCGGTAGCTCCCAGCTGGCCGCTCCCCGCGGGTTACTTACAGATCTTCAGAGCCCAACAGCATCTCCGTGATGCCCTGGCCGGCCTTGACCATCGGCCAGACGTTTTCGGTCGGGTCGGTGCGAATATCCAGGAACACGGTTCGATCCTTGAGCCGGATCGCTTCACGCAATGCCGCCTCCACGTCTGCCGGCTTCTCGACCAGAATTCCGACGTGCCCATAGGCTTCGGCCAGTTTCACGAAGTCGGGCAGCGCATCCATGTAGCTGTGTGAGTAGCGGCCGCCATAGTCGATCTGCTGCCACTGCCGCACCATGCCGAGATAGCGGTTGTTCAGCGAGACGATCTTCACCGGCGTCTTGTATTGCAGGCAGGTCGACAGCTCCTGAATGCACATCTGGATCGAGCCTTCGCCAGTCACGCAAAACACGTCGGCCTGCGGCTTGGCGAGCTTGATGCCCATTGCATACGGCAGGCCCACGCCCATCGTTCCCAGGCCGCCCGAGTTGATCCAGCGCCTCGGTTCTTCGAAGCGGTAGTACTGCGCCGCCCACATCTGGTGCTGCCCGACGTCGGACGTGATGTAGGCGTCGGTTCCCTTCGTCAGCTCCCAGAGTTTTTCGACGACGAACTGCGGCTTGATGACTTCGGTGCTGTTCTTGTAGGTCAGGCAGTTCTGCTTACGCCAATCGTTGATCTGGCGCCACCACGCGGCAAGCGCCGCGCCATCGGGCTTGGTGGGGCTGTCCTTGATCTGCGCCACCAATTCCTGGAGGACATCCTTCACGTCGCCAACGATCGGGATGTCGACCTTGACGCGCTTCGAAATCGACGACGGGTCGATGTCGATGTGAATGATCTTGCGCTCAACCGCCGCAAAGTGCTTCGGGTTGCCAATCACGCGGTCGTCGAAGCGCGCACCGACGGCGATCAGTACGTCGCAATTCTGCATCGTCATGTTGGCCTCGTATGTGCCATGCATGCCGAGCATCCCGAGGAACCTTGGGTCGCTGGCCGGGAACGCGCCCAGACCCATGAGTGTGTTCGTGCACGGGTAGCCGAGCAGATCGACCAACTGGCGCAACTCGGCACATGCATTGCCAAGAATCACGCCGCCGCCGGTGTAGATATAGGGTCGCTTGGCGGTCAACAGCAACTGCACGGCCTTGCGGATCTGGCCACCGTGGCCTTTGCGCACCGGGTTGTAGGAGCGCATTTCCAGCGTCGCCGGGTAGTTGTACGGCGTCGTCTTGAGTGAAATGTCTTTCGGGATGTCAACGACCACCGGCCCGGGGCGACCGCTGCGCGCGATGTGAAACGCCTTCTTCATCGTCAACGCCAGATCGCGAACATCCTTGACGAGGAAGTTGTGTTTGACGATCGGACGTGTGATGCCGACGGTGTCGCATTCCTGGAATGCATCCAGGCCGATCGCCGGCGTGGGCACTTGGCCGGTGAGGATCACCATCGGGATCGAGTCCATGTAGGCGGTGGCGATGCCGGTCACGGCGTTCGTGACACCTGGGCCGGAAGTCACGAGCGCGACGCCGACCTCGCCCGTGGCACGCGCATAGCCATCGGCTGCGTGAACGGCGGCCTGTTCGTGGCGCACCAACACATGCTCGATGCTGTCTTGCTTGTACAGCGCGTCGTAGATGTAGAGCACCGCGCCGCCGGGGTAGCCCCAGAGGAACTTGACGCCCTCGGCTTGGAGGCAACGGACGAGGATTTCCGAGC